>JAICPY010000035.1 GCA_025929585.1 Steroidobacter sp.
CTGCACATCGCAAATCAGTGGCTTAGCTCACCTTCTTGAGGTGATGTGTAGCGACGCTGCGGGTTCGCCTGAGCTCTCCGAATGAGCAACTTGGCGAGAGACTGCGCGCCGACTGCGCAACATCGATGGCGAAATGTGGCGAAAAATCAGAAGCGATGCGCTTCTAGCCCATAAGTAACTGTATATGGTTTGCTTACAACGACTAATCCTGATGGCTTCATCGTCAAGTTTATATGAATGTTCGGGACCGTCTGGTTGTCTCACGACGGCGAGACGCTGCTCTCCGCGCAGTCCCGCGGCTTTGGGTTCATGGGACATTCGCATCTTTGCTTTTTCCCTTGCGTGGATGTCCCGTAGCCCCCACCATCCGCGCCGAAGTCAGCCAGGCAGTCGCTGCGCGCAAGCGTGGAGGAAAGTCCGGGCTCCTAGGGCACGGTGCCAGGTAACACCTGGGGGGCGCGAGCCCACGGAAAGTGCAACAGAAAGTAAACCGCCTAAGCGCGCGTCACTTCGGTGATGTACGCCGGTAAGGGTGAAATGGTGCGGTAAGAGCGCACCGCGCCGGTGGTAACACTCGGTGGCACGGCAAACCCCGCCCGGAGCAAGGCCAAATAGGGGAGCAAGCAGCTTCGAGCTGCGCGTGCGGCCCGCACGTGTTCCCGGGTAGGTCGCTAGAGGTGCGCGGCGACGCGCATCCCAGATGAATGACTGTCCAAGACAGAACCCGGCTTACCGGCTGACTTCTCTTTTTTTAGTCCGAAGTCTGTGGTCCGCAGTCTGTGGCCAGACGTCGAGCCTCTGGCTCTGGGCTGCGGGCTGCGGGCTATGGACTCTGCCTCTTGCCGATGCTCATCGCTCTCTCATACAACTCACTGCGCTTCTCGCCGCTGATTTTCGCCGCGATCTTTGCTGCCTGAGAGGGGGGAAGGTCTTCGAGCAGCGCGCGTAGCAGACGATCGGCATCAATGTTTAGCGTCGATGCCTGGATTGAGTTGCCTGCGACAACGATGACGATTTCTCCGCGAGACATATCTGTATCTCGAGCGCTCTGCTCCTGCAAGTGAGCAAGCGCACCCGAGTAGCTGGTCTCGTGTTGTTTAGTCAACTCTCGACAGACGACCGCACGTCGGTCCCCGCCAAAGATGCTGCTCATGTCGCTCAATGAATCCACCAGGCGATGCGGAGATTCATAGAACACCATCGTGCGCTCTTGTGTCTGCAACATCTCCAGCTGAGCGCGCCGAGCGCTGCTTTTCGCAGCCAGGAAGCCTTCGAATGTGAATCTGTCGGTCGGCAGCCCGGCAATGGAAAGGGCAGCGATTGCCGCACAAGCTCCGGGCACCGCAACCACTTGGATGCCGCGATCGCGGGCTGCGGCTACGAGATCGAATCCAGGATCACTGATGAGGGGCGTGCCGGCATCGCTTACGAGCGCTATCGATTCGCCTGCGATCAGACGAGCGAGCAACAGCTGCGAACGGCGCTCTTCATTGTGCTCGTGTAAGGACATCATTGCGGTTTCGATGCCGAAGACTTTCAGTAGCTGCCCGGTGTGGCGCGTGTCCTCGGCCGCAATCAGACTCACGCGGCCGAGCGTTTCCTGGGCGCGGCGGCTTAGATCGCCGAGATTGCCGATCGGCGTTGCAACCACGTAAAGCGTGCCAGCGGGTTGAGTCATGCCCTGAGCTTCTCCGAAGCGGTAAACTGTGCGGCGAGTCATCTATCGATCGTGGAAGTTTACCGCCCCCGGAGCCCGTGCATGTCGAATCGGCCGATTTCAATGCGATGCTGGCTGGCATTCCTGCTGGCCTGCACGCTGCTCGCTGGATGCGAAGGCACGACGCCGAGCCGTCCGCAAAGCGCAGGCGCAGAGCGCGAAATGGCACGGGCCGAGCGACTCTCGCGCGAGGGGGATGCTCGAGGCGCGGCTAAAATCTACGAAGGTATCGCGGCACAATCGCCGACCGAGCTGCGCAATCGATTGATGTTGCGTGCCGCGCGCGAATACGTTCGCGCGGGTGAAAACGCTCGAGCGAGCGACATCCTGAAACAAATCACCGGCTCGCTGCCTACCGCAGATTTCGTGCTGCGCGCCTTGGTCGGAGCCGAGCTCTCATTGCAGGCCAATCGGCCTGACGCGGCACTCGCAGAGCTGAACCGTATTCCTCAACCGGTGCAACGAGAATCGCTGGCCGATGTGCTCGAGCTTCGCGCACGTGCGCTCTTTGCGTTGAATCGACCGGCAGCCGCGATCGTGACTGCATTGGATCGAGAAGCGGCGTTACGCTCGCAAGAAGAGATCAAGAAGAATCGACGCATGATCTGGGAAGGTCTGCAACGCAGTGCGGCTGGAAATGCAGACTTCTCCGTGCCGCCCGGGAGTACCTCGGTGCTCGCTGGCTGGCTAGAGCTCGGCAATGCGGCGCTAGTCGCCGCCCGCAATCCTTTCACTGCCGGCGAAGGCTTAGCGCAGTGGCGCGGCCGTTATCCAAATCATCCTGCAAACTCTCTATTGGAAGAAGAGGTCCTCCCACAGCTCGGCATCGGACTGAACTACCCCGCGCAGATCGCGCTCGTACTGCCGCTGTCGGGGCGACAGCAGCTTGCGGGCATAGCGGTGCGCGACGGCTTCCTCGCCGCGATCCTGCAGCAAGATTCCGCGAGTCGCCCCGCACTGAACATCTACGATTCGGCCGAGATGGGTGCGATCACGGCCTATCGTCAGGCCATCGCGGATGGGTCCCAGTTCATCGTAGGGCCGCTGACAAAGGATGAAGTGGCAGCGATCGGCAGTTCCGGCGAGGCTTCAGTGCTGACGCTCGCCTTGAATCAACTGCCCGATGAAACCGTTCCGCCGCCGATGATGTTTCAATTCGCTTTGGACCCGGAAGAAGAAGCCCAACAAGTCGCGCAACGGGTGGTGACGGATGGACGCATGCGCGGCATCGTGCTGCTGCCGAACAACGAATGGGGGCAACGCTTGTTTCGCGCATTCGACACGGAGCTCAAGACTCTTGGCGGCGCAATTGCGGCATTGCGCTTCTACGACCCGAATGCTCGGGATTTTTCGCAACCGATTCGCTCAGTGCTACTGATCGATGAGAGCCGCGCGCGCGCGAATGCGTTGAGCGCTGCGTTGGGTACACGCTTTGAATTCGAGCCACGACGCCGAGGCGACGTCCAGTTCGTGTTCGTGGGCGCGCAACCCGTGCAAGGCCGCTCGATCCGACCAGCGCTTCGTTTCCATCTGGCCGAAGATCTGCCTATGTACGCAACCTCGGATATCTTCGAACCCAGCGTGGACGCGAATAACGACTTGGAAGGCGTGATTTTCCCTGATATGCCATGGGTGATCTCGCCCGATGCCGTCTCGACCGAGCTGCGCGAAGCCTTGCGTAAACATTGGCCGGTCCGCGCACGTGGCCGGGGGCGCTTGTATGCGTTCGGCTTCGATGCCTATCGCCTCATCCCACTGCTGAAAGCAGGCCGCTTCGGCCGCGAACACGCGATTCCGGGCATGACGGGTCAACTATCGATCGATGACAAGGGACGAGTTCGACGTGAGCTGGATTGGGCCCGCGTCTCGAGTGGCAAGGCGGTACCGGTCGATGGCGCGAAGTCGGCAGAACTGAGGTGATGGAGGTGATGGGGGCAAGATGATGCGAGGACCGCGCAACATCTGTAAAGTCTCTTACCTATCACTTACATCACCTATAACACTCACATCACTTCTATCACCTACGTCACTTTCATCACCTCCACCATTTCAGGATCACTCATGCACCGCACGGACGCGGGCAACGAAGCTGAGGACAGCGCGCTTGCCTATCTCAAAACAGCTGGGCTGAAACTGATTCATCGAAATTATCGATGCAAGGCCGGAGAGCTCGATTTGGTCATGCTGGAAGGGCAGATATTGGTACTGGTCGAGGTCCGCTATCGCTCATCGGATCAGTATGGCGGTGCCGCCGCATCGATCACCATCAAGAAGCAAAGGCGGATTATCAACGCAGCTCGCCATCTTCTGACCACGCGCCCGGAACTGCGGCGCTATCCCGCTCGCTTCGATGTCATTGCGATGTCATCGACTGGTGGCGAGCACGTGCAATGGATCAAGGGTGCGTTCTCGATGTAGCGCGTGAATGTCGTGTAGACGTGTAGGCGTGTGAACGTCAGAATCTCGCAGGACAAAGGCGGTACACCGGCTTTTCTGACCTCTACACGTCTACACCTCGATACGTTCGCACGTACATCACCATGCTAGAAACCACTGCCGAAATCAGCTGCCCCTACTGCGGCGAGATCATCACGCTGTTTCTGGATTTATCTATTGAATCGCAGACCTACATCGAGGATTGCAGCGTCTGCTGTCAACCGATGAATGTTAGCTATACAGTCGAGGACGGCGAGCTCAGCTCGGTCAGCGCGGAGACGGCTGGTTGATGTGGCGTAGAATTCGGATCGCCATACTGCTGTTGATCCTGCTGTTCGTGGCGCTGAACACCTATTTCGATCGTGTGTACTCGACAGATTGGGATATTCCGTTGCGTGCCGCACTGTATCCGATCAACGGCGATGGAACAGCCGAGTCCGAGCGCTTCATTCGCGAGCTTCAGACAGATCAATTCGGCGCGATCGAACGTTTCTTCGAGAGTGAGGCTCGTGAATACGGCGTCACAATGCAGCGGCCGATCCGGCTCACACGCGCCGAACAGATCCGGGAGTTGCCGCCCATCATCGCGCCAGGCGCTGGAGCGTTGACTGTTGCGTGGTGGAGCTTACGTACGCGCTATTGGGCCTGGCGTGTAGCGGGAGATCCGGGCGGCATTGCCCCTGATATCAAATTGTTCGTGCTCTATCACGACCCCAAGTTTTCTCCACAGTTGTCGCATTCCATCGGCCTGCAGAAAGGTTTGTTCGGCATCGTGAACGTATTCGCCGACCGGCGCATGATGGGCGCAAACGACACGGTCATCGCGCACGAGCTACTTCACACGCTGGGCGCGAGCGACAAATACGACCCGCGCACGAATCTTCCATCGCATCCAGCGGGCTATGCGGAGCCCGATCGTGAGCCGTTGCATCCGCAAGAATATGCAGAACTGATGGCTGGACGTATTCCGATCGAAGATCAACGCGCTGAAATCCCCGAGTCTCTACAGGAAGTCATTATCGGACCCCGGACGGCCGCGGAAATCGGTTGGACCGAGTGATGCAGGTTGCACTTGAGCGATCGACGAGTAAGCCATCGATCAGCGAGCTGAGTTGCCAGGCGCTATCCGTCAGCATTGCAGGTCGGGAGCTCGTGCGCGATCTGAACGTCAACTTCGAGCCGGGATCGGTGATCGCAATCCTGGGGAGAAACGGCGCAGGCAAGACACTCACGCTACATACGCTTGCGGGCTTGCGCTCTACGCAAGCCGGAGAAGTACGGCTTGGCACAGAGTCACTGGCCGCATGGCCTCGCCGCACACTTGCACGGTCACTGGGCTTGCTCACGCAGACAACCGAGGATGCATTTCCCTCGACAGTGCTCGATGCGGTTCTGGTCGGCCGGCATCCGCACATTGGATTCTGGGATTGGGAAAGCGATCAAGATCGCCGAATTGCACTCGAGGCGCTCGCAGCTGTTCAACTGCAAGGATTCGAGCTTCGAGAAGTGAGCACGTTGTCCGGCGGTGAACGCCGTCGCGTCGCGATCGCCGCGCTGCTGACGCAATCGCCCGAGGTTTATCTACTCGATGAGCCCATCAATCACCTGGATCCTCATCATCAAATAGATATCTTGAATTTGCTGCGCACTAAAGCAGCCGACGGCCACAGCGTGATCATGACTCTTCACGATGCCGCATTGGCCGCACGCTTCGCCGACTTCGCGTTGCTGCTGTTCGGCAACGGCGCTTGGCATTACGGCCCCAAGCACGAAGTCCTCACCGCAGAAATGATGACGAAGCTGTACGGTCTGCCGGTGCGCGAAGTGAAGTGGGAGGAAGGGATGACGTTCGTGATGGGTGAAGATGGGGGAGGTGACGGGGTGACGAGGTCAGAAGAAGAACAGACGCGACCCTTCTGACGCCGTCACTTCGTCACCCCGTCACGACGTGCTCAGCGCACTGAGCACGTCACCATGAAGCCTCCCATTCGTCGCCAGCACGCTCGTCGTTTCTAATCCGATCGGTTGGCCGTCGAGGTCGGTGAACTTGCCGCCGGCCGCTTCGACAATGACGGCGAGTGCAGCGATGTCGAGGATGTTGACGTCGGATTCGATCACGACGTCGATCTTGCCGGAGGCAAGCAAGTGATAGTGAAGGAAATCGCCATAGCCTCGGATGCGATTTGCCCGCGCAACAAGCCTTCCATACCGCTGCCAATGGGTGCCGCTTGCAAGTGTCTTCAAGTTTCCGGCGGAGATGGCGCAGGCTTCGATCGAGCTGATGTCGCTGACCTTGACCGAACAGTCGCCTAACACCGCTTTCAGGGCGAAGTCGGTCTGCCCCGAGCCAGCCGCAATCGAATGTGGTAGCTGCGCATAAGCAAGCTCACCGTAAACAGGCGCGGAAGAGACGCCGACGATCAAACGCCCACGATGTCGTAATGCAATCTGCGTGGAGAAGAACGGATATTCCCGCACAAATGCCTTGGTGCCATCGATCGGATCGACCAGCCACAGATATTCGGCATCCAGCGCACTTTGACCCGTCTCTTCGCCATAGAAACCATGATGCGGGAAGCGCTCGCCGATGATCTTCCGAATCACCTGTTCAGTTTCGACATCGGCTCGAGTGACGGGCGACTTGTCTGCCTTGATCGTGACGGCCAGATTTTGCTGGTAGTACCGACGAATGACATCTGCCGCAGCACGCGCCGCATCGATCGCCACGGTAAGAAAGGGTGAGTCGGGAAAGGGTGAGTCGGACATCTTCTCGCTGAATTTCAACTGAGTAGAGCTGAACTGTGTCACCCAAAGAAGATGACGGCAAGAGCAAGAATGGAATGACAGCCTATCGAGAAGACGGAGTGCGCCAAGCGGGCCGACGGCCTCAGCAGGTCAAAACCAAGGATTCTTCGCGCAGCCATTCTGGCTTTCCGCGGCAAGCGGCCTAACTGCTTGTGCGTTGACCAGCGTACCTTCGCAGGCCTTGTGGGCCAGGCAGTCGTTCTATCACCAACTCTTGACCTCTCTGCTCCCCTTCCCTATCTTCCCGCCACCGCCAGGTGATCGTGTCCGATGAGGATGCGATAAACGGGAAGCCGGTACCTCGCTGCAAAGCGACATTCCGGCGCTGCCCCCGCAACGGTATTCGAGTCAATCCATATCGAGAGACTAAACCCTCGAACCACTGCGTCGCTGACGTGGGAAGGTGATATGGACGAGCCGCGATCGTTCGCTGCTCACTCGTAAGCCCGGAGACCGGCCTGACGGACATACCAGCATCGCGGCGGGCGATGGGTGTGCGCCGTTCGGCGCGACCTTCTGCCGCCTGCTGTTTCAACAACGACAGCCATGCGGGCGAGCATGGGGAGTGGTGCAATGAAATTCGTTCCTTCGGTCGCAGCGTTCGCTGCGGCCTCAGTTTTAGCGTGTCCTTCAATCTGTGTTGCGGCGGCCAATGAACGCGGCCGAGATGCACTCGTCGTCACAGCGACGCGAGTTGAGCAACCCATCAGCGAAGTGATCGGCGCCGTATCGGTCATCACTCGCGATGACATCGACCGGCGCGGCGCACACTCGCTGCAAGATCTGCTTCGAGGTGAAACTGGACTCAGCGTGGTCAACACCGGTGGGCTCGGAAAGCTGTCAAACGTTTTTTTGCGCGGGGCAGATTCCGAACAACTGCTCGTGCTTGTCGATGGTGTGCGCGTCGGCTCGGCGACGAGCGGTACGACGGCATTCGAGTTACTGCCCGTCGATCAGATCGAACGCATCGAAATCATTCGTGGGCCGCGGTCGAGCATCTATGGTTCTGATGCCATCGGCGGTGTGATTCAAATTTTTACCCGCAAAGGCGGTTCGCCCACAGTGAGCGTGGGTGCAGGCTCCCACGAAACTTCCAAAGTCAGCGGTAGCTTCGGCACGGAGTCTGATTCGGCATGGGTAAATCTCTCGGCGAGCCGGATCGAGACCGAAGGATATAACTCCTGCGCGGGAGCACCGTTTCCCATCGGCGGCGGCTGCTTCACGAGCGAACCCGATCGCGATGGATACGACAATTCTTCGGGTTCGTTGCGAGCCGGCTACCGATGGCAATCTGTGCAGATCGAGGGCAGCGCGCTGTACGCGACCGGTACTACCGAGTACGACGGCGACTTCGCCAACGTAACCGAATTCGTCGAGCAGGTGCTCTCCTTCGGCGCACGCATCGAACCGACCGAATATTGGACGTTATCGCTCCTTCTCGGCAGCAGTCGGGACGAGCACGACAGCTTCTTTGACGATCCGTTAAGCGATGAGCGCGAGATTTTCGCCTCTCGATTCGATACCGAGCGGCAGCATGCCTCGTTGCAATCGGATTTTCTCTTGACGAGATCGCAGACTGTGACGCTTGGCATCGACTATTTCGACGATCGAGTCGACAGCACAGTCGCTTTCGAAGAAACCTCCCGCAACAGCGTGGGCGCGTTTGCGCAGTATCAGATTCAACTCGGGGCTCATCGCTTGCTCGGCTCCGTGCGCACCGATGACAACGAGCAGTTCGGCAACTACGAAACCGGGAGCCTTGGCTGGAAGTGGTCGTTGAGCGAACAGTGGTCTATCAACGCGGCTTGGGGAAATGCGTTCGGGGCACCGACGTTCAACGATTTGTACTACCCGGGATTCAGCAATCCGGAATTGGATCCGGAAACCTCGAGAAGCTATGAGCTCGGGGTCGGCTGGACGATCGCGCCGATCACCGTCGCATTGACTGCGTTCGAAAGCCGAATCGAAGACCTGATCGTTTACAACCCAGCGACATTCAGTCCCGCCAATTTGAACAGCTCACGCATTCGTGGGATCGAGGCAGATCTCGATGCATCGATCGGCAAATGGACGCTGGGACTCGGGTACAGCGCATTGGATCCACGTAATCGCACGCCGGGTGCGGACTTCGACAATTTTCTTCCGCGGCGCTCGCGTCACACAGGTCATATAGAGCTGGGCCGAGCGTTTGGTGCATTCGATACGCGTGTACGGCTCACCACCGAAGGTGCCCGTTTCGACGACGTGAGCAACACCAACCGAGTGGGCGGTTACGCGCTCATCGATCTCACATTCGATTACGCACTTTCGGCAACTTGGACAATCCAAGGAAAGATAGGCAATTTGCTGGATCGCGACTATCGAACCGTGCGCTTGTACAACCAAGACGATCGCACGTTCTTCGTAAACCTCAGATTCCGGCCGGAGTAAAGTGAGAGGAGTGACGGGGTGACGGGTGACGAAGTCAGAGTAAGGGTTGGCTAGAAGCGACCGGTGCCATCCTCTTTGTCTGACTCAAGTCTCTTACTCTGACGTCGTCACCTCGTCACCCGTCACCCGTCACCCGTCACCAGGTATTTTATGGGCCACCGACTCAGCAAGATCTACACACGCACGGGCGATGACGGCACGACAGGCTTAGGTGACGGAACGCGCGTGCCGAAAACGCACGCGCGTATCGAGGCATATGGCTCGGCGGACGAGACCAATAGTGCTTTGGGAATGGTGCTAGCTGTACCGGGGATCCCCGCCGAAATCGCCGAGGTGCTGACGCGCATTCAGCATGAGCTTTTCGATTTAGGAGGCGAGCTTGCCGTCCCGGGCCTGCGATCCATTACGGCGGATCACATCGTTCGGTTGGAGCGAGATCTCGATCGGTTCAATGATGCTCTTCCGCCCCTGAAAGAATTCATTCTGCCGAGCGGCGGCCAGGCAACCTCTGCATGCCATCTGACCCGTACGATCGCGCGTCGCGCGGAGCGTGCATCATGGGCGTTGGCTGAGAGCGAGGCCGTCGCCCGTGAGGTGCCGCAGTATTTGAATCGCCTATCCGACCTACTCTTCGTGCTCGCACGCGTCCTCGTGCGTCACGAGCATGGCGCGGAAGTATTGTGGCGCCGAGCGGGGCCTGAGGGACAGTGATGAAGTGATGAGTGATGAGGTGATAAGGACAGAAACGAGAACTCCTTTCCGGCCTCTTGCCGCATCACCTTATCACTTCATCACCACATCACGGCTCCGACCTACCCCACCATCAACCTACTGAGTTCTTCATCGCGATCTAGTCGGATAGTGATTTCCCTTTCGAGCTCATCGGAGATGATGAGTGAGGACTCGAAACGGTTAACCGTTACTGGCCGCACGCTCGGACCGTCGAGGGTGTGTTCGATCAGAAAGCTGTGTTGCGCGCCGCCGTGAAGGGCTGCGAACTGCACCAAGATTTTTACAGTCTGCGCATCTAGTTGATCATTGATCCGCTCGTCGCTGACGACTAGAAAGGATTGCTGCTCGCTCACGCCAGCGAACGCACCGGCCGCACGCAAATCCATGAAGAAGGATTCAATTTGCCGGGTGATTCGTATCCACGTGCCGCGATCGCGCGACGCACCCAGGCACCAACGCGTGCCTCGCGCGATAGCATCGATCACGAACAGAGCGAAACGCTGCTGAGAGAGATATGAGCCATCCGTCGAGGCGCTTGCGCCGCAAGCGAGCGTCCGCAGCGCGGGCTGACGTGGATCAGGACTACGCACGGTCTGGAGCACATTTGCGCCATGCGCGGCCAACCTCCAACGATCAGTTGCCTTCACCGCTGTCGCGAGCCGCACACCGCCGCGCAATAGAGGCTCAGGTTCTTTTACGGCGATCGCTGAAGAGACTGCATCGCCAGGGCGCGACAACAAGCCGGCGACGGCCCCGCCATTCGCAAAAACTTCCTGACGGCCGCGCAATCGGTCCATGGCAATGATGCGCGGATAAAACATCACTGCGTTTTCGCAACGAAAATCCAATTCGCGCAGCGCGGAGGTCGCATGAGCGGGTGTTTCCCAAGTGGCGGGAGGGTCCACGATCAGCATCGCGCGTCTGTCGCGGCAGAATCTTGCGGCGACCAACAAGGTGCTGACCCCGACGTCGTGGGTTCGCGTCAACGGCGGGATGTAGAGGAACGCGAGATCCTCGACGTTCTTGAGCGCAAACAGCCCGGTACCGCGAGTGGATGATCCGATCACATCGTAATCGGTGAGCGGCCGACCATCACCGCCATCGGGATTCGAATGAATGTAGCCAATCGGCAGATTCGTGCCCGGCATCAACGTGCGATCAGGCCTTTGACGCGGCACGTATCCGCGCACGCGTACCAATGTGGATTCTAGTAATGCTCGCGTGACGAAGCGCGGCGATTCGGAGTCGACGGACACGCCCCGGAACGTCTCTTGCGCTTCGATTCTCTCGGAGCCCGGTGATCGCACCCGCTGCACGACTAGATTGAAACGTTCCTCATCGTCACTGGCGATGTTGTCGTAATCGATCGAGGCACGCAGAAACTCGCGCGTCCCGGGCGCCAACGCTTCGAGCGTGAGTGTCTGCTGGTCGCAGCGCAACGAAATCGAAGCGGGAGCCGCGCCGTTGACGACACGCACGATGATCGCGCGTCGACCGCCTTGCTCGAAAAATTGCTCCACCGCGTACGAGAGTGGACTCGGCTGCCATAAGCCGCCGAACACTTGTTGGAAATCGCTGAAGCTGCGAACCGTGACGGGATGATTCACCGGACCGCGCAACGCGCGACCGACAAACGCCGTTGACTGCGCACTCGCGCGCGCAATCGGCTGTTCCGCATCCGGCGATTCAGCGATGTTGATACCGTCGAGCGAACGCTCCGGCACCTTGCCTCCCCTTCATTGTTATGAAGGGTAAGGTAGCACAGTGAAGGGGGAAAGTGATGAGGTGATCAGGTGATGAAGTGATGACGTAAGAAAATACGAACCAGTTTTCGCTCTGTCGTCATCACCTTATCACTTCATCGCCTCATCACTCCCGCCTTCTCACAACTCGCGTTGTGAGAAGGTATCGCACGCGTTCACATCGCCGCTCTCGTAGCCCCGCTTGAACCATCGCATGCGTTGTTCGGAACTGCCGTGCGTAAAAGATTCCGGCGCTACGTAGCCACGAGATTGTTGCTGCAATCGGTCATCGCCAATCGCGCTCGCGGCATTCAATCCTTCTTCGATGTCACCTGGCTCGAGTAGCTGACGCTCTCGATTTGCGTTGTGCGCCCAAACGCCGGCGAAACAATCGGCTTGCAACTCTTGGCGCACTGAAAGCGCGTTTGCTTCCTCTTGGCTGACGGCGCGACGTGCTGCCATGTTGCGTTCGGAAATGCCGAGTAGCGTTTGCACGTGATGTCCAACCTCGTGCGCAATGACATAGGCTTGCGCGAAGTCGCCCGGTGCGCCGAAACGGGTTTGCAGATCGCGATAGAACGACAAATCGATATACAGCTGGCGATCGGCTGGACAGTAAAAAGGACCGACGGCGGCTTGTGCGAAGCCGCAAGCGGACTCGACCGCGCCCGAGAACAACACGAGCGTTGGTTCTTGGTACGTGCTGCCATTCATCGCGAAGAGCGCAGCCCAGGTTTCTTCGGTGTCGGCGAGCACCACGGAGATGAATTCGCGAAGCTGCGCTTCTTCGGCTGACTCTTCATAAGGAACCTGCTCCGCCTGCTGCGTGGGCTGCACGCCCTGGAGAACGACGGAGGGATCTTGGCCGAAATATAGAGCAATGAGCGCCAGTACAATGGTGCCTAGGCCAATGCCACCCGCACCTTTGAAGCGCATGCCGCGACGATCTTCTACATTCGAGCTGCTTCGCCGACCGGCCCAACGCATGGCATGCCCCTTCAGTGAGTGTGAGTAGATACGGCTCGTAGGGGTGTAGGGTTCCTTCTGACTCTTCGCGGAGTGTGTGACGTGTAGAAGACGCCTGAAACTAACAGCGCGGCTATCTGACCCTACACGCTACACCTCTACACCAGAGCACGTTCAAGCTACAACGATCCGGCGGCGGCTCCGCCGGCACCCTGCGCCACGGCTTTCTTCTTGCTCTTTACCGGCGCGGCCTTCTTCGGCGTTGCCGTGCCTGCTCGAGCGGCTTCGAACTGCTCGGCGGTGAAGAATGTCTTATCGCTCCCGTTCCAGTTCGCACCCTCCGGCAAACGATTCTCGACGTGCCTTGAAGCGAAGATGAACTTGTCCATCGTGATTTTTTGGTGAGACACCGGAACCGCGATGCCACGCGCGTGCGCGACGATCTGATCGACTAGATCGAAGTCAACCGAAGCACCATGCTGTTTGACCTGCTGCCACATCTCGTTGGATATCGCCGCATTCAGTAGCTGATCGGCGGGCTCTGGATGCTCGCGAGTATCATCCTCGAGCACCGGGAAGGCCTGCACATAGAGTGCTTCACCCTGCCAAGCAAATAGGAACGGTTGATTGACCACAGTTACTTTGGTGCCCACTGGAACTTGGTCATAGAGCTCTGCAATGTCTTCTGGATAGAAACGCACGCAGCCATGACTGGAACGCAAGCCGACACCGTAGGGCTTGTTCGTTCCGTGAATCAGATAGCTCGGCCAGCCGAGCTTCAGCATGTGCGCACCGAGCGGGTTATCCGGTCCAGGCGGTACTTTGGAAGGCAACGGATCACCGGCGGCAGCGTGCTCCTTACGCACCGAAGCAGGCGGGAACCAAGTCGGGTTCTTCGCCTTGGCCGTAACCTTCGTCGTTCCCTCCGGTGTTGACCAACCCACCTTGCCGATGCCAATCGGGTGCGTGATCACGCGATGCGGCTCTCCCTCCGCGACTTTTGGAAAATAGAACATGCGCAGTTGCGCAAGATTGATCACCAACCCCTCTCGCGGCGCGTTCGGCAAGATGTATTGAGTGGGCAGCACGATTTCGCGGCCCTCTCCCGGTAACCACGGGTCCACACCTGGGTTCGCGCGCACGATCTCCTCGTAACCAAGGTTGAATCGACGCGCGATATCCGAAAGCGTGTCTTCCCCTTGTACTCGCGTGACTTGCAGCTGCCCTAGGACCTTGTCGTTCTCAGGGTCGAACTCGAATTCATGCGTCGCGAGCGGCGCCTCAATCGGCGGCGGCGCAGGCGGCGCTTCCGGCTCCGGCGCGGGCTTCGGCTGGATGAGCTGACATCCCGCCAAACAGAAGGCCAGGACGAGCGGGAGGATTCGGGGCGCGTTCAAGTGCATGGGGGGATTATTACCTGATCTGGGCGTGGGAGTCTGCAGCTGACAGTCCGCAGTCCGTAGCAAGAACTGGATTAGCCGTATCTCGCACGCTCGGTCCGCTTGACCTTTCTCTGGCTTCGGACCACAGACTGCGGTCCACGGACTCTAATCTCCCGCCTCACATCACTACCGGCTTATCCGGCAACTCATTCCGATCTGTCGCCGGGAAGTGACGCGCCATGATCGTGCCAACGGCTTCGATTCCTGCGACGACGGCGTCGACAGCTTGGCCACTCTTAAACAGACTCTCCATGCGGTGGCACACCTGTTCCCATTCTTCCGCAGTGACGCGGCCGTTGAAGCCGCGGTCGGCCACGATCTCGACATCGTGATCAGCCCAGAGCACGTAGATGAGCACGCCGTTGTTTGCTTCAGTGTCCCACACGCCCAGGTGCGCAAACGCTTCTACAGCGCGCTCCCGTGGCGTGATTCCTCGGAAGACCTCGAATGGATTCAGTTGAGCTTCGATGGCGAAGCGAATCTCTCCACCATGCGTTCTCTCAGCCGCAGCAATACTGCGCTCGATCGCTTGCAACCCGGCCGCATCGAATGCACGGCGCAAGCTCCAGCCGGTGGCGAACAGATGTCGTACTGCGCGTTTGAAGGTCATTCGTTACCAGCGTCCGGACGCGCCGCCTCCACCGAAACCACCACCACCGCCACTCCATCCGCCTCCGCCGAAGCCTCCGCCTCCGAATCCGCCGCCCCACCCGCCGCGATTCGTCCATCCGCGGCCGCTTCCACCCATGCCGCCGAACAAGCCAAAGACGAAAGCGATTGCTGCCGCACCGATTGCGACGCCGATGATGCTGGTGAGCACCCATACGATGACGCCGGCGATGCCTGCCGTGACCGCGGCGCCACCGAATGCACCGAACATGCGCCTCAAAACGCTGCTGCCGACAAACACGAGCATGAACAGCAGCGGCAGAATCGATCCGAAGCCATCCCCGCTCGGTGCGCGGCGCTCGGGCTCTGGGAGAGGCTCGCCCTGAAGCACGGCAATGATGCGATCAATGGCCGCGGACAACCCTCCGAAATAATCGCCCTCTCGAAACCGCGGCACGATCACTTGATCGGTGATGCGGTTGGCAATCACATCCGGCAGCGCGCCTTCCAAGCCGTAGCCGACTTCGATTCTGACCGCGCGATCCTGAATCGCCACCAACACTAAAACGCCATCATCCGTTCCGCGTCGCCCGATCTTCCAAGCTTCGGCAACGCGAATCGAGTACTGCTCGATCGTTTCAGGTTGAGTGGTGGGCACGAGCAGCACGGCGATTTGACTGCCCTTCTGCGCCTCGAAAGCTCGTAAACGCTGATCGAGCGCTGAGATCTGCTGCGCGCTCAATGTGCCCGTCAGGTCCGTGACAGGCGAGCTCAGCGTAGGCACTGCGACCTGCGCGGCCGCCGTGATGCAGATTAGCAGCGCAAGCCAAGCGCACGACCATCGCGCGCCGGAAGATGCCATCGCGGCTGTCTTGCTCAACCAGCTGTTTCCACCGGCTGATCCTGCGCAGCCGGTGCATCAGTGCTGAAGTCGACGGCGGGCGGCCGAGAAATGACCGCTTCGTTTTCGACGGTGAAGTTCTGCTTCACGTCGTGGCCAAACATCTTCGCTGTGAGGTTCGTCGGGAATGATCGAACGGTAACATTGTAGTTTTGCACGGCGTCGATGTAGCGCTTGCGAGCGACAGCGATTCGATTCTCGGTGCCCTCGAGTTGCGCGCGCAGATCGTTGAATCCGGAAATCGACTTCAAATCCGGATAACGCTCGACCACCACCATTAATCGAGACAGCGCCGAGCTCAACTCTCCCTGAGCAGCCTGCCATTGCTGAAAGGCTTGCGGATTCTCGATCAGCTCAGGCGTGGCTTGGATGGAAGTTGCGCGGGAGCGCGCCTCGATGACGCTATCCAGAATGTCCTTCTCAGCCGCGACCGCGCCCCGGACGGTGTTCACGAGGTTCGGCACTAGATCCGCACGGCGCTGATACTGGTTTAGGACTTCGGACCAGGCAGATGTCACCTGCTCATCTTGCTGTTGCAAGGTGTTGTAACCGCAGCCGCCGATCAAAGCGCTGCACAACAAGATGACGAAAACGCGCAAAGCGTACATGAATCGCTCCCTTCTATCGTTCTGGTCTGTTGAACATAACCCGCTGAATGGGGTTTGCGACAGTGGAATCAACCAGAAAGGGTCAGAGTTCCGCCGACGGAGTCGGCGGAATCGGTGACAGGTGACGGGTGACGGGTGACGGGCAAGAAGTAAGTGGATGTACTCAGCTAAGGAAGTAACGAATGGTGCTCGAGAAGCACGCCCTTTCATCCACTGCGTCCCACCCGTCACTCGTCACTCGCCACCCGTCACCCTTTCTCACCAAATCTTCACCCTCTCCTGCGGTGCGCGATACATCTTGTCGCCGGGTTTGACCCCGAAGGCTTTGTGGAATTCGTCGACGTTCGCCACGACAGCGTTGGTGCGGTACTCGCTCGGGCTGTGCGGATCGGTGAGCAGGCGCTTGCGAAGCTCGTCTTCGCGATACTTGCGCGCCCAGCCTTGTGCCCAGCCGATGAAGAAGCGTTGGTCCCCGGTGAATCCGTCGATGACGGGCGCTTCTTTACCCTTGAGAGATAACTTGTAGGCGCGATACGCCATCTGCAGCCCTGCAAGATCCGCGATGTTCTCTCCCATAGTGAGATCGCCATTGACGTTGATGCCGGGGATCGGGCTGAGCGCCGAATACTGCGCCCCGAGGAGCGCCGCGCGACGCGTGAATTCCTCATTATCCGCGGGCGCCCACCAATCGTTCAGATTGCCGTCTCCATCATAGCGACGTCCTTGGTCATCGAACCCGTGGCTGATCTCGTGACCGATCACGCCGCCGATCGCGCCGTAATTGATTGCATCATCTGCAGCTACGTTGAAGAACGGAGGTTGCAAGATGGCGGCGGGAAAGACGATCTCGTTCGCGGGTGGATAGTAGTAGGCATTGACCGTTTGCGGCGTCATCAGCCACTCGGTTTTGTCGATCGGCCCACCGAGCTTGGCGAGATCTCGATCGAACGTGACCGCCGCAGCACGCATGTCGTTTCCGACGAGATCGCCGCGCCGAACTTCCAATGCGGACCAATCACGCCACTTGTCGGGATAGCCGATTTTGGTCGTGAACCGCGCCAATTTCGCATGCGCCTTCTGCTTCGTTTCAGGTGTCATCCATTCCAGATCATCGATCCCTTCGGAATACGCAGCTTTCAAATTCCCGACGAGTGCGTCCATGCGCTCCTTCGCATCGGAGCTGAAATGACGCTCCACATACACCTTGCCGACCAGCTCGCCGATGGCGTTCTCCACAGTTTCCACACCGCGCTTCCACCGCGGCTTGATGGTCTCGACGCCTGAGACGGTGCGATCGTTGAAGTCGAAGTGCAGGTTCACGAATGCCGAGGAGAGATCCGGGGCATATGTGTTGAGCAGGCGGAAGCGGAAATATTCACGCCAGCTGTCCACTGGAGTTTGCGCGATGACTTTATCCAACGCCTCGAAATAGCTCGGCTGCGTCACCACGATGGCCTGCATTTTTGCGGCCGGAACCTGCGCGCCGGCGAGAAACGCCGTCCAATCGAATGAAGGCATCAGCTTGGCAAGCGCCGGCATGTCGTATCGATTGTAGGTTTTCTGCGCATCGCGATTTTCAACGCGAGTCCAATGCGCTTTCGCCAGGCTCAGCTCGATGTCGTAAATGCGCTTTGCGGCCTGCTCGGCGTTCGGCGTACCCGCCAAGGCAAGCATGTCTTTGACGTACACCTGGTACTTGGCGCGGATGCTCTTCAATCGCTCATCGTCGGAGAGGTAGTAATCTCGATCCGGCATACCCAACCCGCTTTGGTACAGCGTGCTGATGTACTGAGTGGAGTTTTTCTCATCGATTGCGACGAAGAACGCGAACGGATGATTGACGAACTGTCGCTGCGCTCGCCCGATATGCTCGGCGACCTCCTTCTTCGTGGCGAGTGCATCGATACGGGCCAGCTCGGACTGCAGCGGCTGCAATCCCGCCGCCTCGATACTGGCTTCATCCATGAAGCTCGCGTAGAAGTCGCCCACTTTTTGGGTTTCCGAGCCCTTCGGTGCATTCGCCGTCGCGGACTCGTCCAAGATCTGGCGCAAGTTGTGCTCCGCACCTTCTTGCAACAGCGTGAATGCGCCGTAGTTCGAACGATCCGATGGAATCGGCGTCACTGCCAGCCACTGACCGTTCACGAAGCGATAGAAGTCGTCCTGCGGCCGAACGCTTCGATCGAAGTTCTGCAGGAATAGGCCCGATTGCTGCGGCTGCGCGGCCGCGGCAGGCGCCTCCTGGGAAGACGGCCCACCGGCACAGCCGGCGAGAACACATAGTGGAATCAGGGCAGTAAACGAAACTGGATTTTTCATAGCGAGATAGGTAACCGAATTTGCGGTAGACCGCTGATGGGAGCGAAGTATCGACCTAGAAATCCACCAGACGCAATTGCGGACGCGCGCTCGCAGCGCGATCGGACAGCACCGGACACCAGCGGACAGGGATGTATGCAGGAAGACAGGCGCCTTGGCGGGGAGTTCCCGCCGGAGCGGTGACGGGGTGACGGGGTGACGAAGTCGGAAGCCGGAGCGAGCGAAAGTGCGGATTGCATGTGCACGCATGCTCTGACGTCGTCACTTCGTCACCCGTCACCCGTCACGGCGCGCGCCGCGCGCTCCCCGCAGGCAAAAAAAACCCCGAGCTCTTAACTCGGGGCAGAGAAGCGGACTTTCTGAAGGGTAGTAAAGCCCGCTAGGGGATCGAGACAAAAGCGCCGATCAATGCAATCGTGACCATTGAAGGACCTTGATATCCTTCGACTCGCATTCAAAATTCTTGGCTAGGACCGAGGCAGCTTCTTTCAAATCGCCGCGATTGAGCACGCGGCTGACTTCTACGACGCCACGGAATTCGCTCATACCCTTGGGTGAGCGTTCCTGCAGAAGAAAGTGTGTGTAGTACTTGATGCTCATGGAGCGTGAGATTAGTAGTGGCCCACTGTATGGACCGTGAAAGACTCCACATTTCTTCGGCGTTTTACCGTTATCAGGCGATGTCTTAGACGCCATTAGCAAACCGGATCACACCTTCGCACGTGCGCTACCGACCACCCCAGCCGAAAGGTTCGAAATTTATTACACCCGAGGGAGCCAAAAGGCTTAAGGACGAGCTCGATCACTTGTGGCGCGTATTGCGCCCGCAAGTGACGCAGGCCGTCCAAGAAGCAGCCGCGCAAGGCGACCGCTCGGAGAACGCCGAATACATTTACGGCAAGAGGCAACTGCGCGAAATAGATCGACGCGTACGTTTTCTTCGACAACGACTGGATGGAATGGTCGTGGTCGACCAGCCGCCCTCGGACCCAAGACGTGTATTTTTCGGAGCCTGGGTCACTGTCGAAGACGACAACGGCGATGAAGTCGAGTACCGCATCGTCGGTCCCGATGAATTCGACGCCGCGCCTCGCTACATCAGCATGGACTCGCCTCTCGGCCGCGCCCTCCTGCGCAAAGGCATCGACGATGAGGTGAAAGTCGAAGTACCAGGAGGCACGAAGATGTATGTGGTCGTGGACGTGAGATATGGAGGAGGAAGTGAAGGGGATAGGGGATAGTCAGTCGCGGGAGAATTCAACCGTAGAACGTTCCGGCTCTTTATTCTGACTATCCCCTATCCGCCATCCGCTTCTCTCCGCGTTCCCGCTCTTATTCTTACGATCCCCTATCCCCTATCCCCTATCCCCTATCGCCTTCCCTCCTACAACCCAAACAAACCGAACAACCTCCTCACCGAGCTTCCTGCGCGCTCGAGGTCTCGTCTGCGCCGCTGGTGCATCCGGTTGATGAGGATTTCGCGACGTCGATGGAGCGCTTTGTCGCGGGCAGCGGCATCTGGTTTGCTGTGCTTACCATCGTAAGATGTTCGAAAGCGCACGAAATCACGGTATGCAGCCAGATCGTGCTGTAGATCGCGGCTCATGAGCTCGATCATGATGGCCTGGTCCAGATTACTAACAGGCGTGTCGCTCTGATTGGGCACGCTGAAGCACGCCAGTGCATTCAACGTTCGCTGTTTGTCTTCTGCACTGAGCTCCCACTGCGCATCCTCGAGCATCTCGATCATGGCGCTCAGGTGCGAATAACGCTCCTTCACGAACTCCGCACCTTGCGCTTGCGTACCGCGTTCCAATACTGCGCGCGCAGCCGCGACAATTGCGTCCACAGGCTGAGTGCGGGCGATTGCCTGCGTCTGCTGCGCCACTTCCTCGAAGTGGCGCAAATCTCCATCGGCTAAATTGAAGCTGAGGCGTAGGGGCATTAAGAAGCGAAGGCGATAGGGGATAGCGGATAGGGGATATTAAGAATCGAGAGGAGACAGAAACACGACGCGCTCGGCAATCTGGACAAGTAGCTGCGCGATCTTGCCGTTTCCTTCTATCCCCTATCCCCTATCGCCTTCCCTCCTTCAAACAATCACATTCTTGAACTGCCAGGGATCGTCCTTGTCGAGATCTTCGGGGAACAGCCGCTCTCGCTCGAACAGCGGCGTCCAGCTCGAATACTCGCCGACGACAGGCCCAAGGTAGGGCATGCAAATTTCCAAGTTGCGGCGAAAGTCGATTTCATCGGGCTCGACGATACCCGCTTCGCGATTCTCCATCGCCCAGATCATGCCGGAGAGAACGGCGACGCACACTTGCAGACTTGTTGCTGTGTTGTGCGGCACCAAGTCGCGAGCCTCGTGGATCGAGAGCTGCGAGCCATACCAATACGCGTTCTTCTGGTGACCGGCGAGTAAAACGCCAAGCTCGTCGATGCCGTCGATGATTTCCTGGTTGAGAATTCGCTTCGTTTCTTGCAGATGCCAATTATTGCCTGCGAATTCATGCACCGAGAGCACAGCGTCGTCGCACGGGTGGTAAGCATAGTGCACGGTTGGTCGATAAATCGCCTTACCGCCCTCGCGATGGGTGAGGAAGTCGGAAATCGAGATCGATTCGCCGTGCGTGATCAAGAAGCCATGAAAGTGGCCGGCCTTCGGTGTCCAGGTGCGCACTTGCGTGCCGGCACCTGGCTGCATCAGATAAATTGCATTCTGACGTCCGAACTCGTGACGACGTCCTTGCGCAGGCAACTCCTTCTCGTGCGTGCCCCAACCGAGCTCCGCGGGCTGCGCGCCTTCGGAGACGAACCCGTCGACGGACCACGTATTCACGAACTCGTGCAAGCGCTTCGGAGTGTTCGCGATTTGCGTGTCACGTTCGGCGATATGAACGACCTTGACTCCCAGCTTGTGTGCGAGCGCAGCCCAATCTTCGCGCGTCGTCGGATTGCCCGCTTGCACGTTGGTATCGGACGCGATGTTCAGCAATGCTTGCTTGACCATGTGCGACACCAGGCCGGGATTCGCACCGTGCGTAATCACCGCGGTTGGGCCGCGTTTGAGTTTGTTGCGCAACTCGAGCGCCTGCTCACGCAATGCGTAGTTCGTGCGGTGCGAAGGCGATAGCGAGGGATCCGTATAACCACCGGGCCACGGCTCGATGCACGTATCCAGATAGAGCGCGCCTTCCTCATGCGCGAGCTCGACCAGCGCCAAGCTCGAGACATCGACTGACAGATTCAGCAAGAAATCGCCTTGCTTCAGCAGTGGTTTGAGAACCTGGCGAAAGTTCTCGCGCGTGAGCGGGTTCACGATGAATTTGACGCCGTATTCTGCAGCTTCCTGCAAGCCAGCATTGTCTGCCGTGATGATCGTGATCCGATCCGGCGTGATTCCAATATGACGAAAGATCAGCGGCAAAACTCCCTGCCCAATACTGCCGCAGCCGATCATGACAATGCGGCCGGAAAACTGAACGTGAACAGGATGATCAGACATGATGGAGAAAACTCGACTAAGTCAGAAATGGAGATTGGAGTTTACTGTCGTAGGCGCGTGAGCGACAGGGGACCGCTGTATGGATTGCGTAGTCCGCGGTCCGCAGTCCGTAGCCGGAATCAGGCACAATCTCCGTCTCGCTGGCTGCAGACTGCGGACTGCTGGCCACGGACTTAATCTCCTCACTCCCTCCAATGCGGCGGGTACGTCTTCTCGTAGCCTGGAATTTGCTCCACGCGCTTGAGCCACGCGGCAATCGCAGGGAAGTTCGCCTCTAGAGGTAGCAGGCGGCTGCGCAATTCTTGTGCTTCGCGCCGCTCGAGCGCGCGCAGCAACATTTGTATACCTGGGAACACGACGATATCCGCGGCGGAAAGATTTTCACCGACGAGCCACGCCGAAGAGCTCAAACGTTTCTCGATGGTGCGTGCTTCGGCGAGCATGTGGCTCATCGCGCGTTCGATTTCTTCCATGTGGCCATCGACGCCCTGAAATAGAATTGCGTAGATGAGTTTCTGGATGTGATCCTCCGCGTACCACTCGTATTCGCAGATGACACGATTGATCGTTCCGGTTTCTTCCGCAGAGCCGCCAAACAAGGGATGCTGCGGATACTTGCGATCCAGATACTGGAGAATCGCCAGCGATTCGAAGCACACGTATTCGCCGTCCTTGAGCACAGGAACGCGGCCGCGCGGATTCATGCTCAGCATCTGAGCCGACTTGTGCTCCTGCTTAGCAAACTGTACTTGATGCGAAACATACGGCAGTTGTTTGTATTCGAGCGCGAGCAATGCTCGCCACGAATACGGACTACCGCTACCCCACCAGAGATCGAGTGACATGGTCTGATTGTAAGGTGACGAGTGACGAGTGACGAGTGACGGGCAAGAGATAGCGACAAAGTGCCACCTCTACAGCCTACACTTTACACTTCACACGCTCCGTCTGACTCGTCACCGGTCACCCCTCACTCCTCACCCCTAAAAAGCCATGTATTCCACCCTGATCAGTGCGGACGAATTCGCCCAGCATCTAACCGACCCAGACTTCCTGCCCATCGACTGCCGGTTCGATCTTGCGAACCCCACAGCGGGCGAAGAAGCTTATCGACTCGAACACGTTCCCGGAGCGGTGTACGCGCATTTGGATCGGGATCTTTCAGCACCGATCACCGCAACTTCCGGCCGTCATCCGCTGCCGGATCCGGATCGATTCGCAGACACATTGTCGCGCTGGGGAATTACATCCATGACACAGGTAATCGCCTACGACGCCGACAACAGCGCGCACGCGGCACGCTTGTGGTGGATGCTGCGCTGGATGGGACATCGGAAGGTCGCAGTGCTCGACGGTGGTCTGAAAGCATGGAAGCAGGCAGGACTCCCGCTGACTGCCGAGATTCCCCGTCGCTCGGCATCGAAGTTCGAAGCGAACCCCGACAGACACATGTGGCTGGATGCAGATCAGCTCACCTCGAAACTCGCCGATGGATGGCGGCTGTTGGATGCGCGAGCATCGGAGAGATTCGCGGGCAAGGTCGAACCGATCGATGCAGTGGCTGGACACGTTCCCGGCGCCGTGAATCATCCTCTGTCGAGTAATCTCGATACCAACGCGCGTTTTCTGTCGGCGGATGAGCTGCGAAGAAGATACGAAGCTTCGCAGGGCGGAGTCGATGACGCGCGCACCGTCGCAATGTGCGGTTCCGGCGTCACCGCCTGTCATCTGCTTCTGGCGATGGAAATAGCAGGCAAGAGCGGCGCCCGACTGTATGCGGGCTCGTGGAGTGAATGGATCAGGGATCCGGCAAGACCGAAGGCGATAGGCGATAGCGGATAGGCGATGGGAAGAGATGCAGGCGATCTGCAAATTGCGGATGTGCGTTACGAAGCACCAGCTACAATCAAGCTCACCACCTGATGGGAACACTAGCTCCACTCAGGTTCTTCTCTGACTATCCCCTATCGCCCATCCCCTATCGCCTTCTCTCTTAGGATTTCCTCGTGGAGCACGACGCCAAGAAATTTTCACCGCCCGGCCAATGGAAGATCGAAGACTCGCTCGATCTGTATCAAGTGCCGAAATGGGGTCAGGGCTACTTCAGCATCAACGAAGCCGGGCATGTAGTCGTGCGCCCCGATGGCTTGCCCGAGCATGAGATCGATCTGCTGGAGGTCGTGCAGGGCTTGCACGCTCGCGATCTCACTACCCCGGTAGTAGTGCGCTTCTCGGACATCTTGCGTCACCGCCTTGCCCGCTTGCACAAGGCATTCGCGCAAGCGATTGCAGAAAACGACTACAAGAATCGCTACGTTGCGGTGTTCCCGATCAAGGTGAACCAGCAGCGACTGGTCGTGGAAGAGGTATATCGATATGGGAAGGAATTCGGCTTCGGGCTCGAGGCCGGCTCCAAGCCCGAGCTGCTCGCCGTCATGGCCCTAACCGAGGATTCACCCGATCGAATGATCGTGTGCAACGGCTTCAAAGACGATAGTTACATCGAGGCCGTCATTCTGGCGACGAAGCTCGGCCGTACGATCGTGCCGGTGATCGAGAATTTCGATGAGCTCAGACTGGTGTTACGTCACGCCGAGAAATATCAAGTTCGTCCGCGCATCGGCGTGCGCGTGAAGCTCGCGAGTGAAGGTGCGGGCAGATGGCGCGATTCGGCTGGAGAGAAATCGAAGTTCGGTCTTTTCGTAAGCGAGATTTTGGATCTCGTGCAAACACTCAAGTCTCACGACATGCTCGATTGTCTAGAGCTCGTGCATTGTCACCCTGGCAGTCAGCTGCATGACATCCGGCGCGTCAAGGATGCGATCAATGAACTTGCGCACGTGTATGCGGAGCTCAAGCTCATGGGTGCCGGACTCAAATACATCGACGTCGGTGGCGGCTTGGGCGTCGACTACGACGGCAGCGGTACCAACTTCGAATCCTCGATGAACTACACCATCAACGAGTACGCGAGCGACGTTGTCTATCGCATCGGCAGCGTATGCAACGCGCGCGAGATCGAGCATCCAATAATCATCAGCGAATCTGGCCGCGCGACCGCGGCGCACCACAGCGTGCTGATCTTCAACACCCTCGGCTCATCGGCACTCGATCAATTTCGCGTCGCCGGACGCATCGAGGAAGACTACAGCGGCGACGAAGAGTTGCCGCAGCCGGTACTCGATCTGTTCGAAGCCTATCGATCTGTTTCCTCGCGACGACTCGTTGAGTGCTATCACGATGCATTGCAGGCACGCGAACAAGTCTTGCAGATGTTCAACTTGGGCCTTCTGAGCCTGGAATTCCGCGGCTTGGCAGAAAGAGTGTATTGGGCCACCTGCGCCAAGATCCGCGATCACTGCCGCAAGCTCGAAACGGTACCCGAGGAGCTCGAAGGACTAGAGTTGATCCTTTCGGATACTTACTTCTGTAACTTCTCGGTGTTTCAATCACTGCCCGACAGCTGGGCGATTGGACAATTGTTTCCGATCATGCCGATTCATCGTCTGGAGGAGAAGCCGACACGCAATGGCGTGCTTGCGGATATCACCTGCGACTCGGATGGCAAGATCGACCGCTTCGTCAGCCAGCGAGACGTGAAACGAACGCTCGAACTGCATGAGTTACGGCCGGGCGAGGAGTATTACTTAGCGACTTTTCTCGTCGGCGCGTACCAAGAAACGCTGGGCGATCTGCACAACCTCTTCGGCGATACTCATGTGGTGCACATCCGATTGCACGATCAGGGCGGCTGGTGGATCGAAGAGATCGTCAAAGGAGATACAGCAGGCAAAGTCCTCAGCTATATGCAGTACGACGTCGATCGCCTATTCCCGCAATTCGCACGGGATTGCGAGCGGGCTGTCCGCGAAGGCCGCATGACGTTGGCCGAGAGCCAGGCGTTGCGCCGCTTCTATGAATGGGAATTGGCGGGATATACGTATTTAGAACAAGACTAAGAGATAGAAGGCGATAGGGGATAGCGGATAGGGGATAGTCAGAGGGAGGGACTCACTGCCCGCTTCTATCGAGACTGAGATAGGCATTTGGATCGCCTACACTTTAGCCGCATCCATCTATTCGCAGCGCGTCTACCGCTGCTTACCTATGCCTATCGCGCCTCTTCATCTGACTATCCCCTATCGCCCATCCCCTATCGCCTTCTATCCGACCGTCTTCCTTCCGTACACCGTTGCAAGGTCAAGGGGGCTGACGTAGTATCGAAACGGGTCCGCAAAACGTAATCAACTTTAACGAGCGACCACGTCGGAATTCTCAGTTCCTTCATCGCCTCCGGAAAATAAACTTTCCTTTCCTACCGGATAGTTGATTGCAAGCGACCAAACCGCATCACGAGTCTTTACGCCCGGCGCCTTGCGGCGCATCCGGCTTTGAGATCCGTGTTGCTACTCCTGTCTGGCCTCAAGAGTGATGACATCGATGACGACGATCTATGTTGGGAATCTTCCATTCAGCGCAACCGAAGCAGAAGTGCGGGGGTTGTTCGAAAAACATGGGGCGGTGCAATCCGTCAAGTTGGTCAATGACCGGGAAACTGGCCGTCCTCGCGGTTTCGGGTTCGTGGAAATGACCTCTTCGGAAGCGCAAACAGCCATTCAGCACATGAACGGCTTCCAAATGGGCGGCCGTCCGTTACGTGTGAACGAAGCACGCGAACGTGAGGCTCGTCCGCCGCGCCAAAACGGCGGCGGCGCTCGCTGGTAATCCGTTTCGCGCCTTGACCAAGGGCCTCTGCAGTCAGAGGCCCTTGAATTTACATGCAGCCTGCTTGCTGATTGGCTGCGTGCGCAACTTCCGAGGGAAGCATTCCTTCCCTCGCTGGCTCCTGTTGCTCGATTCCTCTATCTTGCTGCCCTTCAAGTGGTTGAGGGCTGCACATGCGTTTTGGGCTTCTGTTGGGATGCGTCTTTGTACTAGCCGCCGGATGTGCCGTATCGCCGTCTGGGAATGACGAGTCCGCTAGTGCGGTCGAGCCCATTCTGAGCTCCGCGCATCGTTCCGCGGCGAATCGCGCCAGGGACGTCTACCGGCATCCTAAAGAGACCCTACAGTTCTTCGATATACGACCCGACATGACCGTCGTGGAAGTCTGGCCTGGCTCTGGCTGGTACACGGAAATTCTCGCGCCGCTCGTTCGCGAGCGTGGCCAACTCTATGCAGCGCAATTGGATCCGGCCGCAAGCGATTACGCCCGGACGCTCGTCGAGGGGTATCGCACCAAGCTGGCGAGTCGGCCCGACTTGTACGACAAAGTGATCGTCACCACGCTCGCAGCCCGAGGCGGTGCACCAATTGCCCCACCAAATTCAGCGGATGTCGTCGTCTCGTTTCGAAACTTACACAACTGGATGATGTTCGGCTGGGAACGACCGGCGCTCGAAGCGATGCACGCGGCACTCAAGCCCGACGGCATTCTTGGAATCGTCGAACATCGAGGTGATCCAAAAGTGGAGCAAGACCCGAAAGCCCTGTCCGGCTATGTCAACGAAGAATTTGCGATCGAGCTGATCGAAAGTGCGGGCTTCGAATTGGTGAATCGCTCGGAAGTCAACGCGAACCCCAAAGACATCAAGAACTACGAGAAGGGTGTGTGGACATTACCGCCCACTTTCGCCGCAGGCGATGTCGACCGAGAACGTTATGCAGCGATTGGCGAAAGCGATCGATTCACGCTCAAGTTTAGAAAGATTTCGAAATGATCCGCCGAGTGCATGGATGTTCAAGCGCGAAGTGTTTGCCGCGCGGTCTGCTTGCGGCATTCTTGAGCTTATTTGTGTCTGCACATGCGCAAAGCCCTACGCCGGAAACTGCGCCCACCGAGCTAAAACCGAAAGCGAAAATTCGCCTACTCGGCAGCGAGGTGCCGCCGAGTACACGCAAACGTCTACTTTGGACGAGTGGAACGGCAATCGAGGGATTCGCCTCTCCCGTGCCTGTCATCGTTCTGAATGGCAGCGGTCCTGGACCGGTATTGTGTTTGACTGCGGCAGTGCATGGCGATGAGCTGAACGGCATCGAGGTCGTGCGACGTGTACTCGATGACGTGGACGTCGAAGAATTGAATGGCGCCATCATCGGCGTGCCGATCGTGAACATCCAAGGCTTTTATCGCGGCACACGCTACTTGCCGGATCGTCGCGACTTGAATCGTCACTTCCCGGGCAATGCGCGCGGCAGTGCGGCCACCCGCATGGCGCACTCCTTTTTCACTGAAGTCGTGCGCCACTGCTCGGCACTCATCGATTTGCATACCGGTTCATTGAATCGCACCAACCTGCCTCAGGTTCGCGCCAATTTGAACATTCCTTCCGTCGCGCGCATGACGCAGGCATTCGGCGCAACGGTCGTTCTGCATAGCATTGGCGATAAGAGCTCGTTGCGCCGCGCGGCGACAGAGGCCGGCATTCCATCGGTGACATTTGAAATGGGTGAGCCGATGCGAGTGCAACCCGAGCAAGTCGAACACGGTGCAAAGGCCATTGAAACACTGATGTACTCGCTTGGCATGACGCGGCAACGCCGCTATTGGGGCGACCCCGAACCCGTGTACTACGCATCGAAGTGGGTTCGTGTGGATCACGGCGGCATTTTGTTTTCCGACGTTGCACTCGGCGAGCGAGTGAGCGAGGGAGAGTTACTCGGCGTCGTTACTGATCCAATTTCCAACAAGCAACACCGAATCTACGCCCCGACCAGCGGACGCATCCTCGGCATGGCGCTCAATCAAGTCGTGCTGCCCGGATTCGCCGCCTACCGCATCGGCACCGAGACATCGAAGTCCACCGCCATCCGCGACTCTGCCGAAGAGTCAGAAGAAACTGCTGATGAAGAAGAACCCATGGCGGATGAAGAGGGAGAGCCGAGAGGATAGTGACGGGGTGACGGGTGACGGGTGACGGGTGACGGGTGACGGGTGACGGGTGACGGGTGACGGGTGACGGGTGACGGCAAAATGTCGACTCACTCGTAACTACGTCAACTGATATCTAAGATTGCGAACGCCCAAAGGTTGGATATGAGGCGCATTAAACAGGCCGCTTACGCGACCGTTTGGATTCACGACCGATACACTTCACGACCTTACGTTCGCTGACTCTTTCTCATCACCCGTCACCCGTCACTCATCACCATGCCTCTTATCTCCCTCACGTCCATCTACTCCGGCCGTGTCATTCAAGTAAACATCGAGCGAGTACAGTTGCCGAACGGCAATGTGGCGGACCTCGAGATCATTCATCATCCCGGCGGTGCGGCGGTCGTGGCGATCGACGAGCACGATCGGGTGTGTTTGTTGCGGCAATTTCGTCATGCAGCGAATGGGTGGCTGTGGGAGCTTCCGGCTGGAAAGATCGACAATCGCGAACCGCCATTCGATACCGTGCAACGAGAGCTCGAAGAAGAAGCGGGTCGCAAAGCAGGATCGTGGCGAAATCTCGGGCCTTACTACAGCTCACCCGGCGTGTTCACCGAGGTCGTGCATCTCTTTATGGCAACTGAGCTCACCTCAGTAGACATAAGCCCGGAGGAGCACGAAGTAATCGAGGTTCATTGGAAGCCTTTCGAGGAAGCGCTCGCGATGGCACACTCAGGCGAGATCCAAGACGGCAAATCTCTCGTCGGCCTCTTCCGCGCCGCGCCGCTCAGAACTACCGCCCAGAGCTCAGCGTGATGATTAAAGAACGACCACAAGTCACAGGTGCGCGTTATCCCTGACCCACCCACCCTCTGACCTCTACACGCCTACACATCCTCACCTCCACACGTCCACACCCTACTCTCCGCTATTTCAAACTGTGAAATAGTGCGTCAAATCCGATCGAACGCCATCACGCAACGGCGTTCAAATCATCATGACATTGCAAATCGATCGCGCTGCTGTCGGAGTGTTTTACGGTGTCTACTCGAGCTTACGTTTTCGCGAGCTCCGTCACACTTTTCGTTCTTGTCTGATTGGTCGGTGACGCACTTCAATACAGACAAGGCTTTATTGTGTGAGGGACGCACGATGCGTCGAGCCGGCACTTAGAGTCGATAACCAAGGATATAAATTGAATCGGTGAGAGCGTTGAACGAAGACGACTTGAGAAAACTGGGACTGCGGCTACGCCCGCGTTCCATTGCGAAAAAGCAAGAGGACAAACCTGGGCACATCGCTTTCGACGACCGCGGTAACGCCGTGTATGAGTGGAGCGACCAGCGTTTAGAGGAAGACAGTGACGACGGCGAACGCGCCCGCAGGCGCGCGCTGTCACATCCTGGTTTGTCGATAGTCGAGGACGACCCGAATCCGAACGAGCCCATCCGCACTAACCCGAAGGGTTTACGAATTGGCTACAACCCGTACGAGAGCGGATTATTGAAGAAGAAGGGATCGAAGACGAAGCGCGACCTTCGCGAGTTGTCGAAGTGGATCGAGATGAGAAAGAAGGCGGATGGCAATAGCGGTCAGTGACGGGTGACGGGTAACGGGCCAAAAGTGTGGAGTGCCTGCGACTGTGTCAACTCGTATTCAACAAGTAGATGACTCTCTTAGCGACGGCCTGAACCCACGAGCGACACTCTTCACGACGTTACCGTCGCTGATTTCCCGTCCCCGGTCACTCGTCACCCGTCACCCGTCACTTCAGACCGCGAGCTGTCTAATCTTCTCCTGATGCCCGCACCGAAAGAATCGGCGCAACTCCGCGAGCCATTTTTCGGGTCTCGAGCGGCGCGGATTGAGGAAGCGCTCTTGGAGAGAACGGCAGAAGCGAGCGGCATGGCGGTTTGCCGCTTCGTATCGCTCGCGGGATGCTCGGTCTAGATGTGGCAAAAAGCTCACCGCAGAAAATAGTCGGGAGTGAAGCGCTGGAGGAACTCGCCCATCTCGCTGACGAGTGAACAGCGCCACCGCACTTGCATACTTGTCGACCTCCGCCTGCAGCTCCAGCTCCAGCAGCGAGACGTTACGCCGCCGAGTCAGGCTCCACATCAAATAGTGAAAATGACTGACTCCTTCGAGCGCCGTGCAGTAATCAGACAAGTTGTCATCGTCTAAGGAGCGCAGAGGATCCGATCTTTGCAAACGTGCCAACACTGCGCTGTCGATAAAGACACCGACCCGCACGCTGTCTTCGTGTTGCACGAGAAACACCTGCTCGTCGGTCATCTCATCGCTGGGCTCGTGCACGAGATCTTCGAGCGTCCTACGCTGGGTAACCAGAAAATCTCGCACATCATGCTCCACCGGAGCGTCGTAGAGCTGGGTCAACAACTCCTGCATGTGCCGCAGGATCATCATGCGTCAATGCTCACTGCGAACGCCGTCCGCGGTAACCGGCGCCACGCCCAATCGCCGCAGGATGCCGTATGCACGCGGGCTGCCTGTTTTGAGCCAGATCTCGTATAGACGCAGAATGTCTTTGTCGCTGTGCTGATGAGCCATCTCGGCGACTTCGTTCAGGACGTCCACGAGCCTTTGAAATTTTTGAGCAAGCTCCATGAAAACGGCGGAAAACACTTGGCCACGCACGCTCCCGCGCATGCTTTCAGCCAACGTGCCGTAAGCGCGCCCGCCCATGGCGATGTGATAATCCACATCGACGAGCTTGCGCGCAAAGCTTTGTGCGAAGAACCCTGCTATGAAAAGTGAAACGTCGCCGAGGCGGCGTAGTGTCTCATCGCGCTTCTGCGAGGTCGGCGCCTCGGAAGCCTCCGCCAACATGTGAGCGAGCGGGCGCAGCCGCACACCTTCCGGGGTTTGCTCATACAGTTCTTCGGAGCGGGAAAACATCGTCAGGACGTTGACGACGTAATGTTCGGTGTGTTCATCCACCGCGACACGCTGCTGACGCAGCGCCGTTTGAACGGAATCGTGAAAAAACTCGCGTAAGTTGGTGACCGCGAGCAAAGACTTATTCTCTACCGCATCCTCCATTACTCGACACCTCGTTCATTGCTGTTCCAACGACTATCATCCTTAGGCTTTACTTCCTTTGATCGTCACAGACTTCCAAAACTGAATTCGTATTTGCACTGTGCGGTTCCAGACTGCTCCTTACCAAACGCTCATGCAACGGGTGAGCTGTGAGATGCATCGCGGTTTTAGGTATTGGCTGCGATTGGCAGCATGGCATACCGAGTGCTAACGCATTCGGTGGTGATGAAAGTGATGGAGGTAAGAAGCGATACCGGGACTCACGCCAGCGCCCGGAGCGGTGGAAGCGTGAACGCAAGTCCGGTCCTGAGGTTTCCCGAGAAAATTCAGAGTGGCGAATAAGATGGAAATTCTTCTGTTTCCGTTCGCCCTGAGCCCGGTCGAAGGGTTCCGAAGATTCAGAATGCTTCGACTCTTCTAGAAGGCTCTGTCTTCTAGAAGGCTCTGAAGTCAGCACGAAGGGAGCCGTGAGATCACAAGCTGCTGATTCCGGCGCCTGTCTCTGGAGAAACCTCAGGGTCCCACCGTCTTACGTTCATCACTTTCATCACGGTCACGCTCATCACCTTCATCACCTTCATCACTTCGCGCTCCTGCGCGTCCCTGCGCACTTCGCGCAGGTAAAAGAAAACCCCGCGGCACTTGCGCACCGCGGGGTTCTCTAATCGACTGGTTTGTCGACTCGGTGTGTTACCAGCGACCACCGCCGCCGCCACCGCCCCCACCACCACCACCGCCGCCGCCACGAGGACCGCGACCACCACCGCCGCCACCCTGACGTTCCTGAGCTTCATTGACACGCAGCGGACGTCCGCCCATGTCTTTGCCGTTCAGGGACTGAATGGCACGCTGCGCGTCGGCGCGTGGCATCTCCACGAAGCCGAAGCCACGCGGACGGCCCGTTTCGCGATCGTTGATCAGCGCAACGGACTCGACCGTTCCGTGTTGCTCGAACAACTGGCGAACCTGAGCTTCATCCGCCGAGAACGGCAGGTTACCCACATAGATCTTCGTCATAACGATACAGTCTCTCTCTGAAAAAAGCCTCGAGTGCGATCATACGAACGTCACAACGAGGCCTGGTTACTAACGGGCTCCAGCCGCCGCATCACAATAGAGTCACGCATCGGTAGGTCCCAGGCCTAACGTTCGCGGTCTCGTCGGATTTTTCAGAAGTTGGCCGGGAAGGTGGGTCATCAATGACCCGGCTGGCCAAGCCAGAGAAAAAAGCGGGCAAAGGCACAACGAACGGCGCGAATGTACGCCAAACCAAAAGCCAAGGCAATTAGCCCGCGGTCGAAGTCAACCCCGTACTAACGTAGGCATTGGGGCAGGCATCATCAAGGTGCAGTCACTGTTGACTTAACCCCGTCTGCTCTAGCCAAGCAGCCAACTCCATCACGGAGCTGACGGTATGCAACGGCGGCGCAATGTCCTGAGGCCAAGCTAGGCCGTCCCTGACGATCCATACCGGCTGCATACCTGCAACGCGGGCGCCGACTACGTCTATAGCGGGATCGTCGCCGACGTAGATGACCTCCTCAGGTGATAGATCGGTGCCCTCGATCGCTTTGTGAAAGATTCGTGGGTCCGGCTTCAGCGCGCCGACGTGCCGAGCCGCGATGCTGCGCTCGAAATAAGATGCCAGGCCGATCTGCACCAGATCGGCATTCCCGTTACTCACTGTGAACAACCTATAGTTGCGCTTCAGGCGATCCAAGGCGGGTAAGACGTCTTCATAGAGCTCAACCTGATTGCGTGCCTGAATGAAAATCTCGAATGCTTCCTCGACCATGCACTCCGCATAGCCAAACTCCTCGGCATGTTCGCGGAGCGTTTGCTTCCTCAGGAATGTGAAGTCGTGCTTCATCTGCGGGTACTTGGCGGCCGTTTGTTCACGCGCGTCCCGCATTGCTTCCACCGTAAGCGCAGCGACGACGCGCGGGTAGCGCTCAGCAAGAAATTCGTACATGGCCTGCTCGGCTTTTTTGATGACCGGCCAGACGTCCCAAAGGGTGTTATCGAGATCGAAGCAGATCGCGCGGATAGAGCGGATAGACATACAGCGGGTGCGAAGTGTTTGGTGTGAAGTGCGAGCTATTGGGCGGCTTCCGGCTTGCACCCTACACATCGCGCCTCACGCGGCCGCGAGGCCTTTCGCGAGGTCCTCTTTCAGATCCTCGAGCGCTTCCAAACCGATCGACAATCGCAGCATGCCTTCTGTAATGCCGGCGCGTTCGCGCTCCTGCGCAGTGATACGCGAATGTGTTGTCGTCGCAGGATGAGTGATTGTCGTTTTTACATCCCCAAGGTTCGCGGTGATCGAGACCAATCGCGTGGCGTCGATGAACGACCAGGCACCGGCGCGAGCATTTTCTATCTCGAACGTGACGATACTGCCGAAGGCGGATTGCTGGCGTTTTGCCAATGCGTATTGAGGATGCGAAGTGAGCCCAGCATAGTGAACCTTGCGAACCTTGGGATGCGCCTCGAGCCATTGCGCAATGTCCAATGCGGCCGCGGATTGAGCGCGCATTCTCAACTCCAAAGTCTCCAAACCCTTCAAGAATACCCATGCGTTGAACGGACTCATGCTGGGGCCCGCCGTGCGGATGAAACCGAACACATCCTTGCCCACGATCTGGGCGTCACCGAGCACTGCGCCGCCGATGCACCGACCCTGACCATCCAGGAACTTCGTCGCTGAGTGGATCACCAAATCGGCCCCAAGCTCGAACGGCTTCTGCAAAGCCGGCGTACAGAAACAATTATCGACTACCAGCAGCACACCTCTTTCATGCGCGATGTCCGCAAGCGCGCGGATGTCCGCGATCACGGAGAGCGGATTGGACGGCGTCTCGAGATAGAACATCCGCGTGTTGGGCTTGATCGCCTCACGCCACGCATCGTTATCATCGAGACGCACGTACGTGACCTCGACACCAAACTTGAGCAGATAGCGGTTGATCAGTGCGATGGTCGAGCCGAACACGCTTTCCGAGCACACGATGTGGTCGCCCGCTTTCAGAACGCTCATGCAGGTTGCCAGGATCGCAGCCATCCCGGATGAAGTCGCAACACAGCTCGCACCCCCCTCCATCGCGGCAAGCCGCTCCTCGAAGCAACGCACGGTTGGATTGGTAAAGCGTGAGTAGATGTTGCCTTTCTCGGTTTCATCGAACCTCGCCGCCGCCTCGGCAGCGTTGCGGAACACATAGCTCGAAGTGGTGAAGATCGGTTCGCAGTGCTCGCCCTCTTGAGTGCGAACCTGGCCGGCGCGGACTGCGAGTGTCGAAAGTTGAGTCATAGGAACGAAGGGGATAGCGGATAGGGGATAGGGGATAGTGTAAGAAAAAAGAAGCGGCAGCGCGTGCTGTTTAGCCTCGGATGAGAGGTGATGTAAGTAAAAGTGCGCGATAACCCGGCTTTCCTATCCGCCATCCGCTATCCGCTATCCCCTTCCTTCATACTAGAATCGATTCGAACTCGCACCTACAGGGAATAGCGCATGCGTTGGTCGTCCGCCGTCGATACCGATCGTTCGTTGCAGTCCGCCGTCGAGCGCGCAGCCGAAAGCGTGTTTCTTGGTTTAGGGCGCAAACACCCGGATCTGCTGATCGCGTTCGTGAGTGCGGAGCACGCGGCTCGCTTCGATACCCTCCCGGAGCTGATCCGTCGTGAGTTCGAAGGGACTCTGCTGTTTGGATGCTGTGCTCGAGGTGTGATTGGGGGCGGCCAGGAAGTCGAAGATCACCCCTCGGTGTCTCTGACCGGCGCGCTATTGCCGGGAGTCAGACTGAAGGCGGCACATTTCGATGCTGCGCAAATTCCCCCCGTGTATGCCGAGCCTCGCGTGTGGGAAGACACACTGCGGCTCACCGCCGATCAGCAGCCTTCGTTTCTGGTGCTCGCCGACCCGTATAGCTTCGAGACAGAAACCTTCTTGAAAGGACTCGATCGCGTATACCCGCTGGCGCCGAAGATCGGGGGGCTTGCCAGCGGCGCAAGGCAAGCCGGAAGCGCGGCGCTCTACGTCGGCGACAAAATCCATCGATCAGGATGTGCGCTGCTATCGATGACAGGCAACATCGAGCTCGATGCCGTCGTCGCGCAAGGATGCCGTCCGATCGGCGATCCCATGTTCGTCACCACCGCGCATGAGAATTTGATCCGCGAGCTCGATGGGCATTCTCCGCGAGACGTGCTTGCCGATTTATTCGAACGATTGCCGCCATCCGACCGCGAAGCGTTCAGCCAGTCTTTGTTCCTTGGACTCGCAATGCGAAGCGACGCGAGCCAATACGTTCCGGGCGACTTCTTGATTCGCAACATCCTCGGCATGGATCCGCAAAGCGGCGCGTTATGGGTGAATGAGCACGTGCCGAGCAACAGCGTGGTGCAATTTCATCTGCGCGACGCCGCGACCTCGGCGCACGATCTCGAACGTATCCTC
>JAICPY010000074.1 GCA_025929585.1 Steroidobacter sp.
ATACATGCGGACTGCATCCACGGGCATAGCATCGGCAGCCGACTCAGCTAATGAAGGTGACGCCGCGAGGGAGGCCGCGAGCCCGGCAAGAGTGATGCACGCATTACGCATTAGACAGAATCCGGGAAGTCTCGGGTCAAGCGACGAGGGGAGTGGAGCATATATCGCTCAGTAATCCGGCTCACTACGGCGGAGCCTGAACTGGGTCATGACTGTGCGCAAAATACCGTCTGGTCGGCGGCGTGATCGTAGGAAAAGCGCCTCTTCCCGACCATGCAAATTCGCGTACATGCTGTGGAACTGTTGCTTCCCGCCGTCTGTTTGTACACGCAGCGGGAGATCAGTTGCCGAATAACGTGGCGCCAGAGCGACGGCGCAGGAAATGGGGAGACGGATCGTGACTATGGACTGCCGTTCGAAATGGTTGGTGCGTGCGCGGCTTTTTTCAACATCAATTTCACCATCGCATGCCGCAATCGCAACATTTTTCCTGATCGCCTCGCAATTAGCGACGGCAGGACCGATTTCAAGCCGTGATCCCAGTGCGGCCTTGAGCCTCGCTCCGAGCTCACCGGTGGCTTCGATCGAGGTCGCCCCACAACGTGTTCGGTTGCGTTGGACCGCAGCAGCGAGAGCCACTCACTACCGCGTGCTCCTGCAACGCTCGGCGACAGAGTCGTATCGCCAAGTCGGTAAGCCGCTGCCGGCAAAGACGCGTCGCATGAACGTGGCGCTCTCTGCTCATCTGCATGATTGGAGCGCAGCGAAGTACATCGTGGCCGCATGCAATCTAGTCGGATGCGCTCGCTCCTCGCCGGTGGGTACGGCAGAGCAAGCGAGCTCGGCGAGGGAGCTCATCATTCCTGAATATGAAGAGCATGAGGCGACAGCCGGGCCCATCAACCAAATGTTCGGCATGCAAGTCGCCCTTAGTGGCGATGGTAGAACGCTAGCCGTGGCGGACAGTTGGTATTTCGGTGGCAGCGAATGGCCGTGGTACCAGTCAGGAGCCGTGTACGTCTATTGCAGAAGCAACGGCGAGTGGAAGTCGACAACGAAGCTCCAACCTCCGAGCCCACGCGGTGGCGATATATTCGGATCGGATCTGTCGTTGAGCCATGACGGACGGACGCTGGCCGTGGGAGCGCAGTACGAAGGCTACGATGCTCCGAGTCAGGATGCTGGGCCGGGAAGCGTGTTCGTGTATTCGAAGACTTCGAAGGGCTGGTCGAGTCCAGCGATCGTGCGGGCGATGAATCCCGAAGATGCGGCTTCGTTCGGACGGAGTGTGGAGCTCGATGCCAGCGGCAGAGTGTTGGCAGTAGGAGCACCGTACGCCTCTGCGACGGCGGAAGGAAAGACGAGTGCTCAGGTCGGCGCCGTGTACGTGTACCGATTCCGAGATGCGCAATGGACACCGGAAGCTTCGTTACAAGCGCCTAATCCGCAGCAATTCGACAGGTTTGGTCTGGGCGTCAGACTGAGCGAGGACGGACGTACTCTCGGAATTCTGGCAGGCGAGCAGAACCTCGAGACCGAAGATTTCGATGTCGGCGGTTGGCCGAATCGTAACAATACCGTTTATGTATTCGGGCGCGAGCAGGGCGAGTGGAACCTGCAAGCCGAGTTCGAAGGCTCGGCTACGGAGCCGATGCTCGGCGGCGTCGGATACGATTACGAAGGCCAGGTGGAAGGTTTCGATCTGAGCGCAGACGGACGCACGTTGGTCATTGCCTCGCCCTACGCTGAGGCGTCGGATGGAGGTTTCGGACTCATCCGCTTCTATCGCCGGCAGAAGGGATACTGGTCGAGCTCCGAGATCCTGACTTCGACGATCGCCGATCGAGCATATCTCGGCACGCGCGTAACTCTAAGTGCGGATGGCAAGACACTCGCAGTGACGGCCGGTCGGCATGACGATCTCTACGGCGAGCCCTTCGTCGTCACTTTCGCTCGACGTTCAGGCCGGTGGGTCGAAGCTTCCGTGCTCAACTCACCGCTGTATCCGGACTACTCCACCTTCGGACAATCGATCTCTCTGTCGGCCCGCGGCACGCGTCTAGCGGTCGGCTCCGGCGTGTTCAATGCGGAGAATACGTGGTGGGGAGCAGTGGCCGTTTATTAATGCGAGTCTACAGTCCGTGGTCTGTAGTCCTTGGCCAGATACGCAAGATTGAGCAACGTAGCTGCAGTCACGGCCGAAGTTAGCGATGACTACCGTTCTGGCCACGGACCGTGGACTGCAGACTACGGACTCCTTTCTTTACTTCACCTCATACGCCGTTACGCTGTTCTTGAAGAACGTGGGAACGTAGACAATGCGTTTTGCGGGGTCGTAGCCGATGTCGGCGGCATTGATTTTGTCGGCGCGAGTATCGAGGACGATTTCGTTCGAGCCATCGCTTTTGATGTGATAGATCGTGCCTTGCCAAGTGGACAGCAGATATTCGTTATCTGCGATTGGTTCAAGGCCGTCGAGCACGCCTTCCATTCCGCCGCTGACTTCAACGAGCTTTCCATCCTTGCCGACCTTGGAGACGCCCTTGCCATCCGCGACGTACAACTCGCCCCGGTGAAAGAGCAAGCCGTTCGGGCCTTGCAAGTTGTCTAGGTGTACGGACGGCTTGCCGTCTTTGATCACATAGACTTTTTTGCCAGGTGAGTCGGAGGCATAGATCACTCCGTCTGGTGTTGCGGCGACATCATTCAGTCCTTTCGCGCCAGGCACGGCGATTCGTTTTGCGATCGCACCTTTCTCGATGTCGATCACGGCCAGCTCGGACATGTCTCCGACATAGAGATCATTGCCGTGTACCGCCAGACCCTTTGGTGCGCTCAAGCCAGTGACCCACTCCGCCGCAATCACTTTGCCATCTAAGCCGACCTTACCGATCGAGCCTTTCTTGTCATCGCCCCAGGGTTCCCCATCGATGTTCGATACATACAGAACATTGCGCTTACCGTCGAAGTACACAGACTCCGGCACTTTGAGCGTTGCTTCCGTCTCCCACTTCTTCACGAGCTTAGGAGTAGCAGCATCGGCTGCCTCGACAGCAATCATGGCAACGGCCGCCGAAGCAGCCATCATGGAAATTGAAACGACGAGCGATGTTTTCATGAGTTCCTCTGTGCTACGAACCGTGAACGCGAAGTGTAGTCCCGCCGCATCGGGGCGTGTAGGCGTAACGGCGTGTAGAAATGTCTGACGTCACTGGCTCACACGCTCACTCCGGAGCGGAGGCGTATTTGGCCTTCATGAAGTTGTGATAGATCCAGCCATAGCGCTGATACCAATCCTCTTCACCGTAATACTTTGCTTCGCATTGCCCGAGCTCTTGCAACGCGCCCTGCAGATTACCCAAGTATTGGCCGGCTTTACCCGTGTAAGTGTGTTTCAGTTTGCGCACCGCTTCTTCGATCTGGGGTTTGCCTTGCAACTGCCACGACAGGCCCGCAACGGCATGAATGCCCGAAGCGCTGTCGCCGAATGCCACGGCCGAATTGGCCATCTTCACGTTCGCCGCCGTTATGCAGCGCGCCCGCTCGATGTAGTACCGGTTGAAGTCGATCTTGCGAACGGCTTCTTCGTAGCAGTCCGCGCACTGCTCGCTTTCCGCGCACTGCGAAGGGACGGTCGGTCCGGAGGAATCGGTATACGCAGAGCCGCATGCCGCTTCCTCCGAATCCAAGGATTCCACGTTGCGCAATAATTCATTCGCATCGCGAGTGACGCCGATCGCATCGCTGTCTGAAAGGACCTCCAGCAAATCCAAGCGTTCATCCAAGCCCTCGCTGAAGTCCGTCCATGAGCCTCCCGTCGGCCCTCCGGATCCTTCGGCGGCAAGCGCTAGAGGAGAGCACAGAAGCAAAATCGCAAACGCGGTAAGGCGAGTGCTCATGAGGATTTCCTCCGCAGGACGAGAGTGCCGAGCAGTGCGACGATGAGGACCAGCGAACCGGCGATGACCCAAAGAACCAGGGAGCCGAAGCCTCCTTTGGATTCACCTTCGAACTCGCTCGCTTTCACCACGACGGGCGCGAACTTCGGTTTGGTTTCATCGCCGACCCACACCGCGAGGCGGTAGGGTGTGTGCGGCTTTTTCGAGTCGACAGAGACCTGAAATTCACCTTCGGTTCGAAAGGTATAGCGCAACAGATCACCGTCCGTCGTTCCTTCTCGCAACGGTTGGTTCCATGCGTACTTCGTTACTTTGAGGCCTACCTCATCGCCCTTGTTGACGGGCCGTACCGCGACCGCAATCGGCATCATGTACGTCACCTTGTCGATGACGAATCGGTGCGGCGTGGAGCTCGCCTCGCCCTTCACGACGACAGCCTTGCCCTGATCCACGCCTTTCATCGTCTTGGGCTCGAGCCGAATCACTTTTGGCTTCGCTTCGGAAGCAACAGCGCTTGCGATGGAAGCGCAAGAAAGAGGCACGGCCATCAACAAAGCGAGGCCGATCGATTCGAGTTTGTGCATGAATACTCCGCGCAAGGCCAGTTGCGTCGGAGTTTAGTCTACAGGGGTTATCGGGGGGCAACATTGTTGCGCGCGAGGTTTTGTGATTCGTGACTCGTGATTCGCGGGTCGTCGGAGCAGAAGGGGCGTTTACGAGCTAGATGCCTTATCTTGCTACCCGCGACCCGCTAGTCACGACCCGCTTTCCGCTACAGCGAGCGCAGATACTGCTCGAGATCCGCCTTCTCCCTCGCGCTCAAACCGAGCCCCATGAAGGAATCATAGTGATTGATCACGTCCATTAGGCTTGCAAACCGACCGTCGTGATAGAAACCACCCTTCGTGTGCGTCCATAAACCGCGCAGCGGTGCCGTCCGATATCGGCCGTCAGGTGAGCGGTCGGCTTGGAAGGAGTCGATGCCGATTTCTTCGGGTGTATGCATGTTGTAACCGGGCTCGGTAAACAACGGCGGTACGTGGCAAGTCGCACATTGGGCTTTGCCATTGAAGATCGCGCGGCCACGCTTGGCTGCGAAGGAGTTGTACTTGCCCCTCGGCGCAGCAGGAGCCTCTAGCGCAAGCTGATAGATATGCAATTCCGGCAACGCGGGCGTGATCAGGTCTTCTTCAGCTCGGACGTGACCGAAGCCTTCGCGCGCGGCGATTGGGAAACGAGTGGCATCGTCCAATCGCGGATCGAAGAACGTGCCTTTCCCGTGCATCTCGAGGTTGGCGACCAAGGCATTCCAATGCGAAACGCCACCCCAGCCGGTCCAGGTGTGGAGGTTGACGCCAGCGAGGCCAAAAGCCGGTGGAATCAACGTCGCTGCGGGCTTCCCATCCGGACGGAATGCTTTCCCATCCAGGGTAAGCTCAGCGTCGAACTTGCCGGGCCCCCAGGAGTTCAACACGGTCCGCACCGTTGGCACATCGACACCGAGTAGTTCTGCGAAAACTTCCAGCCTGGGTGCGAACGCTATGATGGCGCCGATGTTCAGATCGCGATTCGCCCAGCCATCTAGACGTCGCCCGATCCCCGGCGCGAAAGAATCATCGACGGTCGAATGACACAGCGCGCATTGGATGCCGACGCCATTCAAGCGATCGGACTTGTCGAAGAATCCCGTTACACCGACTACCGCATTCAATCGCAGCAATTCGACGGTAACAGCTGGATCATTGAGATTCAGATTGCCGGACCGAATGGCCCGAATCACGGATCGGGGCAAAGCGGTGACATCGACTTTCAGTCCCGCCGCGAGCGCTGCGGTTGGGCTCAATCCCGGGCCAATTCCGCCATTCGCCGCACCTGCAATCGTTTCGTGCAGACCCAGAGTATCGCCCCAGAACTCCTCGCTCCCAAAAGTGAAATAACGAAAGGCTTCTCGCCCCTCGCGTATTTCCTTCAGTGCGTTCAAGTCGGTCTTCAGATCCGCAGACCTGCTATGACTATCGTGCCGGTCGTCGGCCTGCACCGCGACCGCAAATAATGCGGACACGAGCACCATTGTAAATGCAACAGACTGCTTTCGCGCACATGAGCCGCTGCGCTGCCACAACTTCATCGATTCCATCCTATCCATAAATCCTCCCACACCAGCGCCTGATCTATGCAGCGCAGACGGAAGTGCTCGCAGAAGGGTTCCCAGAACTTAAGTGACGCGTGACGAAGTGACGGGTGACGAGTGACGGGTAAGAGAAGAGGGAATCGCAAAGCGAACCCAGGCTTGTGTCGATTCACAACGGCCGAGAAGAATGTTGTTGACACATAGACAGCGGACAACAAACTCACCCGTCACCCGTCACCACCCTAGCCGGCAAAGAGAGCCGGCCCCCGACTGTGGCATCATGCGCCGCTATGGCAACGAGCTGTGATGTTCTCCTGATCGGTGGTGGCCACAACGGCTTGACCTGCGCAGCGTATCTAGCGGCGGCGGGTCTCAAGGTCATCGTGTTGGAGCGTCGCTCGGTCGTCGGCGGTGCGGCGGTGACAGAGGAGTTCCACCCGGGCTTCCGTAACTCGGTCGCTGCTTACACCGTCTCGCTTTTGAATCCCAAAGTCATCCGCGATCTGCAATTGGATCGGCACGGCCTGAAAGTCGTGGAGCGGGAAGTCTCGAATTTTCTTCCGAGCGATGATGGTCGATATTTGCTCAGCGGCGCTGGACAGACTCATGCGCAGGTAGCGAAGTTCTCGCAGGCTGACGCGGATCGGCTCGACGCATATTCGGAGAAGCTGGAGCAGATCGCGGATGTCCTGCGTGAGATCGTGCTGCAGACGCCGCCGAACATGGTCGAAGGCGATTGGCGTGCGGCGCTCTCGCAATTGTTGCAGGCAGGGCGCATAGGCAAACGCATTGGTAAATTGGATTTGGGGATGCGTCAGCACCTGCTCAAGTTGTTCGCAAGTTCCGCGGGCGACTATCTGGATACCTGGTTCGAAAGCGATCCCATCAAGGCCCTCTACGGATTCGACGGCGTCGTCGGTACCTACACGAGCCCTTATTCTGCCGGTTCCGCCTACGTGCTGCTGCATCATGCGTTCGGCGAGGTCAACGGCAAGAAGAACGTTTGGGGCCATGCGCTCGGGGGGATGGGGGCCATCACTCAAGCGATGGCGAAGTCGGCCGCAAGTCGCGGTGTCGATATTCGCGTCGGCGCCGAGGTTCGAGAGATCCGCGTGCAGAAGGGAAGGGCGATCGGTGCGGTCACGACGAACGGAGAAGCGTTCGATGCATCCGTCGTGGTATCGAATCTGAATCCGAAGCTCCTGTTTCTGAACCTGATCGACTCGGCGTATTTGCCTGCCGAATTCCTCGAGCACATGAAGGGCTGGCGTTGCGGATCCGGCACGTTTCGAATGAACGTCGCGTTGTCCGAGTTGCCGGATTTCACTTGTTTACCAGGCAAGGAGCGTCAGCCGCATCACACGGCGGGGATCATCCTCGCGCCGACCCTTAGATACATGGAGCAGGCCTATTTCGATGCCCGCTCGTACGGCTGGTCGAAACAACCGATCGTCGAAATGCTGATTCCGTCCACGCTCGACGATACGCTCGCGCCTCGTGGGCAGCATGTGGCGAGCCTGTTCTGCCAACATGTTGCGCCAACTTTGCCGAATGGCGCCTCATGGGACGACCATCGCGAGCGAGTGGCGGACTTGATGATCGAGACTGTCAATCAACACGCGCCAAACTTCAAAGCAGCCGTACTCGGACGTCAAATCATGAGCCCACTGGATCTAGAGCGGACATTTGGTTTGGTGGGAGGCGACATCTTCCATGGCACATTGCACTTGGATCAAATTTTCTCCGCACGCCCGATGCTCGGCTACGCGGACTATCGCACCCCTGTTGCAGGTTTATATATGTGTGGCTCCGGCACACATCCCGGCGGCGGCGTCACCGGCGCACCAGGCCACAATGCTGCGCGGGAGATAGTCAAGGATTGGAAGAAGCGAAGGTGACGAGTGACCGGTGACGAGCAAGAAGAATCCCAGTTCGAACCCGCCACATAGGGTATTTCCAACTAGGCTCGTGTCGACGCGCGGCGGCCGCAAAGAACGTTGTTGACAGATAGAAAGCGGACAGCAAACTCTTGCCCGTCACCCGTCACCCGTCACCCGTCACCCGTCACCCGTCACCCGTCACCCGTCACCCGTCACCCGTCACCCGTCACCCGTCACCCGTCACCCGTCACTTCGTTCCTTATCTAACCTTCTTCTTCCAAGCATCTCCCGAGCCGGGCCAGTTGGCGTGCGAGCGCTTGTCTTCGGCGGCTTTCTTGATAGTGGAGGACCAATCCAGAGAAGGAGCGGGGGCGGCCTTCTTTTTCGAGGCTTTCGCAGGTGCTGCTTTCTTGGACTTTGCAGCGGGAGCGGATTTGGTTTTCTTCGCCGTGGGCATAGTGCTGTCCTTATGTGATGAGAGAAAACGTTCGTCTAAGCTTGCCGGGATGTAAGCTCGCTCGTAGTGGACGCTTCGTCGACTTCGTTCGTACTTCCGCGCGGCAGCTCCACGAAGAACTTGGCGCCGGCGCCCAGTGTACTCTCAGCCCAAAGCCGTCCATTCATCCTTTGCACCGCTTTGCGAGCCAAGGCCAACCCGATGCCTGTACCCTCGTACTCGCCATCCGCGTGCAGGCGTTGGAAGATGTTGAAAATCTGATCGTGAAAGGCCGGGTCGAAACCGATGCCGTTATCGCACACCTCGATCGTAACCGTCTTCTCATCCGCTTTGGCGCGAATGTCGATCTTGGGCAGCGGCTGGTTGCGCGTAAATTTCACCGCGTTGTCGAGCAAGTTGCGTAGCACGATCGATAGCGCTTCGCGATCAACGTGCAAGGTGAGATCAGGAACATCGCAATTCACGATCAAGTGCCGAGTTGCAAACAACGGCTCTTGTTCCGCCAATATTTCGTGCAGCAATGCCCTCGCATCGACCTTACCCAAATTCAGCTCGCGACGCTCGACACGCGAGTACGCCAACAGTCCATCGATCAATGCCGCCATTCTAAGGGCACTGTGGCGCAACCGAGTGATGTAGTCCTGTTCGATCGGGCTCAATCTGTCTTTTGCGCTTTCGGTTAGGATGTGACTGAAGCCATCGATCGCTCGCAGCGGCGCTTTCAAATCGTGAGATACGGCATAGGCAAACCCTTCCAGCTCCGTGTACGCATCTCGCAGCTGTGCGGTTCGTTCCGACACGCGCAGCTCCAATTGCGTGGCGAGATCGCGATACCGTGCTTCACTATCGCGTAGCGCCTCTTCCGTCTGTTTCAAGCGTGTGATGTCGACATGCGATCCCAATATCGAAAGGGGCGTGCCGCGGCTGTCGCGTTTGACCGATCCTTGCGACAGGAACCATCGGTACTTGCCGTTGCGATCACGAAGCCGATGTTCGAGACGCAGATCCTTTCCCGGCTCGTTCAGTACTTCCTCGATGCAGGCCATGACCCGCTCATAGTCGTCCGGATGAACGCGGCTGCGCCACTCCTCGAGAGTGTCGCTGAGCTCATTTTCGTCATAACCGAGCTGCCGTTTCCATTGCGCAGAATAGTAGACCCTGTCGGTACGCAGATCGCGTTCGAACATCCCGACATTTCCAGCCAGGGCTGCGATACGCAATGTCTCCTCTAGATCACTGAGCTCGTTCGAGGTGGCATCGAGCGTTTGCTTGGCGCGATCGATTTGACTATTGGACTGCTCCAGCATCGCCTTCAGCTGCCGCTCGCGGGCATAGATCCAGCTTTCACGTGCGAGCAAGATGATGGCGAACAGTCCTAGCAGCGCCACATTGATTTGCAGGACTCGTGGCGTCAAATACGTGTGGAATGCAGCCGCGGCAATCACCAATGCCAGCAGGAGCAATCCGGGAAGCAATGCTTCTACACGCCGTTCATACGCTAAGACGGTGTCACTGGAAAGCTGGTTTCCGCGGCGTAGTGCCCGGACTTGCTCGCAGCTCGCCCAATGCTGAAATCCCATGGCCGCAATCCACCCGATATTCAAGTAGTGACTGGGGCCAAACTCGCTGGCGATGAGCGACTGGATATACAACAGGGCGAGGGCGGCGTGCACGGCGAAGCCGACGACGATGAGAACGAGCGTTGCGGTTTGCGCTCCCCAACGATGCGACCACAGAAAATACACCGAGAATACGAAGGCGGTGACGATGGACATCGCCTCGGCCAAGGCGATACCGACATAGGCAGTCGAATGATTCGATAGAGAGATCGGCTCGAGCAGGGCAGTGATGGTTGCGACGGCAAGACTGCAGATGATCAAACCCAAGTTGCCGACATCGCGAGTCGTGAGGCGACGTGCTGCCGAGGGGTTTCGCATTGCGAATAACGCCCCGATCGAGATGATCCCGAAGGTGATAAAGAAGATGTCGGATGCACTGGGGAACGGGATGCTGACCCCTTTGACCAGCTCCTGCCAATCCCAGATCAACTGCCCAATCAACCACGCACAGAATGCCACCCCAAATAGCACCCATGCCACGCGCAAATGGCCCGCCAGCGAATGCGCAGCTCGGAAGCTTCCGAACACGGCAACGAACGCGCTGAGAGTCCATGACAAGTCGGTGACCCACATCGCGCTTTCGTCGGCGACGAGACCGCCATAGACTGCAATGGCGTAGAGCGTCAGAGCCAGTAGCCATGCGAAAGGAACGGACCAGCCGCCCGTTGGGCGAGTTTGGGTTTGAGTGTCGGGAAGCGCTTGAACCATCTTTTTTATACGTGCTCGGGCTGCGCCGCCATACGGCAGCAAAGCACGAATTCGGTGCAATGCGTAGTCGTACGTTTCGCCTAAGGCCAGCGGTTGCTGCGCGGCAGCAACGCCGCCGCGGCTCGACTGGAACTGGCATTGAGGTTGTCGGATTGAAATAGGGAGTCCAGCTTCTCAGCGGACAGCCACGAGCATCTTTTTAGCGCCTTGCGAGTGGGCGCCTCAAAAATGGAGCACCTAATGCAGATACAGGTCAACACGGATCGCCATATTCACGGCGGAGAAGATCTACACGAGCGCGTACAAGGGATGGTCGAGGACGCGGTTTCGCATATGAGCGATCGCATCACGCGCATCGAAGTGCATCTTAGTGATGAGAACAGCGACAAAGGCGGCGACCACGACAAGCGATGTCTGCTGGAAGCCAGAATGAGCGGGATGCAGCCCATCGCAGTGACGCACCAGGCCGAAACCTTGGCGATGGCCATCGACGGCGCGGCTGAAAAGCTCGAGCGGGCATTGGGACACGCAATAGGTAAGTCCAAGAGCAACAGATCAGTGCCCGACATCGAGTGAGCACTGATCGCGACCTTCGCGCGTTGAGCGGAGGTCGCGAACAACGCAACAATTGGCGAGCGTAATACGCAGGCGTGCACGCCGTCCGTCAACTTGTCGAGGCAGGTTGAGGGTGACGAGGTGACGAACCGAAGAGCTGTGACGAGCACCGAATGCGAGTAACCGCGCCAGATGTGCTGTTACCGGCGCGATGCTCGGTCTTCGCCGTTCGCCACTTCATCACCCCGTCACGTTCCGCTTAGTTGTTGAGCGCTCCTGCATCGATCCATGCCTTCACTTCATCGATCGTGGCTTGATCCAGTGGAGTGCCGTTCAAGGGCATGCGCGCACCCGTGATGGTCGGCGCGCCTTCGATCTTGTGAACGAGGTAGCTATTCGCAGAATCGTTCGGCGCCACTCTGAGTAAATCATCCTGCTCGATGCTTGCCACACCGACGAGCGAGGCGAAGCTGGCGGCGGCACTTGAAAGATCCATCACGCCGGGTAGCGTGGCTCCCACGCCGCTATGACACCCTGCGCACTGCGGGCCGAAAATGGTTTGCTGTAGCTCTGCAAGCGTCGGGGTAGCTGGTGGCGGTGGAGGCGGTGGAGGCGGTGGAGGTGGAGGGGATGGACCGGCTTCGGTCGATATCTGTCCGCGCAGCGCTCCGTCTGGAAGGCCCGTGGTATGCACATCGACATACCATTCGTTTGCGTCGAACGCAGTGCGTTGTTCGCTTGTGATCGCTTGCTGTTCGATCTGCCAATGAGTCGGGTCGTTCTCGGCTTGCGTGAGCTCGAATAGAGTTGCGGTTGCATTCGAGCCCGCTGCCGCAGTGTGAACATGTGCAGCCGTCGGATCGACCAACTCACTCGTCACCGCATGAATTGTTGCCGTGCTTGCATCCGAATCAACTGTCGCCGCGATGGTGCCGCTCGCAGGGTCCGGTGCCGCAGGGACAACTTGATCATGACTCATCGGGCTGTACAGAACCGTGATGTTTTCGGGCTGCAACTGGCCGCGAATTTCCCCAGCGGGATGCGCTGCGGAATGCACGTTGACGTAGAGCGCACCTGCGAGCAGGTTATCGACATCCTCCGGACTCAGCATTCCATCAGCGACTGCATTCCAGCGCGCGGGATCGTTCGGATCGGCCTCGAAATCGACGATCACAGGTCCGTTGACGCCGGCAAAGCCGCGATGGATGTGAGCAAGCGTTGCGGTCAGGCCATCAATGGTGATGCCGCCCGTTACGGCACCGCTGACTAGATTCACCGTGATATCGCCTGCGGCAGTAGCATCGGAATCTACTGCGGGCAGCACCTGATCGTTGGAAAGCTCGACATGGATCACCGGATTGTTGTTCACCGTGTAGGTCACAGCGTCAGATGTCGCCGTGCGATTCGCGCTATCCATCACTCGGGCAGTGACCTCATGATCTCCATCCGCGATCGTCGAGGTGTCCCAGTCGATCGTGTACGGCTCGGCATTCACCGAGCCGACAACCGTTCCATCGACAAGGAAGTCAACGGAGCTAACAGTGATTCCTGCTGGAACTGTCACCGTCGCTGTCAACGGTATCGTTCGACTCACTGAGGTAGTGCTCGCCGCGACAGCGATAGTCGCCGGAGCGGGTGCAGGTGGCTGAGCAGGCGGCGGATCTCCTCCACCACCAGAGCCGCCGCAGCCTCCAAGACTCAATGCAAGCGCGATGAGCGCAAGCACCTTCAATCCAAGTGCGTTGGTGTTCATGTCCCCTTTCCTTCTTCATCGAATGAGCACGTCGCTCGCTAGAGCGTTGCTGTCGGGACATGAGTGCCCATCGCAATACCAAAGAGTTCTACCGACTACTTTCAAAAAATCAGCAGAACCAAATGGACTCGGGAAGGTACCTACCGCCGTTGTTGAAAACTGGACTAGGAAGGTACGACCACCATGCGTACGCGAACAGTCGCGCTCAGCTTGAGCCTGACGCTGATCGTTGGGTGCGCCGGCAACGGCGAAGGCCTCGATGACAACGGTCGTCCGACTGAAGAGGGCGAAGGCGGTGGCCTAAGTGCGGATTTCGATTCGATTCAATCGAACGTGCTCACGCCGATTTGCACTACATGTCACTCCGGTGCCGCCGCGCCGCTCGGCTTGCGGCTGGACGAGGGTGCATCGTATGCGCTGCTCGTGAACGCACCGAGCACGGAAGTTCCCGGACTGCTACGCGTGAATCCCGGCGATCCGGATTCCAGTTATCTCATCCAAAAGATCGAAGGCACCGCAGAGGTTGGCGGTCGCATGCCTTTAGGCGGATCGCCGCTTCCTGCGGAGACGATCGCCGTCATCCGACAGTGGATTTTGGAAGGAGCGCAAGCACCGCAGAGCAGCGGTGTATCGCCATCCAAGTTGTCCGCTGCGTGGCCGATCGAAGGAACCCTTTCTCGGAATGCTCCAGCCATCGTGATCGCCTCAGAGCGCGAACTGGATACCTCGTTGTTTCAAGCCGGTACGTTGACAGTCACTCGAAGCGGCGGGGACGCGGATTTCGCGAACGGAAATGAAGTTCAGATCGATGCGCGGATCGAGTTGCGCTCGCTCTCGCCCACCGTGCTCGCGATCACGGCGCCGCCCGGCGGATGGACTGCAGATGCTTATCGCCTGCGTGTGAGTGGTAGCTCGCCCCTGGCGGTGACCGACCTGAATTCCGTTGCGATAGACGGTAATGCCGATGGTCAGGCAGGCGGAGACTTCGAGCTGAACTTTTCGGTGGAGGAGAGCAAATGAGATCGAGCGCAAATGGAGTAGTCATGCGATTCGCGGATCACGCAACGTTCTCTGCAAGTATCGCCGAGAGAATTATCTTGTTTCTTTGCTCGCGCCGGCGGCTGCACACCGACGCCTTTCTCGCCGCAATTCTCCTCGCTGTGCTCGGGTCCCCATCAGCCCTCGCTGAGCCCTATTTCGCAGTTCGTCAAGGAATGAAGTGCGCGGCCTGTCACGTCAATCCGAGCGGCGGCGGCATGCGCAACGCATATGGAAACATTTGGGCTCAAACGATGCTCCCGGCTAAGCGCGTCGAGGTGCCAGGACTCGAGATGTGGACGGGCGCGATCAATCAATATCTAGGTGTCGGCGGCAATCTGCGTGCGGGCGGCACGTATGTCGATGTTCCGAACGAGGATGCGCAATCCGAATTCGACGTGGAAGAAATGCGAGTGTACGGCGCAGTGACAATCATCCCCGAGCGTTTGATGCTGTACGTGGATGAGCGCATTGCCCCCGGCGGCAGTGTGAACCTCGAAGCCTATGCCAGAGTATCTACGGCCGATCAGCGCTGGTATGTCAAAGCTGGCCAGATGTTCTTGCCGTATGGCTGGCGTCTCGAAGACGACGGAGCATTCATACGGCAGGCGACGGGTATCGGCTTCGCCACTCCGGACAAAGGGATCGAGGTCGGACTTGAAACGGCGAGTTGGTCCACGCAGTTGGCAGTGACCAACGGGTCTGCGGGAGGCTCGGAGACCGACGAAGGTAAGCAGCTAAGCATTCGGACCGAGCATATTCAGTCGATATGGCGCCTCGGAGCGAGTTTCAACTTCAATGATGCAGATGCAGGCGAACGGCAGATGCAAGGCGTATTCGCGGGACTGCGCACGGGACCTGTTTCATGGCTCGCTGAAGCCGACTACATCACCGACGAGAGTTTTCCCGAACGCCGAAAATTGTGGGCGGGCTTGCTCGAAGCCAATTGGATGTACAAACAAGGTCACAACCTAAAGCTCACCGCGGAAGTCTTCGATCCCGACGATGACATCGATGAAGATGAGCAGAACCGCTTCAGCGCTATATGGGAGTACGTCCCGATGCAGTTCCTGCAGCTTCGCGCCGGCGTTCGCATCTACGACGGCATCCCGCAGAACGATTTCCAGAATCGGCGCGTTTACTTTGTTTCGGCGAATGGGTTCTTTTGAGCGAAGGTGACGGGTGACGAGTGACCGGTGACGGGTAAGAGGGGCGTCGGTGCTAAATATCGTTCCGTAGACATTTAGGAATGACATCAGCAGACATTTCTCTCGTTTCGTCACTCGTCACCATTCCCCGGCAGCTTCGCCGCCGGGAACCTTCCTCTCCCCACTCCCGTCCTTAACCGCACCTCAATATAGGAGCGGTGGAAATGCGCACTTTGATGATTGCAGTGGTTTCGTCGATGGCCTTGTCTTCCGGGTGTTTTGCAGACGCGCAGCATGGAAAGACGGAGGCTACCGCTGTCCCGGGGTCGAAGTTCGTGACCACGCAAGCTGCATTGCGCGACCTCTGGGTTGGGCATATCTTCTGGGTGCGCGAGGTCGTGCGTGGGATCGCAGACAACGATGCCAGCGCTACTGAAGTCGCGGAGGGCAAAGCGGTGGAGAACGCGAAACAGATTGCTGCCGCAATCGAGCCGTTTTATGGCAAGTCCGCCTCGGATCAATTATTCACATTACTCGCCGGGCACTACACTGCGATTAAGTCGCACGCGAGTGCAACGGTGGCCGGTGATTCGGCGAAAGCGAAGCAGGCCTTCGATCAGCTTGCGGCGAACGCAGGCGAAATCAGCGTCTTCTTGAGTAAAGCAAACCCTTATCTGCCGCAGCAAAGTTTGAGCTCGTTGCTCATGGCGCATGGCGGACATCACGTCCAACAGAATCAGCAGTTCGCGAAGAATGACGCAGCCGGAGAAGCGCGCACCTGGGAAGCGATGAAGTCGCATATCTATACGATTTCCGATGCCCTCGTCGGTGCCTTGGCGAAACAATTCCCGGACAAGTTCAATTGAGAAATACCAACCGTTCATTTCAGGCAGGAAACATGAATACGCTGCCGTCAGAAGGTTCACAGCCCGCTTTCGGTAACCCTATCGTCGATGAGAAGGTGCTCGCGACAGCGGCTGCGGGTGGAGATGAGCGGGCATTCGACCAGATCATGCGTCGCTACAACCAGCGGCTTTTTCGTCTCGCCGTCAGCATCGCCGGCGAGGCGAGCGAAGCCGAGGACATTCTGCAGGAGAGCTACGTTCGTGCCTTCTATCGATTGTCGAGTTACACCGGCGAGGGTGGGCTTGGCGCATGGCTGGCCCGCATCGTGCGTAACGAGGCAATCGATCGGCTACGAACTCACGGCAGCCGCAAGCGCCACATTACTTTGGAAGCCGATATGTTTTTGCAACCCGACAGTCCAGGTCTATCCGGTACAGCCCGAGCGGAAGAGATACTTTCCAGCCCAGAGGTTGCAGCGGAGCGAGACGACATGAAGCGCATCTTGGAAGGAGCCATCGCGCAGCTACCAATTCAATTCCGAAGCGTGTTCATGTTGCGCGAGGTCGAAGGATTGTCGGTGGAAGAAACCGCTGAGTACCTTGGCATCCCAGCGGCAACCGTCAAGACTCGCGATCATCGCGCCCGCGGTTTGCTTCGTACCCATTTGAGGGCGCAGATGGATGAATCGCTGGCAGGAGCGTATAGATTCCTCGGGAGTAGATGCGATGCGTTGGTGGCGGGCGTGATCGCACGAGTGCGAGCGCGCGTTGACGGTTGACGGTTGGCAGTTGACGGTCAGAAGGGAGCGTTGACGGTCGGCTAGGCCCTTTTCCCTTTCCGGCGGTCAACGGTCAACCGTCAACGTCAACCGCGACGAGCCAGCTAGCTGGGCTCCTTACTTCGCCGCCAAATATCTCCGCAAGCATCGATCGAGCGCTTCTCTGTCGATCGGTTTAGTAAGATGCTCATCCATGCCGGCGGCCTTGCATTCCTCATCGGCGCCCTTCATGGCGTGAGCGGTCAAAGCAACGATCGGGATGTGCTGGTTCGGGCCTTCGCGTCTGCGAATCTCACGCGTGGCTTCATAGCCGTCCATTTCCGGCATCTGACAATCCATCAAGATCAAATCGTACTTGCCTGTTTCCCAGGCCGCGACTGCTTCCTTGCCGTTGTTGACGACTTCGACTTCGTAGCCGAGTTTCTCGAGCGCGCGCGAGGCGACCTTTTGATTGACCAAGACATCTTCGGCGAGCAGTAAGCGGCGGCTCTCAACGCGTTTTCGCAGAACTCTCAACTCGTGTCGCGTGACGATCGGTTGAGTTTGCGTATGCCAATCTTTCGCTTCGCCGCCGAGCACCACGAGCAAGCAGTCGATCAGATCGCTTTCGGCAACCGGTTTGAGTAGATATCCGGCAAAACCGATTTTCGCAAACCTCAACGCATCGCCACGTAAGCCCGAGGAAGTAAGCAAGACCAGCCGCGTGTTTTTCAGATCTTCGTCGCTGTTGACCCGACGGCCCAGATCCGCGCCGTTGCAGTCCGGCATGTCGTGATCCAACAACGCGATTTCGAAGGGCTCTCCTTCTCGATACGCCTGTTCGAGGATGCTCAGCGCTTCGGTAGCCGAGCTCGCCAGCACCGGTTGCATGCCGCATTGCTCGAGTTGGATTGCAAGGAGCTTGCGATTCGTGGCGTTGTCATCGACTACCAGTACGCGGCGACCTTGGAGCTCCGAGGGCGTCACTCGGTGGAAGGTGGGTCCCACTGAGCTCGCGGGAAGGAATCGCGCCGTGAACCAGAACTTCGACCCGACGTTCTCCTGACTCTCCAGTCCAACTTCGCCGTGCATGAGCTCGACGAGCTTGCGTACGATCGAAAGACCCAGTCCCGTTCCGCCGAAGCGACGCGTTGTCGACGCATCGACCTGCATGAATGGCTGGAACAACGCACTGATGCGATCGGCGGGAATACCAACGCCAGTATCGCGAACTTCGCAGCGTACCAGCGTGCCGCTGTCATCGCTCTGGAGCACTTTCACATCGAGCGAGACTTCGCCCTGGGACGTGAACTTGACTGCATTGCCGCCCAAGTTAAGCAGTACTTGACGCAAGCGACCCGGATCTCCCTTGACCATTTCGGGTAATTGCGCATCCACTTCCATAGTGAGCTCCAAGCCTTTCGCGTGAGCTTGGACTGCAAGCACTCGCGCGACATCCCGGACTGCGTCGCGCAAATCCATGTCGATGCTTTCGAGCTCCAGCTTGCCCGCTTCGATCTTGGAGAAATCGAGAATGTCATTGATGACCGTTAGGAGCGCGCGTCCGCAATCGCGAATCGTTTCCGCATAGTCGCGTTGCACCGGTTCGAGCTGAGTGTCCATCATCAGCTCGCTCATGCCGATCACACCGTTCATCGGCGTGCGGATCTCATGGCTCATGTTCGCAAGGAACTCGCTCTTCGCACGGTTTGCAGCTTCGGCCGCTTCGCGCGCCGCCCGCAGATCATTCTCGGCTTGGACACGCGCCGTGATATCGCGACCGATACCCATGATGCCGATCACGCGATCGTGCACGTCGCGCAACGGCACTTTGGTCGTCAGCACATACGACTTTCTGCCATCGTGGTATATGACGCTCTCTTCGCGATTGAGTAATGGCTCCCCGGAGCGCATCACCTTCTGTTCGTCTTCGAAGAAGCCTTGCGCGAGCTCTTTCGGAAAGAACTCGAAATCATCCTTGCCGACCACGTGAGCGCTGTCGGTTCCCATGACTCGGCAGCACGCATCGTTGGCGAGCAGGAACTTGCAGCTCACGTCTTTCACATAGATCAAATCAGGCAAGCTGTCGATCAGCGTGCGAAGCATGTTTCGTTCATGCTCGAGTGCTCCCTTGGTGGCACTGATGTCGAGATTGCCGTGCACAGCCGTACCAGGACGACTCAATAGGGTTGCGACCGCGGGCATGACCAGCAGCACCAGCGCGAGCGCATGCATCTGAGCTTGACTCAACGATGAAGACAGGCCAAAGGCAGCGATGGCGTAGATCAGAATGGCAAGCCCAGTCAGGGCGAGGGGCACCGCGAAGGAAGACCGGGGCTTGCCGGTCTTCAATTCAGCGGAGGCTGCACTGTCATTCATTCTCGAAGCTCGCGAACACTGGCATCGTTGATGGTTCAATTTGCCTCAACCTGACGGCTGGGCTGTATTCCTAACCACGAGAAGCACTTGGCTCACAAGCGGCAGCCACGCAAGCTTTGCCCGCGTAAAGGGTGGTTGCGGCGGATCAGTTCACAGTTTCGGCATCTTATACGCCCCCGCTTGCTGGGATCGCGAAGGAGCTATCGAAAGGTTCGCATCTAGGTCCGCGCCTGAGAAGATCTGCGGGGATTGCGGCATTCGCGATGTCGGGAGAGCGCGGACGCTAGCGGCCTTGCCCCTCGTCGATGACGGTCTGTTTCTGCTTTCCCAAACCGGCGATTTCCAGCTCCATGATGTCACCGGGAGACAAGTACACCGGTGGCTTTTGCCCCAGGCCTACTCCTGGCGGGGTGCCCGTTGAGATCACATCGCCGGGATGCAGACTCATGAACTGGCTGAGATAACTCACTAAGAAGGCCGGTTTGAAGATCATGGTTCGCGTAGAGCCGTCCTGATATCGATGGCCGTTGACCGAGAGTTGCATCGATAAATTATCTACGTCGGCGATCTCATCGGGTGTCACGAGCCACGGTCCGATCGGGCCGAACGTATCGCATCCTTTGCCCTTGTCCCATGTGCCGCCACGCTCGAGTTGAAACTCACGCTCGGAGATATCATTGATCACGCAATAACCCGCGACATAGTCCAGCGCATTCGCCACATCGACGTAGCGAGCTAGCCTGCCGACGACGATGCCAAGCTCGACTTCCCAATCCATCTTGGTCGAATTGCGGGGCTTGATCACCTCGTCGCACGGACCACAGATCGCGCTTGTCGCTTTCATGAATACGATGGGCTCGCCCGGTATCGCCGCCCCCGTCTCAGCGGCGTGATCGGCATAGTTCAAACCGATGCAAATAAATTTACCAACGCCGCCTACACAAGGACCCACGCGCACCTCGCTCTCGACAAGCGGCAGTTTGTGCAGGTCGAGGTTGCCGAGCGCTCGCAGTCGATCCGGATCGAGCGCCGAACCAGAGAGATCGGCAATGATCGATGACAAATCCCGAATGCGACCTTTCGCATCCAGTAAGCCGGGCCGCTCGCGTCCAGGAGGTCCAAAGCGAAGGAGTTTCATGAGGAAAAGTGATGAGGTGATGAAGGTGATGAAGGTGATGAAGGTGATGAAGGTGATGAAGGTGATGAAGGTGATGAAGGTGATGAAGGTGATGAAGGTGATGAAGGTGATGAAGGTATCACTTGATCAATGCCTTAC
>JAICPY010000110.1 GCA_025929585.1 Steroidobacter sp.
GAGCGGCGGGCGCTGGGCTTTCTCGACTGCGATATCCATGAGTGTTTCCTTAGGCTGCGCTGGTTCTCAACCGAGCGCTTGCGCCTCGAAGTGCGGGCCTATGCTTGCGATGACGCGCGGTGCTGAAAACCGGAAGCTCGGCCAGTACCGGAAGATCGGCAATGTCAGCGAGATCGTCGCGCCAGCGAAGTCTGCGATTGTGTAACTCGAATGAAAGACATAGGCCGGCCGCGAGCAAAGCACCGGCGATGATCGCAACGGCAATGTTCAAAAGCATCCGCGGAGAGGCGGGAGTCATCGGCGGCACAGCGGAATTCAGGATCGCGATGTTGGTCCGATCGATGCGGCTTTCCAGACGAGTTCGATTGGCCTGCTGAAGTGCCGCGTCATAAGCCGCGCGTGCGCTTTCGACATCACGATTCAATACCGCGAGCTCATCGCGCTGACGCTTGAGCGAAATGATTCGGTCTTTCTGCTCTTCCAAGGACTTCTGTACCTCGTCCACCTGGCGCTCGGCAATCTGTGCGGCTTGAACGAGGGAGCCACGTGCGATGTTGGTCTCGGTCTGGAGCTTGTCGCGCAGCGAGGCAACCTCGGCGGCTGCGCTTCGATACTGCGGATGATTGCGGTCATAGCGGCCGCTCAGCTCGGCGAGCTTGGCTTCGGCGCGCGCGAGCTCAGCTTTCAGGTTCTGTAGCACTGGGTGCTTCAGCAAATCGGGTTGCGAATCCATGTTTCGCTTCGAGGCGAGCTGAGCGCGACGCGTCTCCGCGTCGTACATCGTTGCTTGAACGCTCACCAAATGGTTGGAGATTTCCTGTAGCCGCGCATTTTCGACATCCATGCGCGCATCGTCGACGCCGAGCACGCCGTGATCGCTTTGATACTTTGCGAGGATGCCTTGCGCCTCCGCCAGTTCCTGGCGCAGTTGCTGTACCTGCTGGTCGAACCAGACCGCTTGACGGCGTGAAGGATCGACTTTCAGCTCCAGATTCGTTTGGATGTACGCATCGGCGAAACCATTCGCCATTTGCGCAGCGACGTCCGGATTCGTGCTGCTATACGAAATTCGAATGATGTTGCTGTTGCGAGTGGTCTTCGCGTCGAGCTCTTTCAATACACGCGCTACCAGCCACTCGCGTACATCCCCGGTGCCGCCGCTATCACGATAGTGCTGCACGGTCGCAGGATCGTTCGCAAGGCCGAGCGAGTCGATGACCTTGAGAGCGACATTGCGGCTGCGGATGATTTCCGCTTGAGTGGCGAGATAGGTCGGTACGAGCTGAGGCGCGAGCGAGCCATCAGTCAGCGCATCGCCGCCTTTCACGTCGACGACAATGGCGAGCTCGGCTAGGTATTGCTTCGGCACAATGAAGCTGACGGCCGCCACCGCTGCGACGGCGATACTCAGCACCGTGATGAACAAGCGCCGGCGTGCCCAGAGAATCCGAAAGATTTGCGATAACGTCATGTGCACGCCCTTAGAAAAAGCCTTCTTTGACCAGCAGTACATCGTCTGCTTGCAACAGATCCGATCCTTCGACGGAGAAGATTTGTTCCTCGCCTTTGGCGTTACGCCGTTTGACGACGACGCGGCGCTCGGAGCCGCGCGCGGTGAGGCCGCCGCCCGCGGAGATTGCGCGCGACACCGTCATGTTGCGTTCCAAACGGTACATGCCCGGTTTCTGAACTTCGCCATAGACATAGAACTGCGGCGCGCGCGGAACATAGATCGTGGCGCCACCGGTGATCGGTACGTTTTGCTTCGGATCGCCGTTGAAGAGCGCAGCGAGATCGATCGTCGCCTTCGTGCCGTCTTTACGCATGACGGTCGCGAAATCCGCGGCCTCATCGTTGATCGGGCCGCCGGCTTCGGCGAGCAGGCTCAGCACAGTGCTCGCTGATTGCAGCGAGTATTGACCGGGTTTGACGACGTGACCCAATACCGAGACCTGTTGGCTGCGGTATTCGAGAACCAGGAGCGAAACCTGCGGATCGCGCACGAAACCGCCTTCCACGAGATGCGCACCGATCATCGCTTCGACCTGTGCCGGCGAGCGGCCTGCAACGCTGAGCTGCCCGACGAGCGGATAACTGATGTTGCCTGATTCGCTGACGCGCACCTCCGCCGACAAATCCGGGGCACCGAATACGCTCACGCGCACCAGATCGCCAGCGCCCAATCGATAATCGCTGTCTGCCGCGGCCGCACCGAAGGTCAGACAGGTGAGAAGAAGGAAGGCGATAGGGGATAGGGGATGGGGGATAGTCAGAAAGCGTCGAGCGGCCAACAGGGTATGCACGTACGCGCGCCAGCGCTTCCGACTATCCGCTATCCGCCATCCCCTATCGCCTTCCTTCCTACTAGTAAGCATGACGATCGTTCCAAACGACAAGAGCAGTTCTGAGGATGATCATGAGATCCAAGGTCAGGGACCAATGTTGTAAGTACTCGAGGTCGAACTCGATACGCTGACGCATCGAGCCGATGTCATCGCCACCGCGAAAGCCATTCACCTGTGCCCAACCGGTAATGCCGGGCTTCACCTTGTGACGCACCATGTAGCCGGGAATAAGGCGACGATATTGTTCGTTGACAGCGATCGCATGCGGCCGCGGGCCGACGATGCTCATCGTGCCTTCGAGCACGTTGAGCAACTGCGGCAGCTCATCGAGCGAAGTCGCTCGGATGAAGGCGCCCACTGACGTTACGCGAACATCGTTGCGTTGGACTTGCGTGTATGTGCTTTGTCCGTCTTCGGTCACGCTCATCGAACGGAACTTGTAGACGATGATCTCTTTGCCGTCCAAGCCATAGCGGCGTTGCTTGAAGATGATCGGGCCGGGCGAGGTCAGCTTGATCGCCGCGGCGACGGAGATCATCACCGGGGAAATGACGAGCAGCGCAAGTGACGCGATAACGATGTCGCTGAACCGTTTGGCGATGCCGCGACCGCCGTAGAACGGCGATTCGCATACCGCGACGACAGGAACGCCGTTCACGAGATCGAAGCGCGGCTGGACTAGATCGCAGACCGTCAAGTCCGGCACGAAGTAGATCGATGCGGTGGAATCACCCAGCGATAATAGGAGCTCCCGCACGCGCCGATGGCGCGTCATGGGCAAGGTCACGTACACCGTATCGATGCCTTCACGCGCGACGAACTCACTGACATTCGAGAGCTTGCCGAGGAGGTGCGATGCGCATCGGCTCGGCAGACGTGTGGCGTGACGGTCGTCAAAGAATCCGATCACGTCGGTTTCGAGCCAAGGTGCGGCCGTGATGCGTTCAGCGAGCTTGAGCCCTAAATCCGTCGCGCCGGCGATCACGATTTTCTTACGAGAGCGTTTGGCGCCGGCTCGCTGCAGGATGCGTGGTGCGGAAAGCTGGCTGCACCAAAGAATGATGGGAGTGGAGATCGCCCAGGTCAGCAGTACGCGCCAGTTGAACCGATCCGCGAGTCCTGCTACTTCGAGCAAGGCCCAAATGAACAAGATGACGAGCAGCCAGCGGGCCACGATATCGAGCAACGATGCGATCGCGAGTGAGCGGGCGCGCGGCGCATCCAGCGGCACGGCATCGAGCAATTCGGCCGCGAATATGAACGCCAATACCGCGACCAAGAAGTACTGGCCGTGAAGTCCTTCGCGCCACAAGATCAGCGACAAACCGAGCGTGAGCACGGGAACGATGGGGTATAGGAGTGACTTGACGACGAACAGCGACAGCGGTTCGGACGCGCTCACGCTGGCCGCGCGATCGTTGTATTGGATCGGCTCTCTCGAGTTCAGCATCGAGCTCTCACTGCTCGCCGGATTGCCAGGCAGGAATGAGCGAAATCAAAGCTCGTGGAACCGGTGTGGGCGCAGCAGCCGGTGCTTGCGCCGCAGTTGATAGGCGATCAAGAAAAGAATGACGCAGCCCATGAGCCACAAGCTGGGCGGCTGTTCTGTCTGATGAACAGAGAACGAGGTCGAGCCGGTGTTGGCCTGGCGTGATGCGCCGAGGGCCGAAGGAATCGGCGGAGTGGCGAACGCAAGATGAGTGCGTTCGCTCCTCGAGAGGCTATGACTCTCTTTGAAATCCGGAACGAGGCTGGATGCAAGGTGCTCGGCACGGCTATCCGCGAAGCTGCTCGTAGCACTCATCGACATCCGTTCAGAAGCCGCTCTCGCAAAATCCGCTCGTGAAGGCGCGGAGAACGCATTCCCGCTCATCACCGCGCACATCGCAAGTGTCGCAGTCAATCCCATACTCAACAGACGCATTTCATCACTCCTTCTCGACCTACGTATGAGCCGAGCATCCGCTCGACACATGCGCGCATGCGCCCCGTCCCCACGACTCGCATTCGATCGCAACACGCGATCGATCTCATAAAGCAATTTCTATTCCACACACGTACCGACGATTTTCATCTCTCGTGTTTACAGGAAAATGTCAGTCGGTTTGAAAAACATACTCGATCCGACGATGTTGCCCCTACCTCAATTCGTCGGACGAGAAAAACGTGCGCCCCATATCGGTTCAACGCGGGCGCGAGTGTGCATCAAAGTAGTACGAGAGGAGAAGACTGCATTTGGCGACAGTTGCGTCGCGCACGAAGTGGAAAAATCTTTCTCAACCTGCTTTCGCATCATCGTTCGCTTCGAGGGGACCGAAGCGGAACTCACATTATCTGATTGCGCGCCGGAACTCGCATCGCGCGCGTGCGATTACAAAAGCGACCTGTCGTTCAAGTTGTTCACGATGAGGAAGCGCGATGTCCACCGAATCCTTCGACACTCCGACGAGCGCTCGCTCGACGAGTGAGACGGCACAATACGCATCTCCTTACTCTTCTTATTCGGAGTGGAGCCAAGAAGAGATGGAGATGGAAGCGCGGCGAGAGTTCCCGCTGGAGCCTCGGCAACTGTCCAACTTCTTGGGATGGTTCAGTATCGGCCTCGGGCTCGCGGAAATTCTTGCACCGCGCGCACTCGGTCGTGCGATCGGTGTAGGTGACCATCCTGCAATCATGCGAGCACTCGGCGTACGCGAGATTACTAGCGGACTCGGTTTGTTGTCGCAGCGCGCCACTGGTGCTTGGGCGTGGTCGCGGGTGGGTGGCGATGCAATGGACCTTGCTCTACTCGGAGCAGCCGCCCGTAATCCGGACGCTAACCCACAACGTATCGCGATGGCAGCGACTGCCGTACTCGGTGTCGCTGCGCTGGATGTGTATGCGAGCCGCGAGTTGAGCGGCCGCGAACTACCTGCAACGGATGAGGTAGTCAGTCAGAGTCTCGCCATCAACAGCACTCCGCAAGCGCTCTACGCCTTCTGGCGCAATGTCGAGAATCTGCCGCGATTCATGGCACATCTCGAATCCGTCACTGCGACGGGTGATCGAACTTCGCATTGGATCGCCAAGGCGCCCGCAGGGATGTCGGTGGAATGGGACGCAGAGATCGTGCGCGACGATGCAAATGAAGGACTCGCTTGGCAAACGGTCGAAGGTTCGGAAATTCAACATCAGGGAACCGTGAGATTCGAGCCGGCGCGCTCGGGTCGCGGCACGATCGTCCGTGTGGAGATGCGATATGTGCCCCCGGCCGGCAAGGTTGGCGTGCAACTCGCCAGGATCCTGGGCGAAGAGCCGAAGGTTCAAATCAAAGACGATCTGCGTCGCCTGAAACAACTGATCGAGACGGGTGAAGTGGCAACTACCCTGGGACAACCCACGGGCCGCCGCAGCTTGATCGGTCGCACGACGCTTGGGAGAAGAATGCAATGAAAGCGGTATGTTGGCAGGGCATAGGTGAAATCGGCGTTGAGACGGTTCCGGATCCGCAAATCCTCAATCCTCGCGATGCCATCATCAAGGTGAGTTCGACCGCGATCTGCGGCTCGGATCTTCATCTGTATGGTGGTTACGTACCGACGATGTACCGAGGCGACATCCTCGGGCACGAATTCATGGGCGAAGTTGTGGAAGTAGGGCCCGGTGTGACGAATCTGTCGGTGGGTGATCGTGTGGTCGTCCCATTCCCGATCTCGTGCGGCAACTGCTACTTCTGTGAGAAGGAGCTCTTCTCCCTGTGCGAAAACTCAAATCCGAATGCGCATCTTGCTGAGAAGTTTTGGGGTCATTCCCCCGCGGGCATATTCGGGTATTCGCATATCACGGGCGGATATGCGGGCGGTCAGGCGGAATATGTGCGCGTTCCGTTCGCCGATGTCGGGCCCATGAAGGTGCCGGAATCGCTGGAGGACGAGAAGGTGCTGTTTCTAACTGACGTGCTTCCGACGGGTTATATGGCTGCCGAAGCTTGCGATATTCAACCGGGGGATACGATTGCAGTCTGGGGCTGCGGCCCAGTTGGATTGTTTTCGATTCAAAGCGCGAAGCTGCTTGGGGCTTCGTTCGTGATCGCTATCGATCGTTTCCCGGAGAGACTCGCGAAGGCGAAGCAGGCAGGTGCCGATGTCACGCTGAACTACGAAGACGTGAGTGTCCTGAGCACGCTCAAGGATTTGACGGGCGGACGCGGTCCCGATGCTTGTATCGATGCGGTCGGGCTCGAGGCGCACATGCACGGCGCTACTCACATCTACGATCGCGTGAAGCAGGCAATGCGAATGGAATCCGATCGCCCCGGTGCGTTGCGAGAAGCCATCGTCGCATGCCGCAACGGTGGGACGGTTTCGGTGCCCGGCGTGTATGGAGGATTGATCGACAAGCTGCCCTTCGGCGCGATCGTCAACAAGGCGCTCACGATCAAAAGCGGCCAAACACACGTACACCGATATATGCGCCCGCTCTTGGAGCGCATCGAAAATGGAGAAATCGATCCTTCGTTCATTATTACTCACCGCATTCGACTCGATGAGGCCGCGCTCGGCTACGAGGTGTTCCGTAATAAGGAAGAAGAGTGTGTAAAAGTTGTCATGAAGCCTGGTGTCGAGAAACCCACCGGGGCTCACGTGCATTGATATCGTACGTAGCCGCGACGACCGATGAGGATCATGGGTACTGAAAACATCGAGGGCAGGAAGCGCGCCGCGCCGCGCGGATTTGAGAGCGAGCCTGCGGATGAGTGGCGCGAAGAGTACGCTCGCGGCGGACCAGTTCGTTCCAACGAACCGGAGCGCGACTACTTCTTCGAGCAAAATGCCTCTGACGAGGACGACCAGGGAGTGCAAGCTCATGGTACACGAGAGCGAGCGCGTCCACGTCAGCCCGCCGCGTTGAAGCCGATTCAATTCGGTAAAGAATCGTTTCGCGGCCGTGGGCCTCGGAACTATCGGCCCACCGATGACCGGATCCGCGAGCGCCTTTGTGAATCTCTGACGGATCACGCCGAGATCGACGCCGCGCAGCTCGAGCTGGAAGTGGAATGCGGCATCGTAAAACTACACGGAAAGGTTCGAGATGAGTTGATGAAGGACAGATTGATCGCAGCGATCCAGGACGTATACGGCGTCGTCGGCATCGTCGATCGTGTCGAGCTAATCGAACCATAGTAACGGCGCGACCGTCTATGCAGACGCAGCTCGCCGACGTAGCCCAGGACGAAGTCTCTACTTTGCTGCGAGCGTTGGCGGAGCAATCGGAGGAGTACGCCTTCGTGTTCATAAACGCGAAGGGCGAATTGGTTTGGTGGAATGACGCGGCCCAGACGCTTTTTGGCTCAACTCGAGAGCAAGTCATCGGGAAGCACTCCTCACTCATCTTCACGTCCGAAGATAAACAACGCGGTATCCCGCAACTAGAGATGTCGATCGCGCTTAGCGATGCGTTGGCGCAAGACGATCGCTGGCACGCGCGGGCCGACGGGTCGCGCTTCTGGTCTAGCGGCGCGATGGTTGCGCTTCGCAATGCCAAGGGCGAGCTGATCGGGTTCGGCAAACTGATTCGCGATCGCACCAAGCTCAAGGAGCAGCTCGAGCTGTTTCGCGAAGAAGCTCGAGTCGCTCGAGAAATGGAAAACAATCAAAAGGTCGGCATCGCGACGCTGGCCCATGAGATGCGCAATGTACTAGCGGTGTTCACTCACGGGATTAAGCTCTTGCGCGATGAAGGCGCAACCGCGGAGCGCCGGCAACAGCTACTCGACTTGATGGACGAGCAGACGGTACTGGTCAATCGCTTGACCGAGGATCTGCTGGATATATCGAGGATCGGTGTCGGTAAGTTGCAGTTGCAAGTGAGCGAAGTGATCTTGCAAGAGATTCTCGAGCACACCCTCGCCGGTGCCAGTCGTCGAGCGAACGACAAAAGTGTCCAGCTTCAGCTGCTGATGCCTTCCGCTCCGATCAAGATCAAGGGCGATCTCGCGCGCTTGAGCCAAGTTGTTGGGAATCTTTTGGATAACGCGATCAAATACACGCCAAGCGGCGGCCGTGTCTGGGTGAAGCTCACCACCGAAGACCCCGAAGCCGTCATCCACGTGCAGGACGAAGGCATCGGCATCCCAGCCGACATGCTGAGCAAGATCTTCGATCTGTTCACGCAAGTCGAAACGCCTGCTTCCCGCCAGGGCTTAGGTATCGGCCTGGCACTCGTGAAAGAACTGGTTTCTCTCCACGGCGGCTCCGTGCAGGCGCGCAGCAGCGGAGAAGGGAAGGGGAGTGAGTTTACGGTGAGACTGCCAATGTGAATGAAAGGAATGGGAGTCCGCAGTCCAGAGTCTGCAGTCCCTGGCCAGACGAAGGCTTCCCGGCACGTTCTTGCTGCGGACCACGGACTGCAGACTGCGGACTAGATCAGCCCCGCCTTCTTCACCGCCTGATATCGGTTCACGAGCTCGACTCCGAGGCGTTGGGGTTCGGCGTCGACCATCAGAGAGTCGCGTGCAGCGATGCGGTTGAAGGCGTCGCGTCGCGATTGCTCGTATAGATGTGCGCTGGAGGTTTCGAGCGCAGATTCGAAGTCCTGCACGCCCTGGGACATCAACTCGTTCACGACGCGTTCGCGCAAGCTGGCGGTGAGCACCAAATGTCGGGACCGTAGCAGCCGTAACGCTTGGCCGAGCTCGCTCGAATCTTCATCGCGGAAGTTGGTGACCAGGATAATCAACGAGCGCTTGCGATGACGGCGCATCAAGGCTTGCGCCGCCGACAGATAGTCCGAATGAGAGGGTGAGGGCTGAACTGCGTACAGCTCGCTCATGAGCATATTGAGAGTTTGTGCGCCTTTGCGCGGAGGCGACCAACGCTCCTCGCCTGGCGGTGTTCCGAAAGTCATTGCACCGACCGCATCGCCTTGTTTCAGCGCGACGAAGGTAAGCAGCATCGTGGCGTTCAGTACCTGATCGAAATGAGAGGAACCGATGCCTTCATTGCGATCGTCTGCACGCATGCGGCGACCGCAGTCCAAGAGCAAAATCACACATTGATCCCGCTCGTTCTGAAACTGCCGAACGATGGGCTTCTCATGACGCAGCGTTGCCTTCCAATCGATGTGACGGAGCGCATCGCCGATTCGATACTCCGCGAGCTGTTTGAAATCCGTTCCTTCCCCTCGTTGCTGATACGTCTTGATTCCAATTTCCGCTAGTCGGCGATCGCCCGCCAGCCAGGCATAGCGTGCGATCTGAGCAAAGTCCGGATAACAGCGACGATTCTCCGGCTCGCCGAGCCGATCGAAAAATTCCAGCAGTCCCCAACGCGAGCGAACGCGAATGTCGGCGCGATCGAAATGAATCTCGCCGCGGCGTGTCGGTACCACGGCATACTCGAAATCCAAAGTGCTGGTGCGTTCGAGTTGAAGCGCGCGCGGCATTCCATTTGTGAGGAGCGTCGGGTCGGCGTGATCGTGGAGCTTCACTTGCCAACGGTAATGACCGGCAGTGCGCAACTCCACGGGAATGCGAGCGGAGACCCCGAGTGCAAACGCGGCGGGTAGTCGCCGGGATAGTTCGACTTGCGCGTCTCGCCACGCGGGTAATGTAAGGTGCCAATCGATCCAGGTTGCGGCCAACAACACAACGCACCACGCGCCAGCGAAAAGGCTGGCGGTGCGAATTGGGAGGCCGGCAATCAACGCGATCAATGCGAGCACGAAGCCGAGCGCGAGCGCCGCGAGGAAACTGACGCCGGGGATGAAACGAAGTCGCATCGCGACGGCCCTACGTTCTCGGAGCGGCGACGCTTTCCACGACGGCAGTCAGTAGATCGCGCGGCGTGCGACCTTCCAATAAAGCATCCGGCGCCAATGCGATGCGATGCTTGAGAGCGGGCAGCGCAATGCGTTTGATGTCATCCGGTGTCACGAAGTCTCGTCCCTCCATCAGCGCAACGACCCGCGCTGCGCGTACGAGCGCGATCGCGCCTCGCGATCCTGCGCCGATCGCGATACCGGGCCAGCCGCGCGTCGCGCGCACGACCCGCACCGCATAATCGATGACGTTGTCGTCCACACGCTGGCGAGCCGCGATCTGCTGCAGGCTCAAGATTGCTCGTTCGCTCAGGCAGGGTTTCACGTTCTCCAAAGGAAGCTGTTGGCCCGTTTGGTTGATCGTCGTTCGCATGACGACATCCACTTCTTCCTTGACCGAAGGATAGGTAATTTCGATCTTCAACAAAAAGCGGTCGAGTTGCGCTTCCGGCAAGGGATACGTGCCCTCGGTTTCAACGGGGTTCTGTGTCGCGAGCACGAAGAAGGGCTGCGGCAGCGCAAGCGTTTGGCCTTCCAGTGTGACCTGATATTCCTGCATCACCTCCAGCAGGGCGCTCTGCGTTTTCGCGGGCGCGCGATTGATCTCATCGGCCAGCAAAATCTGAGTGAACACCGGGCCCTTCACGATACGAAGCTCGCGGGTACCGGCATCGAGCACGGCGTGACCGGTAATGTCCGAAGGCATCATGTCCGGCGTGAACTGCACGCGCGAGTAGCTCAACGACATCGCACGCGACAGAGCGCGGACCAGCAATGTCTTGCCCAATCCGGGGACGCCTTCGATCAATGCGTGGCCCGCGGCGACCAGAGTGATGACGACTTGTTCGACCACTTCGGTTTGACCCACCATCGCTTGGCCGATGGATTGACGTAAGCGATCCAGAAGTTCCGCTGCCCGGGCGATCGTGTTGGTTTCGGTTTGCATAGTGGCGATACGTTGGTTGATCTTGGGATTTCAGTTCAAGAGGATCCAGGAGGCGATGCCCTTTCGGCATGCGATGTGTGTGCGAGTACTTTGTTGCGTGCAGAGTCGAGAAGCGCCATCGCATTCTTGAATTCGTGCGGCCTGCGTCTGCCGCTGAAGTTCAGCGTCCCTGCGAGACTTTCGGCGTCGATGCCGGCCAAACGCGCAATCGCTTCGATTTGATCATCTCGAGACAGAGTCTCGTAGCTCGGGATCCGTAGGCGGGCTGCTTCTTGTAACGCCCGCACCATGGCGGCGTGTAGTGCTTGGCCACCACCGACGCGAAGCGCAAATTGCCCGGTGCCGCGAATCTGCTCGCCAAGCGAACGTCGCGACGGATCGGGCGCTGCCTCGAGCGGGCCGAACCGAGTAGCGTTGCGCCATAAGGCGATGCCGATGAGCGCAAGTGCGAGCAACACGGCAGGTGCGCCATACAACCAGATCAGCTCAAACAGTGAAGCACGCTCCTCCTCGGAGACGAAAATAACCAGATCGCCGCGATGCAGTTTCATGACATCGACGAGCAGGACTGCGTTCTCGGCTTCGAGCAACTCGCGGTTGCCGAACGGTGTCCCGTTGATCAAGGTGACGCTGCCTTGGCCGATCCGCACGCGCGCAACTTGAATCCCTTCGTCATCTTCGAGCGCCCATTCGAGCTTGCGAGCGGCCGAAATGAAATTTACGCCGGCAAGAGCGCACAGGCTGTAATACTCGCGAGCCGGATTGCTCTGCGATTCACCCGTCTTGACGCTCAGCTCTCGGCAGGGCGTGTTGAATTCGGGATCCTCATCGACGTCGATTTCTTCCTCGCCTTCTTGCGGCTCTGATTCTTCAGCGGCTTCTTCGGGCTCACCGAAAAATGGCGATTCGGTGTGCAATCCGCTCCACGACTGCAGCGCATCGCCACCTGCTGCCAAGGTGCTGTCCAGGATCAGCCGGCCGCCAGATTCGACCCATCTTTCGACCGCAGCCCGTCGCGTGTCGATCAGATCCCAATTCCAATGCGTCAGCACCATGATGGAATCCACGCTCGGTAGTTCGCCGAGCGTACGCCGCCACTCCGATCTCGCGCCCAGTTCCGCAGCTAAGCGTTCGGCGGCATAGAAGGGATTGCTGATCGCCTCTCCTCGCGGCAGCGCGGGTACGACGATTTCATCCCAATAGGTATTGCGCGCGATCCATACGACCAGCGCTAAGAGTCCGATGAGAACGACCAAACCGATGAGTGGCGGGCGTTTCATGCGGTTCGCTCCGCATCCGCTGTGACCGGTCTGAGCGCCGAGTCAAATTGTTCGCACAATGCGCGCATTGCGGGGCTTTGCGGGTCTTCACCGCCATACACTGCACGTTGCCAAGTACCGATCAGCGAACCGACATACTGATGTCGGTCCGGCAGTAAGTGACGTTGCGACAGTAAGAGACAATCGCCTTCAGTGCTCGAGTCGCGAATCGGCACCTGATGCGTATGTGCAAGGCGGGAAAGCAAGCCGCGATACAGTAGCGACAATGCTGCGCGATGCTCGCCTCGATCCCATAGTGACCAGGCTTCCATGCCGACGTCATCCGGCAAGCTCTCCGGGCGAATATCCAGATCGCGCACGTGCGTGGGCGCAACTACATGCGAGGACATGCTTCGCTTGTCGAATGTTTTCGTAAAGCGGAGCAAATAGAGCACGAGCAAACCGATCAGTAGCCCGATCAGTAACCAGATGAAGACACGACTGACTTGAGCGAACCAGCCGAACAGCTCGCCAATCCATTTGAGCCAACCCATCTTCTTCGGTTGCTTCTTGTCTGAATCGATCCAGCGCAAGGTGCGCATCTTGCGCGTCGTCGCAAGGTCGGGATCTTTCTTCAGCGTCTCCACGGCCTGATTCACGTCCGCCTCGCGGATGACGTTCGAATCCGGTTCTGCCGAGAACACGGGCGCGGCGAACGCAAGGAGCACAACGGCCGCCGCCTTAGTCATCCAGCGCACGGTGCCACGACTACTGCGGCTGAGCACGACGAAACTCCTGCTCGATATCCCACGCTTCGAGCTCGACGCGCCGATTCAGATACATGCCGAATCCGGCGGCGACATAGAAGGGTTCGAGCACGGCGACCGCGACGGCATATCCAAGAGCGACGATGAACTGCAACTGCTGTTGCCATTCAGGATCGAAGAGTCGCGTGTAATCGACCTGCATGCCCTCCGGTGCGAACCAGCCGAAGAGCGAGAGCAATGCGAACAGCAAGCAGAACTCCACCAAGCTGAATGCTCCAGTGACCAATGTTGCGGCTCCGGTTTTCGCGGAGCGAACCTGTCGCACGCGTTTACGCAATTGGCTGCCTTTCAGTCCTTCCAATTGATAAACAGGTCCAGTAAGAGACCTCCAAGGCGACAAGCGTCGCAGCGTCCAAGTCCGCAACAACTGCGACCACCAGACGTGACGTTGCGCGGCCCAGAGATCCGCAGGCGTCGTTGACTGTCCGAAGGCAGCGCGCGCGAGTGCGAACAACACCGTGCGATCCAACCAAGGCTTCGCCATCCACATCGCGAGCGTTGGAATCCAGGCAGCGATTTCGAAGGCTGCTAGACACAAGGTGAGAACCGGCAATGCGATCGCGAGATAGCACATGAATACGGAGCGCGCCGCACTTTGGCACAAGGCGACACCGAGGTCGGCTGCTTCCATGTTGCCTCTGGGGCGCAGCCTTACGGCGAGGGCGTCAACTTGCATCTCGACCCTGCCGCCAAAGATAACCGAGCACGACGATCCAGCAGCACAGCGCCACTGAGTATTTCAGCGGCAATGGAATCCAGCGTGCAGAGGACCAAAACGCCTCCACGGCCGCCGCGAGCACGAGAAGACCTGTGACACCGTAGACGATGACGATGGATTCGCGCGCGGCAACGATGAGTGCATTGCGGCGAGTTCGTCGCCCAGGTGCGATCAATGCATGGCCGATGCGAAGGCCGGCCGCACCTGACAGCACGATGGCCGTTAGCTCGAATGCGCCATGCGTCACGACGAACGAGTAGAACGTCGCTGACAAGCCACGTTCCGTCAGGAAGCCTGCTATCGCGCCGAAGAAGGCGCCGTTGAACGCTAGAAAGAAGAGGCTTCCCACACCAGCGAACAAACCGCCGGCGAAGCACTGGAAGCCGATGCCTATGTTGTTGCGGATATAGAAGCCGAACATCGTCCAGTCGCCGCTCGCATCGCGGTGTCGGCCAATGGCTTCCGCCTCGGA
>JAICPY010000211.1 GCA_025929585.1 Steroidobacter sp.
AGTGGGTTGCTATGACAACAAGACAGCGGTTCAGAATTGCTCTTGGCATGCTCGCATTCGGTTTGAGTGCACCGTACATCGCACAAGCGGCACAGCTCGGACCCTACGTCGGTGGACTGTATGGGATGACCGAAAGACAGGACGATGGAGCATCGTTCGAAAGCTTCGTCCTCAATGACTTTTACCCTGCGCTCGCAATTACGCCAACCACTCATCTCGCGAAGTTTGAGAACGAAGACCAGGGCTACGCTGTCCTTGCCGGTTATCGCGTGCACGCGAACTTCGCGATCGAAGGGATGTTTGCTTACTTGGGCGAAGTTGAATATCGGGCGTATTCCGACGGTACGGTGGACCTCTTCGATGAGGAAGGCAACCTCAACGCTCTGCCGCTCACTGTAGATACAGTCGTGGATAGCGAGCTCACGGGCTTGGGGGTCTACGCGCTCGGCATTTGGCCGATCAGTTACCGATGGGAGGCGTACGCACGAGCGGGATTACAGTTCTCGACCGGCCGTACCAATGTACGCACTATGCGAATCGGCGGCACGGAACGCATCGGCCGGGCAGAAGCCGGGATCAGACGCGAAAGCGAGCTCGATTTAGCGGCGGGAGTCGGTATGGCGATGTCGGTGTTCGACATTTATGGCTTGCGAATCGAATATCTACGAGTGTTCGAGGCAGGACACGACGCTATCGCCAGAGGCGACGCCGATATGCTGTCGCTCGGATTCATCGTCGCCTTCTAAGGCTGACCAGCGCTCGAACTACCGCGCCAGAATACTGCGTCCTGCAACGACCACATCGATCGGTCGATGAGCTCCCATCTCGACTGCCAGTTGCTCGGCCTGATCGATGCGCCACACCGCAAGATCCGCTCGCATCCCTTCCCGAAGGCGGCCCCGATCATGAGCTAATCCCAGGGCGCGCGCGGCGTTGCAAGTGACTCCTCGCAAGGCCTCATCCGGTTTCATATCGAAGAGTACGCAAGCCATGTTCATGGCAAGCAGTATAGATGCCATGGGTGATGTTCCCGGATTGCAATCTGTCGCGATCGCCATCGGAACTCCTAGCGATCGAAGCGTCCGCACCGGTGGCGGAACAGTTTGCCGCAGATAATAGAAGGCGCCGGGGAGGATACCGGCGACGATGCCGCGCTCCGCCATTCGCTCCAGCGACTGGTTCGACGCATGCTCTAAATGATCTGCGGAGAGCGCATCGAATTGCGCCGCAATTTCGCCCCCGCCAGCATCGCTCAGCTGGTCTGCATGCAGATGCAGCGCGAATCCAAGGTCTTTTGCTACGGTGAATATGCGACGGGTCTGATCGGGTGAGAACGCAATGTGCTCGCAGAATGCGTCTACCGCATCGGCAAGCCGCTCGCGGGCAATGTGCGGCAACATCTCCTCGCAGAGAACTCCGACGTACTCATCCGCTCGGCCTTTGTATTCCGGAGGCACGGTGTGCGCTCCTAGGAATGTTGTGGCGACACTGATGTCGAGCTCGATACCGATACGCCTGGCAACACGCAGCATTTTGACTTCGCTCTGTAAGCCCAGGCCATAGCCAGACTTGATCTCGAGGGTCGTCACACCTTCGGATACAAGTGTTTGCGCGCGGGGCAAGGATTGTTCGAACAGAGATTGTTCTTCCGCTGCCCGAGTGGCGCGGACGGTTGACAAGATGCCGCCGCCCGCTCGGGCGATTTCCTCATAGCTAGCGCCGTTCTGGCGCGCCCGAAACTCGCTGCTGCGATTTCCGGCGTATACAAGGTGCGTGTGGCAATCGATCAACCCCGGCGTGATCCACATTCCTCGCGCATCGACTGTGTCACTCGCGGACCATTGCAGCGCCGCAAGCTGTTCGCAGGTCCCAATCCAGTCGATGCATCCATCCCGGACCGCCAGCGCTGCGTTCTGGATGTGGCCAATACCTATAGCAGCATCCATCGTGGCAAGGTCAGCCCCGATCCATAGTCGATCCCAGAGATGCATACTTTGTATAGGATTGAGTATCTGGTGTAAGGACAGAAGATGCTGGTGCATCCCTTCGTTACCTTACACCTGACACTCTACACCCCGCACCTCACCCGCCTATACTTCCGCCATGTCCATGCAGTCGCGGTATCGCTTCTCCTGTGCTTGGCTTCCCGATGGTTGGCGGCGCAACGTAGTCATTTCGGTGGATCCATCCGGCGATATCGTCGATGTTGCCGCGGATGATGTCGTCACTACCGCGCGACTCGTTAATGGCACGGCAATCCCCGGAATGCCGAACGCCCACAGTCATGCATTTCAAAGAACCATCGCAGGGCTTGCGGAACGGCGAAACAACAACGAGGACACATTCTGGAGCTGGCGCGAGATCATGTATCGGCTTGCCGCTCGCATCACACCGGAATCCCTGAATGCGATCGCCGCGCAGGTGTATGCCGACATGCTCAAAGCAGGCTACACCTCGGTTTGTGAGTTTCACTACTTGCACAACCAGCCGGATGGCAAGCCTTACGACGACCCGCTCGTGATGTGTCATTCCTTGATCGATGCCGCGGCGACTGCCGGCATCGGGCTCACGCTTCTGCCGACGCTTTATCAAACTTCGGATTTCGGTGGAGTTCCTCCACTTGCGATGCAGAGGCGCTTCGCACTGGATACGGACAGCTATTTATCGTTGCTCGGAAAGATGCGGCCTTCCGCTCAGCATGCCGCGCAGATGGAGGTGGGACTCGCGTTTCACAGCTTGCGGGCCGTGCCGTTTGACTCCATGAGGTCTGTGCTGGACGTTCAGCCCGCCAGTAAAGTCATCCATATCCATATCGCGGAACAGGAGCGTGAAGTAACTGCTTGTTCGCGGTCGCTCGGTCGACGCCCGATCGAATGGCTGATGGAGAATGCTCCAGTCGATTCACGCTGGTGCCTGGTTCATGCGACGCATGCAAGTGCATCGGAAGTGCGAGCCGTTGCACAAACCGGGGCCACGGTCGTGCTCTGCCCGACGACCGAGGCGAACCTTGGGGACGGAATTTTTCCAGCCGCCGACTACCTTCATGCAGGAGGTACGTTTGCAATCGGATCAGACAGTCACATCGGCCTTTCACCAAGCGAAGAACTGCGCTGGCTCGAATATCAAGCGCGCCTTCAGACATGCGAGCGGAACGTCCTGGTACCCAACACTGACTCATCGGTTGGCGCATTCTTGTGGAAGCGAGCGTGCGAAGCGGGCGCGAGAGCCAGTGCCCGACGTATCGGTGCACTGGAAGTGGGGTGTCGAGCCGACGTCGTCGTTCTTGATTCGAGCGGGCCCGCATTCGTGGGCCGTGTCGATGATGCTGTGATCGATACCTTCGTGTTCGCTGCGGCGGGCAACGCAGTTCGCGACGTAATGGTCGGCGGGCGTTGGCTCGTTCAAGACGGCCGCCACTTCGCGGAGACGGCAATCGCGGCCGGATATAGGAGGGCGATAGGACGCTTGGTGTGAGTGGGAGTAAATAAGGTGTGGACGTGTAGAGGTCAGAAAAGGGTTGGCGGTTGACAGTTGACTGTTGACAGCCAGAAAAGAGACAACAATTTATTGCCGTCACCCGTCACCCGTTCCACACGCCTATACCTCTACACGATCGCCGAGCTGAACATGTCCCTCGATTCTCGCCTCAACTCCCAACCGATCCGCGCGCCTCGGGGTACGGCCCTCAGCGCCAAATCGTGGCTCACGGAAGCGCCGTTGCGTATGTTGATGAACAACCTCGATCCGGAAGTTGCGGAGAATCCGCAGGAACTCGTCGTCTACGGCGGCATCGGACGTGCGGCGCGCAATTGGGAATGTTACGAGCGCATCGTGGAATCTCTTCGTGCATTAGAAGTGAATGAAACGCTGCTGATTCAATCGGGCAAGCCCGTCGGTGTCTTTCGGACACATGAGGATGCGCCTCGCGTTCTCCTTGCCAACTCCAATCTAGTGCCGAAGTGGGCAACGTGGGAGCATTTCAACGAGCTCGATCGTCGCGGTCTGATGATGTTCGGGCAGATGACAGCGGGCTCCTGGATCTACATCGGCAGCCAAGGCATCGTGCAAGGGACACACGAGACATTCGTGGAGATGGCGCGGCGACACTTCGGAGGAGATCTGCAAGGACGATGGATCTTGACGGCAGGTCTCGGTGGAATGGGTGGCGCGCAGCCATTGGCTGCGACACTGGCAGGTGCGAGCATTTTGTGCGTCGAGTGTCAGCAAAGTCGCATCGAGAAGCGTCTGGCAACTCGGTATCTGGATGTACAGGCTGCCTCGCTCGATGAGGCGTTGAATAGACTGGACGAAGCGCGGCAATCGCAGCGCGCTGTCTCGATCGGTTTGCTGGGCAATGCGGCCGAGATCATGCCGGAACTGCTTCGCCGGAAGGTAAAACCGGATGCGGTGACGGATCAAACCTCAGCGCACGACTTGGTGAATGGATATTTGCCACTGGGCTGGACCGTACCGCAGTGGCTCGAGATGCGATCGAAGAACCCGCGCGAAGTGGCTGAGGCCGCCCAGCAGTCAGCGGCCGTGCATGTACGTGCCATGCTGGAGTATCACGCGATGGGCGTTCCGGTGTTCGACTATGGGAACAACATCAGGCAAGTCGCTTTCGATGCCGGGGTGCGCCATGCATTCGACTTTCCCGGATTCGTGCCGGCATACATTCGTCCCCTGTTCTGTAAGGGTATCGGACCCTTCCGATGGGTCGCGCTGTCGGGCGACCCGGAAGATATCTATCGCACCGATGCTAAAGTGAAGGAGCTCATCGACGATCCGCATCTGCATCGCTGGCTGGATATGGCGCGCGAGCGAATACAGTTCCAAGGATTGCCGGCGCGCATTTGTTGGGTTGGTCTCGGGCAGCGTCACCGATTAGGGTTGGCGTTCAATGAAATGGTCGCATCCGGGGAATTGAAAGCGCCGATTGTCATCGGTCGCGATCACCTCGACTCAGGCTCCGTTGCAAGTCCAAACCGCGAAACAGAAGGGATGAAGGACGGCTCCGATGCCGTCTCGGATTGGCCATTGCTGAACGCGCTTCTGAACACAGCCAGCGGTGCAACCTGGGTGTCGATCCATCACGGCGGCGGAGTAGGAATGGGTTACTCGCAGCACGCCGGTGTGGTGATTGTCTGCGACGGAACCGAGGCCGCCGCCGCGCGCATTTCTCGAGTGCTATGGAACGATCCCGCCATCGGCGTAGCGCGACACGCGGACGCGGGATACGAGGAGGCGATCGAGTGTGCTGTGCAGAATGAATTGAAGCTTCCGATGGTGTGAGAGTAGACGCGTGTAAAGTGTTAAAGCTAGAACGGAGCTGCGACCGCTTTACCTCTACACGTCCACACCTTACACGTCTACACCGAAGAGGAACGCAGTTCCGATGATGCCCAC
>JAICPY010000127.1 GCA_025929585.1 Steroidobacter sp.
GACACAAGCCGGTGCGTCGAATTGGCGCACGCACTCGAATGCAGTGTCGCCGTCCGCGATGTTGTTGTACGAGAGCGTTTTCCCCTGTAACTGTTTCGCGCTTCCGATGCTCGCGCCTGCAGCATGCGGCGTCGTGTAGAACGCAGCCGTCTGGTGCGGATTCTCGCCATAACGCAAATCCAAGCGTTTGCGGAATTGCAGATTCAGAACGTCTGCATATTCGGCCTCGCCGTCTTCAGTCTCTTTCGACAAGTACTGCGCGACAGCGGCATCATAACTTGCAGTGTGCGCGAAAGCCTTCGCCGCAAGGCGCTTGCGTGTGTCGGCGGACACCGCGCCGTTGCCTGCTTCGATTTCCTCCAGCACGATGCGATAGTCCTTCGGGTCGACCACGATCGCTACCCGATCGTGATTCTTCGCCGCGGCGCGCACCATCGCCGGCCCACCAATGTCGATGTTCTCGATCGCATCCTCGAACGTGCAATCCGATTTCGCCACCGTCGCAGCGAACGGATACAGATTCACGACGACGAGATCGATCGCATCGATCCCATGCTGTCGCATCACGTCTTCATCGACGAGGCGGCGCCCGAGCAGTCCACCATGAATTTTCGGATGAAGCGTCTTCACTCGCCCATCCATGATCTCGGGAAACCCCGTGTGTGCAGAAACCTGCTTCACTGAAATCCCCGCCTTCTCCAACGCATTCGCCGTGCCACCAGTCGAAAGAATCTTCACACCGCGTGCATGCAACGCCTGCGCGAATTCAACCAATCCGTCTTTGTTGGAGACGCTTAAGAGGGCTAACTTGATCATAGTGACAGGTGACGGGTGACGAGCAAGAACGGTAAGTGCCCATGGCAGACGAGTGAGGAGGGACCCTGAGCAACGGTATCTAAGAAATAATCTTCATTTCGTTTTCCCCGTCACTCGTCACCCGTCACTTCGTTGCGAACGTTAGTTCGCAAGACCATACGTCTTCAACTTCTTCCGCAACGTTCCGCGGTTGATGCCGAGGATGTCGGCGGCGCGGCTTTGGTTGCCTTCGGCGTAGTCGAGCACGGCTTTGAACAGCGGTTCTTCGACTTCGCGCAAGACGAGGTCATAGAGCTGGCCTGGTTTGTGGCCGTTCAGTGTTGCGAAATACGCGTTCAGCGCTTCTTCCGTCATCGTTCGCAAGGGCATTGCGCGCGTGGCAGGTCTGACGATCGGCTCTCTTCGAGCTCTCGTTTTTTTTCTGGGCGCCATGGGCTCTCCGACGTGGTCTTTCAATACTCGGAGTCAAGCCGCGCTTTTCAACAGACCTTCTTCATGGCTCAGCGCATCGAAATATGCTCGAGCCCGTTCGATCTGTGTATGCGCGTCTTCTGCCTGCATCACGGCATGTCGAAACGCATGCGCTGTTGCGCGGCCTTTCGCATACCAATCGATGTGCTTGCGCGCGACCCTGACCCCGGAAACTTCCCCATAGAAAGCATGCAGGTCGCGCAAATGGGCGAGCATGATATCACGGACTTCCGCGATGGGAGGCTCATCGATCAGCTCACCACGCGTCAAAAAAATTTCGATCTCGCGGAAGATCCAAGGACGGCCCTGCGCACTGCGCCCAATCATCAAGCCATCTGCGCCGGTTTGTTCAAGCACGAACTTCGCTTTGCGCGCTGAGTCGATGTCTCCATTGGCGAAAATCGGAATTCCAACGCTGCGTTTGACGAGCGCGATCGAATCGTATTCGGCCGCGCCTTGATACATGCATGCGCGGGTTCGGCCATGGATGGCCAGCGCCTGGATGCCAATGTCTTCGGCCATCCGAGCGATCGCCACGACATTCTTGTTGCCGGCGTCCCAGCCCGTGCGCATTTTCAACGTGACCGGCACCTTCACCGACTTGACAACTGCTTGAAGAATGTTCCGCACCATAGCTTCATCCTTCATCAGCGCGGAACCCGCTGCCTTATTGCACACCTTCTTCGCCGGACATCCCATGTTGATGTCTATGATCTGCGCGCCGGCATCGACATTACGCTGCGCCGCTTCGGCCATCATTTCCGGATCGCCACCGGCAATTTGCACGACGCGCGGTTCGGACTCGCCGCTATGATCCATTCGGCGCCGGGATTTTTCCGTGTTCCACAACCGCACATCGGATGTCAGCATCTCGCCCGCGGCAATCCCCGCACCCATGCGCCTGCACAACAAGCGAAAAGGCAAATCCGTGACGCCCGCCATCGGCGCCAACGCGAGATTATTCGGAAGTGTGTAGGGGCCGATGCGCATGAAAAATGGTTGACGCTTGACAGTTGGCGGTTGACGGTCGGAAGGGAGAAGGTGTGTTCCGAATCATACCGTCAACCGCCAGCAGGCAACCGTGAACTTGCCTGTACATCTTGCTGCCAACGGTCAACTGCCAACCGCCAACTAAAGACGGCTACCGGCGTCTGACTTCTTCCCCGCAGATTGTGCCCGCGCTGCCCTCCAAGCACACATCGAAGCGAAATCCTTCCGCATCTGGGCCAGGATCGACGATTGCGATCGTAGCGTTCGCCTGCTGTCCGGGGCTCAGGAGGCGATTGGGAGCGACCGTCGCATCCAGATATTCCGATGGCTCGAACTCACGTGCGCGGATTTGCTCGCCCCAGCGGTCCTCGAGAACCAGCTTCAAGAGGGGGTAGGGTTGCGCGAATTCCGCCAGGTTCGTAACGCTCGCACGCACGCGCAAAGTGCCTGGCATCGAAGGATCGGAGATCACGCCCCATTGCCGGATCTGATAGGCATGCAAGTCCCAGTTCGGTGTGAGCGGCAGACCGAAAGTTCTGTAAAGAGCCTGAAGGGGCGCGCCAACGGTGGGGTGGCGAGCGAGCGTTGCTCGATAGCTATGGACCCATTGCACCATCAACAGCAGCACCAACGGAGCAATCAGGAATTTCCAAATTCTCGGTGACTCGCGCCGAGGTTGACCTAAGTTGAACAGATCAGCGTCCGGGCTGCTGTGCGCCGCTCTCGCGGCAACGTCACGATGGGCGAAACGAGGAGAGCCCGTCGTACGTACTGGAATCGTCCGAGCAGAATTGCGGAATTGCTCCTCGTCCTCACGTGCGATCCGTTCGAAATCCTCTTCCTCCTCGGACTTCGCATCCTCGAACTGCGGCAGCTCATCGCCGCTTTCCTCGCTGATCTCGGCGGATGGGACCTCATCTTCGACGTCGTCGATCTCCACCCATTCCTCGGTCGTCTCCTGCTGCAATTTCGAGCCATTACCGAATCGATCTGCAACGCGATAGGTGCCGCTGATCTCGATGTGGCGGCCTTCCATCGTGATGTCTTCGTGACTGCTGGGCTCTTCGACCTCGAAATTCTCGGGTGATTTCGGTGCAGCGTCGCTTGCTGCGGAAACGGCGTCATCTTCGTCGTTCTCATCGATTAAGCGTGCAAGCGCATCGAACTGCCTCTGACAACGGCCGCAGCGCACCTGGCCGTCGGCGACCCGCAATATTTCGCTCGTAACGCGAAAGATCGTCTGGCAGTTTGGGCACTGAGTCAGCATGAATTAGATCGTGCGTCGCACACCATCGAGGCGAGCCCAGTCATCGTGAAAGGCCGCAGGTGCGATATCAAACCATGGCGTGTAGCAGTTCGCTACTTCGGATGCCTGCAGCCCCAGAACGCCTGAAAGCACGATCTTGCCGGCGGGCTCCACGAGATCGGCAAAGCGTCCGGCAAGCAACTTCAGCGGCTCGGCGAGGATGTTGGCAAGCAAAACCTCGGCCTGAAACTCCGCGAGCTCTTCCACCATTCCTACTCGTAACTGGCCGGACACCCCGTTGCGTTGTGCGTTATCCCGAGTCGCTTGAATAGCCTGAGGATCGATATCGACAGCGAATACTTCACGCGCGCCGAGTTTCAATGCTGCAATCGCGAGTACCCCGGATCCGCACCCATAGTCGATGACACGCTTGCCCCGTAGATCCTGATTATCGAGCCACTCCAGGCACAGCGCCGTTGTCGGATGCGTCCCGGTGCCGAAGGCAAGACCAGGATCGAGAGAGACGATGCAGGTGGGAAGTGATTCGTGATTCGCGAGTTGTGACTCGCTCGGAGGGAGTTGGCCGCCCGGGCAAATCCACAGTCGCCTACCGAAGCGCATCGGCTTGAAGTCCTTCAGCCATTCACGCTCCCAGACGCGATCCTCGATGGTCTCGAAGCTCGCATCGGGCAGCGGCAAGGGCAGATCCACCCGCAGCGTGTCCAATATCGCTTCGCGGGAGACATCACTGTCGAAGAGCGCCTTCAATGTTACGCGTGGCCACAACGGCGTCGTTCCCGGTGCCGGTTCGAGCACCGGATTATCTTCCGCATCCTCGAGCGTGATCGAGCTCGCTCCCGCCGCCAATAAGGCATCCTCAAACGGTTCAGGATCCGCCGAACCGATGGAGAGGGTGAGTTGTAAGAAAGGCATGGAAGGCGATAGGGGATAGCGGATAGGCGATAGTCAGACTAGCAGTGCGGCCTCTGGCCCATCCCCTATCCGCTATCCCCTATCCGACTTCTGTTTCACTTAATCCCGAGCCTTCTCTCCAAATAATGAATATCCAACCCGCCGCCCTTGAAGGCAGCGTGGTTGAAGATCTCTTGATGCAGTGGGATGTTCGTTTTGATGCCTTCGATCACCATCTCGGACAGAGCATTCTTCATGCGCGCGATGGCAGTGTCGCGGTCTTCGCCGTAGGCGATGACTTTGCCTATCATCGAATCGTAGTACGGCGGCACGGTGTAGCCGCTATACAAATGGCTGTCGACACGGATGCCGGGGCCGCCCGGTGCGTGGAACAGTTTTACCGGGCCAGGCGAGGGGATGAAGCCTTTCGGGTCTTCGGCGTTGATGCGGCATTCGATTGCGTGGCCGCGGAACACGACATCGTTCTGAGTCCAGGGAAGTTGTTCGCCAGCGGCGATGCGCAGCTGCGCCTTGACGATATCGATGCCGGTGATCTGTTCGGTGACCGGATGCTCGACTTGAACGCGAGTATTCATCTCGATGAAATAGAACTCGCCGTCCTGGTAGAGAAATTCGAGCGTGCCTGCGCCTCGATAACCCACTTCCCGGCAAGCCGCGATGCAACGATCGCCGATCATCTTGCGCTGCTTCGGCGTGATCCCGGGTGCCGGCGCTTCCTCGATGACTTTCTGGTGCCGACGCTGCAGCGAGCAATCACGCTCGCCGAGGTGAATCACGTTGCCATAATGATCTGCGAGCACTTGGATTTCGATGTGGCGCGGCTTTTCGAGGAACTTCTCCATGTAGACCTCGCCATTGCCGAACGCCGCGGTCGCCTCCGCTTGCGTTACGTTGATGGCGTTGATCAACGTGTCATCGCTGTGAACGACACGCATGCCGCGCCCGCCACCGCCGCCCGCCGCTTTGATGATCACGGGATATCCAAGCTCGCGCGCGATGCGGAAGTTTTCCTCGGGAGCGTTGCCGAGTGGCCCATCCGATCCGGGCACGCAGGGGACACCCGAAGCTTTCATCACTTTGATTGCAGATACTTTATCGCCCATCAAGCGAATGGTTTCAGGCTTCGGTCCGACGAAGATGAAGCCGCTTTTTTCGACCCGCTCGGCGAAATCGGCGTTCTCGGATAGAAAGCCGTACCCAGGATGGATGGCAACCGAATCAGTGACCTCCGCCGCGCTGATGATGGCGGGCATGTTGAGATAGCTTTCTTTGGAAGACGGCGGACCGATGCAAACGGATTCATCCGCGAGCAGCACGTGTTTTTGATTGAAGTCGGCGGTCGAGTGGACGGCGACTGTTTTGATACCGAGCTCGCGGCACGCGCGCAAAATGCGCAATGCGATTTCGCCGCGGTTCGCGATGACTACTTTTTCGAGCATGGAGTTTGTTGTTCGCTGATGTTGGCAGGAGTCTGGAGGCTGGAGGGTGGAGGCAGAGCGCTCACGTCGCGAGCTGATCTCTCAAGGCCTTAGCCCTCGCTCTCCAGTCGCCAGCCGTCCGTGACGGCTCTGCGTCACTCGATGATGAATAGCGGCTGCCCGAATTCGACAGGATCGCCGTTCTTGACCAGAACAGCCGTCACGCGGCCGCTCTTGTCCGATTCGATCTGGTTCATCATCTTCATCGCTTCGATGATGCACAGCGTGTCGCCGACGTTCACTTCACTGCCGATATCGACGAACGATTTGGCCCCGGGCGTCGCTGCGGAGTAGAACGTGCCGACCATCGGCGCTGTGACGGTGTGATCGGCACGCGGAGCAGCGACCGGAACCGGCGCTACCGCAGCAGGTGCTGGTGCGCCGGCCGCATGCACAGGCGCTGGGCTCGGCGCTGCGTAGTGCACGATAGGCGCTGCCGCAGGCCCGCTCTTCGGATAGCGGCTGATGCGAACGGATTCTTCGCCTTCGCTGATCTCGATCTCGGCGATGCCTGACTCTTCCAGCAGCTCGATCAGCTTTTTGACCTTACGTATGTCCATGCGAATCCTCTTGTTCTTTTCCACTTGGGAAGCGCCACGCGATCCGATTCGAGGACCCTCGCGGCAGCATTGGTTGAACCTATAGCCCCTCGCGACTCAAGCCGCGCTCAAGCTTTTCCTTTCGATTGGCTGGCGGCAAGGTGATGAGCTGCGGCGCGCACCGCGAGCTCATAACCCATCGCCCCAAGGCCAGTGATGGTGCCGACCGCGACATCCGAAAAATACGAGTGATGTCTGAAGGACTCGCGGGCGTGCACGTTGCTGAGGTGCACTTCGATAAATGGAATCTTCACTGCCAGCAACGCATCTCTCAAAGCGACACTCGTATGCGTCAACGCTGCAGGATTGAAGATGATGAACGCCACGTGCGTCGCTGGTGCTTCTTGAACGCGCGAGATCAGCTCCGCTTCTGCATTACTTTGGAATGCAGACAAGTGGTGACCGAACTCCGCCGCAAGGAGCGAGCTTCGAGCAACGATCTGCTCGAGCGTAGCCGCACCATAAACCGACGGCTCGCGCGTGCCGAGCAGGTTCAGGTTCGGGCCGTTCAACAGTAACAAATGAGCCATGCAGCGGGTGTCGCCATCCCAGCACTTAAGCGAAGATGGCGGCGAGTCTACCTACATTTGCGTCAACTTGGCGATAGTTGACTGCAAACTGGCTCGCCCTAGCTTGCGTAATTTGGGGATATTTCGCAACAGAGCGCGCGCAAATGCGGGCGTAACGGCACGCCGTCCATAATCGATAAAGCGGCTTGGGCCACCTTGGGAAGGTCGTTTTGACCGGGCTAACGTGTGGTCAGAGCAGCTTGCGTAGGCTCGGCTTCGTGCTCCAACTCGCCGAGTTGCTTCGCTGCAACGAGGCGCGCGGACTCGGGGGTCAGTGTGCCCGCGTTAACCTGTTTCATCACGTCCAGTAGGATCGCGGCTTCTTGCTCCTCGATCTCGCCCAAATGGGTTAGAACGATGCGGGACTGAGTATCGGTGAACACGCTAAACGGAAACCCCGCCGCCGAGATTCCAAATTTCGAGATCGCTTCCAGGCCATCCTGTTCCCCGATCAGCAATGGGTAGTTGATGCCCATCTCTTCGGCGTACTTGAGCACGTCATCCCGAAAGTCCACCGCAATGCCGACGACCTGGAAGTTTTCTTCAGCACGCTCGTCTTGAATTCGCTTGAGCAGCGGAATCTCACGCCTGCACGGTCCGCACCATGTCGCCCAAAAGTTGATGATCAACGACTTGCCGGGCCAACTGTGAATCGAGCGCTGCGCGCCTTCGCGGTCCATCAGCGTGAATTCGGGAAGGATCTCGGGCGCTTGCGCTTCAGCCGCTGCGGAAGCCGGCGCGGTTGTGGCGTCGGTGGTTTCGACCGGAGCTTCGGTCTTCGCAGTAAGCCGCGGCTCGATGCCAAATTGGTAGATCGCGAAACCAACGATGCCGGCAAGCAGCGCGATGATCACATAAACAAAGGTCTTCATTCGGTGTGCTGTAGACGTTGAGAGTTGGGGCGCATCCCTGGAAAGTCGTTCCTACGAAGGCCGGAATCTATCAGGCCATCACAGAGCTCGCTTTTGCGAGCAAGATGTCGCCAAGGATGAATCGACACTTTACACGCGCGCTCGCATTAGGCGAGCCGTTAAATGCTGTCGGCAGTGAATGCTGCCGCGGCATGATCGCGAAAGCGTTCCGCCGGCGTAAATCCTACTAGCCGAAAATTCTTTCGCTCAATGCCATCCGCGCCGAAGAAAGCGATGGTCGGTGGTCCGAAGATCTCGAAGCGCTTCAGCAGTGCCTGATCCTCGGCGTCGTTCTTGGTCACGTCGGCCTTCAGCAGCACGGCTTGCGACAGCACTGCTTGGACCTCGGGCTCGGAAAACGTGTATTTCTCCATCTCTTTGCACGACACGCACCAGTCCGCGTAGAAGTCGAGCATCACGGGTTTACCTGCGACGCTGGCTGCCGCCACTTGTCGCTCCAGATCGCTCACCGTCTTGATCGTCGCGAAACTCAGCCCTTCATGCGCGTTGCCGGAACCGGCGACTCCCGCCTGAATCCGGTCCAAGGGTTGCAACGGATCCTTGCTTCCCGAGGCCGCGCCGACCAGCAGCAAGGCTCCATAGAACACGGCAAGTAAGCCGACTGCTCGCAGCGGCGATGCCGCAGGACTGCCATCGCGTGTTTTCAAGGAGAAAATCCAAAAGCCAGCCACGATTGCGAGCGTGGCCCATAGCAACATCATCAATGAAGCAGGCACCAACGGCGTCAGCAGATAAACCGCAACGCCGAGGAAGAGCACACCGAATAGCGATTTGATCGTATCCATCCACGGGCCGACTCTCGGCAACAACGACCCTGCGGAAGCCCCGACGATCAGCAGCGGCACACCCATCCCGAGCCCAGTCGCATAAAGAGCGCCTGCACCGCGCGCGATTTGCCCTGTCTGACTGATCACCGAGAGCGCCGCAATAATCGCTGGCGCGACGCAGGCCGTTACGATCAATGCCGAGAGCGCGCCCATGACGAACGTTCCAACGAACGTACCGGACTTTTGCTGGTTGCTCACATTCGTGAGCCGCGTTTGCAGTGCGCTTGGCAGTTGCAGTGTGTAAGCACCGAACATCGCCAGTGCCAGCGCAGCGAACAACAGTACGAACAGCACGATTATCCAAGGTTGCTGGAAGAAAGCTTGAGGCGCTTGCTTGAATGCGAGCACGAACGCTGCGCCAGCGGCCGCATAAGTGAGTGCCATGCCTTGCACGTAGGTGAACGCGAGCGAGAACCCGCGTGCCGGTGTGACCTTCTCGCCTTGGCCGACGATGATGCCGGAGAGAATTGGGATCATCGGCAGCACGCACGGTGTGAGCGACAACAACACGCCGATGCCGAAGAACGTCGCAAGCACCGCAAATAAATTCCCGTCGCGAAGCATCAACGCCAAGCGATCCTGTTCAGCCACCGGCGCGCCCGTTGAGGGCTGCGAATCCAACGGCAGCGTGCTAGCCACATCGGTCGGCGGCAGCTCCAGAGCGACTGTCTTCGTGATTGGGTTATAGCAAAGACCGCTCTCTGCGCAGCCTTGATAAGTAATGCTCAAATCGAGTGTGCCGGTAGAATTCGCAGCGCGCGCGATTGGAAGCGTTCCTTCGACGATTTCATAGAAGACTTCGACGTCGCCGAAGAATTCATCGTGCTTCTGCTTGCCCTCGGGTAGCAGCGGTTTGCCGATCTGCACGTTTGGCGATGTGCTCGACACTTGAATGCGATCTTTGTAGAGGTAGTAATCCTCCGCGATGATCCATGTCAGCGCGACCGCATCCGGCCTCAACATGCTGGCCGCAAAGCGGAATGCTTCGTCGGGCGGAAGAAAGTCATCCTGATTCGAATTGCTCGGCGCCTTGAACAGACCGCCGGCTCCGCTCGCAGCGCGCTGAATAGGCGCCGCGGACGCGAGGGCAACTTCCGTTTTCCACAACTGCGGCGGATAGCACAACCCTGCATCGGCACACCCTTGCAGCTTCAGTTCAAGCGGAAGCTTTGCGGGCCTCGAACCATGCTCGATGATGGGCACCGGGACCTCGAACGTGCCGCGATAGATCTCTTGCTTACCGAAGAATTCATCCTCGTGGTCTTCGCCTCGCGGCCACTCGGGTTCACCGAGCTGCAAGCTGGAAAGCGAGGAGGCGATCCCCATCTTCTTCTTGTACAAGTAATAACCGGGCTCCACCGTCCAGCTCACGATGACTCTGTCCGCCTCCGTGCGTACTGAATAGCGATAAGCCTGCTCGGGTCGCAAGAAGTCGTCTTTAGCAATCGATGGCAATGCGATGAACGCGAGCGCGATCATGCTCATCAATGCGAAGAACTTGGATTTGATAGGCAAGCTCGCTGGCGAAGTTCCGTTGTGAGTAGTTCGAATCATTCTGTGCGTCGTTCCTGTTCCACGCCTTCTCGGACCCATTGCAAGTACGCTTCGTTCCCGCCGATGACCGGCAAGATGATCAGCTCGGGAAGCTCGTATGGGTGCAGTGTCTTAAGCTTCGCCTGAAGCTCCTCCACCCGGGCGGAGCTAGTCTTAATGATTAACAGAATCTCGGACTCATCCTGCAGACGCCCGTCCCAAAAGTAAGTCGAGGCCACCCCTGACACTCGATTGACGCAGGTAGCCAATCGCTCCTGCACCAAAGCTTCGCCCAGTGCCTTCGCACTCTGAGCATCTGGGCAGGTGGTGAGGGCGAGAACGACTTCCCCAGTGTCATCAGGAGTTTGCATGATTAGTCCTCCGCGCTGCCGGCTCAATCGTAAAGAGGTGCGAAGGTGCAGACGTGTGTGGGAAGCGCATACGTGGGCTTTAGACCGCCGCTAGGCGCCCGACCTTACACGCCTGCACGTGATTCACCTCTCATACCTCTTGAAATTCGCGTTCCCGCGCCTATTATTAGCACCCGCATGGGGTGAGTGCTAAGCGCTTAGGGGATCCTGGCAAGCTTCCACCGCCCCACGTAACCCACGTATTTTATTACCTTTTTCGTCTTTTGACTCGAGGTTTGAGCTATGGCTGACAAACTGAAGATTCGCCCGTTGCACGATCGCGTGATCATCAAGCGCCTTGAAGAAGAGCGCACCACCCCCGGCGGCATCGTGATCCCCGACTCGGCGACCGAGAAGCCGATCAAGGGCAAAGTCATCGCCGTGGGCAAGGGCAAGATCCTCGAAGACGGCAATGTTCGTCCGCTAGACGTCAAGGTCGGCGACAACATCCTGTTCGGCAAGTACAGCGGCACTGAAGTGAAAGTCGATGGCGAAGAGCTCCTCGTCATGCGCGAGGAAGACGTCATGGCGGTGATCGAGAAATAAGCAAGCTGCAACGCAGCGCTCATCCTGCTTCGCATCGTCGCCTCTCCCTCAAGGGAGAGGCCGCAAGCGAAGCGGCGGGTGAGGGTGCTTTTCTCCACTTCCGGTTCCAAGAAATTCTAGTTAGAGGTTGAACTCATATGGCTGCTAAAGAAGTACGTTTCAGTGATGACGCCCGCGCGCGCATGCTGAAGGGCGTGAATGTCCTCGCGAATGCCGTCAAGGCAACGCTCGGCCCCAAGGGCCGCAATGCGGTGCTCGAGAAGAGCTTCGGCGCCCCCACTGTCACGAAGGACGGCGTGTCGGTCGCGAAGGAAATCGAGCTCAAGGACAAGTTCGAGAACATGGGCGCTCAGATGGTGAAGGAAGTTGCTTCCAACACCTCCGATGAAGCCGGTGACGGTACGACGACCGCAACCGTGCTCGCTCAAGCGATCGTGCGTGAAGGCCTGAAGGCCGTCGCTGCCGGCGCGAACCCGATGGATCTGAAGCGCGGTATCGACGCTGCCGTCACCACGGCGGTTGAAGAGCTGAAGCGCTTGTCCAAGCCTTGCAAAGATCAGAAGGCGATTGCGCAGGTCGGCACGATCTCCGCGAACTCCGATGAATCGATTGGCAAGACCATTGCCGATGCGATGGAAAAGGTCGGCAAAGAAGGCGTGATCACCGTTGAAGAAGGTTCGGGCCTGCAAAACGAGCTCGACGTCGTCGAAGGTATGCAGTTCGACCGCGGCTATCTGTCGCCTTACTTCATCAACAACCAGCAGAACCAGACTGCGGAGCTCGAGAATCCGTTCGTCCTGCTGTACGAGAAGAAGATCTCCAACGTTCGCGAAATGCTGCCCCTGTTGGAAGGCATCGCGAAGGCCGGCCGTCCGCTGCTCGTCGTCGCTGAAGACGTCGAAGGCGAAGCGCTTGCTACGTTGGTCGTCAACACGATCCGTGGCATCGTCAAGGTCGCAGCCGTCAAGGCTCCGGGCTTCGGCGATCGTCGTAAAGCCATGCTGCAAGACATCGCCATCCTCACGGGCGGCGTTGTGATCTCCGATGAAGTCGGTCTGTCGCTCGAGAAGGCGACGTTGAACGACCTCGGCGAAGCGAAGAAGATCGTCGTGGAGAAAGAGAACACCACGATCATCGACGGCAAAGGCAAGAACTCCGACATCAAGGCTCGCGTCGAGCAGATTCGTCAGCAGATCGAAGATGCGACCAGCGACTACGACAAGGAGAAGCTGCA
>JAICPY010000036.1 GCA_025929585.1 Steroidobacter sp.
CATCACCTTCATCACTTGGCACCCAAGAACATCTTGTACGCCGGATTGTCCGTCTCCTCCGCGTAGACGTACTTCAACTCTTTTACGTGCAAGTCGAAGTCGACGCTTTGTGCGGCGGGAATTTGAATGCCAGCCAAGACTCGACCGTAGTCTGAACCATGATTGCGGTAGTGAAACAAAGTGATATTCCATTGCGTGCCGATCGCGTTCAGGAACTTGAGCAGTGCGCCCGGCCGCTCCGGAAATTCGAATCGGAACAGTCTTTCGTTTGCTATTCCTTGCGAATGGCCACCCACCATATAACGGACGTGCAGCTTTGCCATTTCATTGTCGCTCATGTCGACAACGGCATAGCTCGCTTGCTTGAGCTGCGAGATCACCGCTTCTTTCTCTTTGCGACCTTCAGATAGAGCGAGGCCAACGAACAGTTGCGCGGCGCTGGCGTTGCTGTAGCGATAATTGAATTCGGTTACCCCGCGCCGGCCAAGCGCTTCGCAGAAACGCAAGAAGCTCCCCTTCTCCTCCGGGATTTCCACCGCGATCAGCGCTTCGCGCTGGCCGCCGATATCGGCGCGCTCCGCGATGTGCCGCAGCCGATCGAAGTTCACGTTCGCCCCGCAGTTGATCGAGACGAAGGTTTTGCCTTTGCACTGCTCGCGCGCGACATAGCGTTTGATGCCGGCGACCGGCAACGCCCCGGCCGGCTCGACGATGGTACGGTTGTCTTCGAAGATGTCCTGGATCGCAGCGCAGACTTCGTCCGTGCTAACGGTGATCACTTCGTCGATGTACTCGCGGGCCAGTCGAAATGTCTCCTCGCCAACTCGGCGTACCGCGACACCATCCGCGAAGATTCCGACGCGATCCAAAGTGACACGCGAACCTTTCTGAAGAGATCGATACATGGCATCGGCATCTTCGGGTTCGACACCGATGATGCGAATCTTTGGGAAGAGGTACTTCACATATGCCGCGACGCCCGCAATCAAGCCGCCGCCGCCCACCGCGATAAAAATCGCGTCGATTTCATCGCCCGAATGCTGGCGCAGTATTTCCATACCGATCGTCCCCTGGCCCGCAATGACGTCAGGGTCATCGAACGGATGGATGAACGTGAGCTGGCGATCGCGCGCCAGCGTCAAAGCGTGCTCGTAGGCTTGATCGTAGTCATCGCCATGCAAGACTATTTCGCCGCCCAGGTCGATCACTGCCTGCACTTTGATCTGCGGCGTGGTCTGTGGCATCACGATCGTGGCGGGAATACCGCGGCGTTTGGCGGCCAGAGCAACCCCTTGCGCGTGGTTGCCGGCAGAGGCGCAAATGACGCCGCGCTGCGCGGCCGTCTCGGACAAGTGAGCGATCTTATTATAAGCGCCACGAAGCTTGAACGAGAATACCGGCTGCAGGTCTTCACGCTTGAAGAGAACCTCATTGCCTAGACGCCGACTCAAGCGGCTAGCCGGCTCGAGGGGAGATTCGATCGCAACGTCATAGACGCGCGCCTTCAAGATGCGTTCGAGATAGTCGTGGGACATCGATGCCAGAGGAAAGCTAGTTTTTGATCGAACGCTACGGTAGCAGGAATGTGAGCGAGGGTCTGCGGGCTCATCAGCAGACTTCCAGTAATTCTCGGTGGTGGCCCTGGTAGAGTGTTGAAAAAGGCTCTTCCCGTGGTGTTCGGCATCGCTATGGTAAGCGTGGCGTTCATGGGGCCGTCCATGTTCGAACCTGCGCCCGCTGACGCACCTATCGACAGCCGAATCGAGCGACCTGCAATAATGCACCGTTTATAGAGATCTACATTCCTGACGATCTTATGCCGACTTCATTGAGCCGCCGAGAACTACTGACTGCGACTGCCGGCCTCGCATCGTTGAGCGCGACCCAAATCAGCTCCGCACAGAACGGGACGATCCCCTCGTCCTCGAGGGAGCTGTGGGCCTGGGTGAAGACACAGCCGGTGCTCGAACAGCAAATCGCGTACCTCGACGTCGCGACCGCCGGACCTACGCTGCGCGCAGCGATGGCGGCCGAATACCGAGCACGCGAAGCCCAAAGCTTGGCGCTCGCGACGACCACATCCGGAAGCCATTGGGCAACCGAGTCTGCCCGCCTTGCGACTCGCTTTGCCGCTTTTCTAGGATGCGATGCGGATGAGCTGTTATTCACGCATGGCGCCGGCGAAGCGCTGAGCTTGGTTGCACTAGGGTTGGATTTGAACGCCGGCGATGAGGTGCTTACTACTTCACGCGAGCATCCTTCTGCTTTGACACCGTGGCTGGTTCAGGCGCGCCGGCGCGGCATCATCGTCAAACAGATTGACTTACCCACCCCCATGACGGGGCCGGAACAGGCGCTTGGACTGTTCGCGGGTGCAGTAACCGACCGAACGAAAGTGCTCGCGTTCTCTCATGTGCAGTACGCCGATGGGGCTCTGCTGCCGGTGGCGGATCTGTGCCAGTTCGCACGTCAACGCAACATCATCAGCGTCGTCGACGGCGCCCAAGCCGTAGGGATGCTCGATTTTCAACTGCGCGATCTGGGTTGCGACTTTTATGCGACGTGCTTTCACAAATGGATCGGAGGCAGCCATGGAACGGGCGCGCTTTTCGTTCGTAGAGAGATGCTAGATCGCATTTGGCCGATCGAGCCGCGCGGACTCGATGCCTCGCCACCGATTTTCAGCCCCACGCAAGCATTGGGTCACGAGGCTGCACCGGCTACGCTGCACAAGCTCGGCAACATCGTGCCCAAGCTTTGGCCTGCGCTTCGCGGTACGGAATCTGCCATCGAATTTCAGCAGCAAGTGGGGCGCTCGAAGATCGAAGCGCGCGTTCGCGAGTTGGCGATTTATGCGCGGCTACGGATTCAGCAACTCGCCAACATAGAGATTCTGACTCCAGCGCGGCCGGGCTTGTGGGCAGGCATCCTCACGCTGCGCAGTGCTCGCCACAGTGGTATGGATCTCGCGACCTCGCTGGCGCGAGGCAATCGCGTGTATGTGCGCGGGATCGAATGGCCCGATTCGACATTGGGCGCGCTGCGCCTGTCGGTCCACATCTTCAACACTCACGACGAGGTTGAAAAAATGCTCCAGGGATTAGATCGGGCGCTGAAGATATGAGCATGAGAGAAGCGGATAGCGGATGGCGGATGGCGGATAGGTCGAAAGCGGGCGAGCTCGCACGACCAAGACGTAAACGTTCGCAGAACCTCGCTGCCCAATCTATCGACCGCTCCGGCACCTCACCCTATCCGCTATCCGCCATCCGCTATCCGCTTCTTTCATCTCTCAACTCTCCATGGAGCTGACCCAAATGCTTCTGACCGGTTCGCTGGGCGGCCTGGTCAGCGTGCTCGCCCATTCGGCACTGTGGTCGGCAGTCGGTCTCGTTCGAAGAAGTGCCGTAATTTCGCGCGCCGAGCCGACTGCAAGCGAAGCGCTGCTGCACATGGGATGCGGAATCGCGCTCGCGTTTCTGTTCTGGCTGAGCTGGGGACTCGCGGCAATTTCCGATCCGAGATGGTGGGTACGCGGGCTTTATTTCGGCGGACTCACTTGGCTGGCGCTGGTCGTGCCGACCATCGGCAGCATCGCGATCACGCGCGCTTTGGATTTGAAGTCGGCGGCCGTGCTTGCCTCGCGTTGGGGGACGACGGCATTGACCGTAGGCCTCACCTGTGCCTGGAGTTGGCACCAAGCGGTCTGAGCTCGATCGCTCAGACCGCTCGAGAATAGGCTATCGATCGAGGAACTCGCGAGCGACCGAGGCGAAGCGTTGTGGCGCCGCGCTCAAGAATCCTTGGCCGAAATCCGAAAGATCGAGCATCGAGCCATTGCTCAGTGCGCCTCGTATTCGCGGTGCTTGCTCCCAGAATTCATCTTTGAGCCGAAGCACCAAGGTGGGTTGCTTCACCAGCGGCAATCGCTCGCTCGGGGCGTAATCCAACGCAGCGGCCAACCCTTTCACACCATGCACGCCCGCACGCAAACGGTCAGCGAAATCTTCGGCAAGTGCAGCCGGAGGGACGCCCGGTCCACGGCGCTCGAGCATACGCTGCCACTCTTCGGCAACGTCGCTCCCGTCCTCGCGAGAACCGATCGCAGCCGGATGTTGAAGCAGAGTCACTCGATCCTGAGAAGAGTACGCGGGCACGCCCCACAACATTATTCGCCGAATCTGCTGTGGACGCGTGATTGCGAGCTCGGCAGCGACAGCCGCGCCGAGTTGGTAGCCGAACACATCGACTTGACGCAACCGCAAGCCATCGAGAAAGTCGCCGACTGCGGCCGCCAAGTCCGCTACGCTCGCCTTACCATTCGGAGCATCGGACGTGCCATGACCTGGAAGGTCAGGAGCATAGATACTGCGGTCGCTGCCGAGCTCTTTGAGCATCGGCCCGAACAATCGTCCCGAACCGCCGCTGTGATGCAGGCACACAACCGGCATGCGCTCGTCGAAGCCGCCGCCGGATGGGTACGCAGTCCAGAGATGGATTTGACCGTAACGGCTCTCCGCATAAGAGCGTCGCACGTGAATCACGGCAGGCTGTGGTATCGGAAGACGATTTCGATGTTTCGCGTGGATCACTTATAACCCTCTGTGGCGTTTCCAACCCGACAGTCGCACTGCATCGCGCAGCTGACATATGCTGGAGCATCGCGCCCAATTGAATGTGAAGACGGATTTTACGTACCTAGGCCTCGCAAGAAATGGATCCACTTCTCAGCTTCGGCACCCGCAAACGGACTCGCTTGGCACACTTGAAAACGACCACAACCGTTCGAGGTTCGAGAATGACACGACTGATGACGAGTAAGTTCAACGCGCAGTTGCTCGCGGTGTGTGTTTTGTGCGCGAGTTCGCTATCCCAGGCGCAAAGTCAGCCCTTCACCGCTGAGGCGATGTGGGGACTGAAGCGTCTCGCCGACCCGGCGATCTCGCCCGATGGACGCATGGCCGTCGTGCCCGTTACTGCTTACGATGTTGCAGAAAATAAAAGCAACACTGACCTGTGGCTTGTACCCACGAAGCCTGGCCGTTCCCGCCAGCTCACGAGCGGTGAAGCGAACGACAGCTCACCGGCATGGAGTCCGGACGGACAGTTGATCGCCTTCGTTTCCAAACGCGGCGAAGACGAAGAAGCTCAGCTTTATGTCATTCCCGTCGATGGCGGCGAAGCACGCAGAGTCACCAATGTACCCACCGGGGTGATCGGTCCTAAATGGTTTCCCGATTCGAAGCGCATCGCCTTCCTGTCGCAGATCTGGCCGGAGTTGAAGACATGGCCGGAAATGGCGCAGCGCATGAAAGAGCGCGCCGAACCGAAGATGACCGCCCAGGTGTGGAACAGGGCGCCAATCGCGTACTGGGATCGCTTCCTCGATCATCGAGCCACGCACGTGTACTCGATCGGCATCAACGGTGGCGAACCCATTGCGATCACGGTGCGCTCTGGCTTGTCCTTGGACGTTGCGGAGCCCGATGCGAGCTCGTATGACATCTCCGCGGATGGAACCGAAATCGCCTTTGCGTCCGACACGGATGGCACAGGCATCGACCAGAATTTCGACATCTTCATCATGCCGATCGAAAACGGCATGCCGACAAACATCACGGCGAACAATCCTGCGGACGATGTCGGCCCCATGTATAGCCCGGACGGTCGCTTGATCGCGTTTCGCCAGCAGCGCATCAAAGATTTCTATGCCGATCGCGCGCGCTTGATGCTCTTCGATCGCAAGGCGCGCACCGTCCGCTCGCTCACGGAAGATTGGGATCGATCCGTCGATGGGCTCGTGTGGTCGCCGGAGGCGGACAGTCTTTTCGGATCGATCGATGACGCCGGAGTGCGTCGCATCTACCGCTTCGACGTTGGCGGCGGTGCACCGCGCGCGATCACTCGCGAGCACAGCTTCTCTTCACTCGCAGTCGCGGGCAACGGACCTGTCATCGTTGGTTTGCGTCAAAGTTTCGTCGAACCACCCACGCTGGTGAGCATCATCGCTCGCAACGGCTCCGCGACTAAACTTTCCGACTTCAACGACACTGCGCTCGCGAACCTCACCCAGGGCCGTGTCGAAAGCGTGACGTATCCAGGCGCGAATGGCGAAGAGGTCCAGATGTGGATCGTGTATCCACCCGACTTCACCGCTGAGAAGCGCTGGCCGTTGTATTTGTTGCTGCACGGCGGTCCGCACAACGCCATGACCGACGGCTATCAATGGCGATGGAACGCCCAGGTGTTCGCAAACTGGGGTTACGTTACGGCTTGGCACAACTTCCACGGATCCAGCGGCTTCGGCCAAGCCTGGACGGACTCGATCACGAAGGAATGGGCAGATCTACCCTATCAAGACACCCTCAAAGCGGCCGAATGGTTCGCGAATCAACCCTGGATCGACAGCGAGCGAATGGCTGCAGGCGGCGGCAGCTTCGGCGGCTACCTAGCGAGCTATTTGCTGGGGCACGAACATCCTTTCAAGACCTTGGTTGCGCATGCAGCCGTGTACAACTCCTATACACAGTACGCAAGCGACTATGGTGCATCGAAGAAACGCTTCGGAGAATTCTGGGAGGATCTGGACCGCTTCAATCGCAACTCCCCGCACATGAGTGCAGCGAGCTTCCGAACTCCGACGCTGGTGATTCACGGCCAACAAGATCTGCGTGTACCGGTCAATCATGGCATCGAATTGTTCCATACCCTGCAGAACCGCGGCGTGCCCAGCCAATTCGTTTACTTCCCGGATGAGAACCACTGGATCCTCAAGCCGCAGAACTCATTGTTTTGGTATGAGACCAAGCGCAAGTGGCTGGGACAATACGTGCAGCCCGGGCCCGTGGATCCCATTGTTCCGGCTACAGCCCCCGTTGAATCAGAGAGCGATGTAAGCTCGAATAGCGAGTAGCGGCGACAAAGGTGTAGACGTTGGACGTCAGAAGCGAGAATCTCTTGATCTTGATCTGGGAAATCTGTCATCTGACCTCTACACATTTTCACCTCGACACGCAGCTTATGCCTCTATGAACCGTCGCGACGCGATCAAACTAACGGCCGCAGCATTGAGTGTTTCGGTGAGTTCCTCGGCTTTCGCAACAAAATCACTGCGCGTTCTGATCTTAGGCGGTACGGGTTTCATTGGGCCGCATTTCGTCGAAGCCCTGAGTGCTCGCGGACATACGCTGACGTTGTTCAACCGCGGCAAACGCAACGCCGCGCTTTTCCCAAAGATCGAAACGCTGATCGGCGATCGAAACGGCGAGCTCGATGCATTGCGCGACGGCAACTGGGATGTGGTAATAGATAACTCCGGTTACGTGCCACGACACGTTCGGCTCTCGGCAGAGTTATTGAAGGAACGAGCCGAACGTTACATCTTTGTCTCCAGCATTTCCGCTTATGCAAATTTGACCAAGCCCGGAATCGATGAAGATTATCCGACGGCGACCCTGCCCGACCCTTCAGTGGAGCAGGTCAATGGCGAAACCTACGGCGGCTTAAAAGCATTGTGCGAGAAAGCTGTCGAGCAGGCATTCGGAGCGCGCGCGACGATTCTTCGACCGACCTATATTGTGGGCCCCGGCGATCACACGGATCGTTTTACCTATTGGCCCGTGAGAGTTGCGCGAGGCGGCGAGATGCTCGCTCCCGGCACCCCGAAAGACCCGATCCAGTTTGTAGATGTTCGCGATCTCACGGATTTCACCCGCGCTTGCGTCGAGGAAGGCATCACTGGCCGCTTCAACATCTGTAATCCGCCTCGCGAAGTTACTATCGGCGAGTTGTTGGAAATTTCCAAACGCATTACCAAGGCAGACACGAAGTTTCGCTGGGCTGACGAGGCATTTCTGGAATCGAACAAGTTGCTCGACAGCGGTGAGATCCCGATCTGGTCGCCGACCAAGGGCGAATACGCTGGAGCAGCACTCGTGAATCCGGCGCGCGCAATCGCAAGAGGATTGCACTTCCGCGACGCGGCGACCACGGTCACGGATACCTTGTCTTGGCATCGCACACGACCTGCCGAAGAGCAGAAGTTGCGAGCGGGGCTCACACCGGAACGTGAAGCGGAGTTGCTGAGCAAACTAACAGGCTAAGGCCGATTCTCGGTCGCAAGAAATTCGAGGAGAGATTATGAACCGCGCAATTCGTTCGAAGCTGATTCGGCAATTGATCGGATCGATGCTGGTTTGCTCTTCCGTGCTGCTCACGGCCTGCGTCGATGACAAGGTCGAAACATCGGAGGCGGCCTCGACACCGGCGCCAGCCGCCGCCGCGGATCACGACAGAACGATGGAATGGGCTAGCGCGGCGCTCGCACGAAACCCTCAGATCGAGTTGGTGGCGACCGATTCGAATTCTCGAGTCTTTACTCTGCGAAATAAGCAGACCGGCGAAGTCTCGGCCGTTAAATTGAACGAGCTCGCCGCCGCGCCAGTCTCGCAGCTCGCAACCTCGCCGACATCACAATCACAGATGCAAGAGTCCGAGCCTGCAGCTACGGCAAGTCGGAGCGCCGAAGCAACGGACATAGATGAACCGAACGCTGAACCACGAGCCGCCTCGCAGGGTGCCTCGAACGACGTCACTGCCGGGTACACCATCGAGCGCAACGAAGGCCAAGTGCGCGTCACGGGACCTGGAGTGAGCATCGTGAGCTCCGGTCCTGCATCCGAAGGCGGTGCGCAAGCAGCAGCGGAGAATGCTTCTGAACCCATCATCTGCGAAGGCGCGCGCATGGTGCATTTCGACAACCGCGAGATCTTCGTCGAAGGCGATGCGATCACCGTGCGCGGCGGCTGCGAGCTTTACATCACGAACAGCCGCATCGTAGCGAGCGGAACCGGCATCGTCGTGCAAGATGGCACGGTGCACGTTTCCAACAGTCACATCGAAGGGGCTGAAGGTTCCTTCGACGCGGACAGCCGCGCAAAAGTGTTCGTCCGCGCGTCGACCTTCAGAGGCTTGCCCCGCCGCTCAGAGCTCGCACTGGTGCAGGATCAAGGCGGTAATCGTTGGAGGTAGCGCGATGGGAGCGCCAACGCGCACGTGCTTACAAGTGACTCGTGACTAGCGGGTCGCGGGTGGTCAGAGAGGAAGGTTGACTCTTCAGATTTTTCCGACGACCCGCTGATCACCAATCACGAGTCACGATTCAGCGCTGCTACCCGCACGCCTGACGCCGCAAATCACTCCTCCAGCGGTCCAAACGGGTTGCCTGCATCCAAGTCGAAAATATCCACGCCTTTGGCGTGGCGGAACATGCGCTTGCCTAGCTCAGGGAAGTCGGCAATCTCAACGTCGCGGTTTTCACCGCCCATCAAATAGACAAGCTCTGATTCGAAGGGATTGCGCAGATGATGCGCAACGCCGGGTACGGGAAAAGCCATGAAATCCCCGGCGCCGACCTCGTAGTCGGTGCCATCGATCCGAGCAATTCCCCGGCCCGATAGAATGTAAATCCACTCCTCTTCGGTCCAATGAGAGTGATACACGAAGGATTCTTTGCCTGGAGGCATGCGCGCGATGGTGACTCCCAGTCGGCGTAAGCCAGTCGACTTCGCAAGCGCGTAACCGATGAGCTCCGAGCGAGGGTTCCAAGGATGAGAGAAGCTTTGTGCGCGGGCCTCGATGTCTGCAGCGCGCAATAGATAGAGATTGGGTCGATCTGACATGGTCTTGCGAAGCGGTTAGCGGTTAGCGGTTAGAAGAGTACATCGGAGGTGCATTGTTGACTGCATGGCCGTGCGATGACTCGCGCAGCAGCTTGCGCGCTCACATCAAGCTCGGCAACTATTGCAATGTGAGTACCGAAACATCTTATCGTCCGTACGCCTATCTGCTGGCCAGCTGTGTAGCGTTGCACGCTTGTACAAAGGAAGAGCCGCCTCCCGCACCCGCGCCTCCACCGGCCCGCGAGGAATTCCATGCGGTAAAGCCGTTGCGGACTCTCGTTTCCATTCCATCCGAAACCGATAAGGGAGCGGAGCAAGTTGCCTGGCTACAACGAGAACTGAATTATCTGCTGAGGCGCGGGCAGATGCACGTCGCCTCGGGTTCTGCTGCTACCGGCTCGGCGTTTCTTCTCTCCATCGAGCTCTCTGCTGATCGTTCGCAAGCCAGCTTGAAGCTGATTGCGCCCGATCAAGTCCTGGAGCGGCAACAACAAGTAGCTCTGTCACCCAAGGTGCAACTCGCCACGGTCACTGCGCTGGCGCACGCTCTGCCCTCGTTTCTCGATGCATCGCATGCTTCGGGAGACTGGAGTGCCTTCATCGGCACGAAAGATGAGCGCGCGTACGAATTGTATGTGCGCACCGCCAACGAGCTGCTTGGCCCCAGTGCATCCGGCATCACCCGACCGGTCGCTTCGAGGCCTCGCGCGCGCGCGGTGGAAAGACTCGAAGCATTGACGCGAGCGCACCGAGAATTCGCTCGAGCATGGGGAGCACTGGCAATCGGGTATCTGAGTTTGGGCGGCGATGATCTCACTTCGCTCACAGACCTAGCCGAATCCAGTGCCGAACACGCGCTTCAGCTCGATGAGAATTTACCGGAAGCCCACACAGCACTGGCCATGGTGGACTTGAGAAACAGTGATTGGATCGCGGCTCATGAGAAATTCCGCTGGGCGCTATCGCTGGACTCGAATCTCGCAGGAGCCCTCGAAGGACTCGCTTGCTTGCACGCAGACGCAGGTCACTATGGCGAAAGTCTGACATACGCAATGCGGGTACTTACTTTGCAGCCGCGCAATGCGGGCGCGTCGGAATGTCTCGCCTATGCGCAGCTCGGAACCGCGCCGGAACAGGCGATCCCGGATGCGCTCCCTGCTTACGCAGCTCGCGTACGCGCACTGGCAGCAGTTCTGCAAGGTGAACGGCGCACGGCCAGCCGCCTCTTACGTGGAGCAATGAGCGGCGCGGAGTTCGATATGTGGGCCGCACCGATGTTGCGCGCTGCAGGCAATCGCCAGCTGGTGCCCGATGCGTTAAAGGCTATCACGCGCGCCGCGAATGAGGGATTCATCGATGCATCAACCGAAATTCTCTGCGGAGTTGCGCTCAAGCAGTCGGAGTTCGTCTTCAATCGAATCTCTCGTTTGCAGCGAGAGAATGTCCACGCGCCGTTGCGCATGCTGTGGCTGCCTCGAGCGGATTTCTTGCGGCAGCATTCGCGATTCCAGGAAACCATTGGCGCTGCTGGCTTGACCGCTTTTTGGCACAGCAATGGCCCGCCAGACGTTTGCGAGACGGAACCTGTTGTATACGGTTGTAACTTGAAAGCGGAACGAGCGATCGGCTCCTCTGTGAGCGCAGCATCTCAGTGATTACCGAGATCGCAGGCTGAATCGCTCCTGCGGCGGCTTGGTCCGGCGTGTTTAGCACCTATAATCGCGGCCTGCCTTTCAACACTCGCCGGCGCGCGAATCGAAATTCCGCGGCGCGCTGAGGTTGTGACGCCTTGCCTCCGTGGAGATATGCATGCTTGCCATTGGTTCCGCAGCCACCTTATCCATCGAGAACGGCATCGGAGTTCTAACGCTGAATTTCCCGCCGGTAAATGCATTGTCGCATGCGGTGCGCGAGGCGATCGTGGCCGGCGTTCGTCAGGCAAATGAATCGGCCGAACTCCAAGCGATCGTGTTGATCTGCGAAGGCAAAACATTCATTGCGGGTGCCGATATCACCGAGTTCGGCAAACCACCGCGTTCTCCGAATCTATTGGAAGTGGAAGAGGCGATCGAAGCTTCCGCAAAACCTGTCGTCGCTGCCATTCACGGAACCGCGTTGGGAGGCGGGTTCGAAGTTGCCTTGTGCTGTCATTATCGAATCGCAGTCCCGTCGGCGAAATGCGGGCTGCCGGAGGTGCATCTCGGACTGATACCAGGGGCTGGCGGCACGCAACGTCTGCCCCGGCTCGTCGGCGCGGAGATGGCCCTCGATATGATGCTTACCGGCAAGCACGTGTCTGCGGCTACGTTGCAAAGCAATGGGGTAATCGATGAGCTCGCGCAGGAGGGCGAGTTGCGTCGAGACGCGATCGACTTTGCTACGCGCATCGTGCGCGAGCAGCGTCCTTTGAGAAAGATTCGCGACCTGAACGAGCGAACGATGGCCGCACGCGACAACTTGCAAATGTTCTCGGCAATCAGAAAGAGCATCGAGAAAAAGGCCCGCGGTTTTCTCGCACCCGAGTACGCGATTCGTGCCGTCGAGGCGGCCGTGACACGATCTTTCGAAGAGGGCATGAAGGTCGAGCGTGTATTGTTCGATGAGTTGATGCTCAGTGAGCAATCGGCGGCGCAACGCTATGTATTTTTCGCCGAGCGACAAGTTTGGAAGATTCCGGATGTGCCGGAAAGCACGCCCACGATCGCAATCAAGAAGGTCGGGATTCTCGGCGCAGGCACCATGGGCGGCGGTATCGCGATGAACTTCGCAAATGTGGGTATTCCAGTCACCATCGTCGAAGCGAAACAGGACGCGCTCGAGCGTGGCTTGGGCGTCATTCGCAAGAACTACGAAAGCTCCGCAAAACGCGGCCGCATCAAAGTGGACGAGGTCGAGAAGCGGATGGAGATGCTGCAAGGCACGCTCAGTTTCGAGGCGCTGGGTGACTGCGATCTCATCATCGAAGCCGTTTTCGAGAACATGGACGTGAAGAAGGAGGTATTCGCCAAGCTCGATAGGACTGCGAAGCCGGATGCGATCCTCGCGACGAACACCTCCGCACTCGACATCAACGAGATTGCAAGCGTCACGCAGCGTCCCCAGCACGTGATCGGATTGCACTTCTTCTCACCCGCCAACGTGATGCGATTGCTGGAAGTCGTGCGAGCCCAGCAGACTTCAAAACCAATCATCGCAACCGCGATGCAGCTTGCGAAGAGAATCGGCAAGGTTGCGGTCCTCGTCGGTGTATGTCCCGGATTCGTTGGTAACCGAATGCTATTCGCGCGGCAGGATCAGGCACAGGCGATGCTGATGGAGGGCGCAATGCCGTGGGACATCGACAAAGTGCTATACGATTTCGGATTACCGATGGGCCCGTTTGCAATGGCCGACTTGGCGGGACTCGATCTCGGATGGAGAAAGGAGGCTTCGAGCAGCTCGACGATACGAGAAGTTTTGTGCGAGATGGATCGGCGCGGCCAAAAGAGCGGCGCGGGCTATTACGATTATGACGATCAGCGCAATCCAAAACCTTCGGCGATCACTCAGAAAATCGTCGAGGACTTCATGAGCAAAGCCGGCACGAGCAAACGAAGCATCTCCGAAGCGGAGATCCTCGAGCGCTGCATTTATCCCATGATCAATGAAGGCGCGAAGATCCTCGAAGAGAAGATCGCAATTCGTCCTTCAGACATCGACATCGTCTGGATCAACGGCTATGGCTGGCCTGCCTACCGAGGTGGACCAATGTACTACGCAGATAAGGTCGGATTGCAGAACATCGTCGGTAAGCTCAAAGCCTACGGCACCAAGCTGGGACCCAAGTTCGTGATTTCGCCACTGCTGGAAAAGCTAGCCGCCGAAGGCAAAACTTTCGGCCGGATGACGGATGATAGCTAGTTGCCACGAAAGCCAACCGTAGATCTTAGCCTGCCGCCGACTGTCCACCGTCAATTACAAACCAAAGGTTCCGTTATGCGTGAAGCCGTCATCGTATCCGTTGCTCGCACTCCGATCGGCAAAGCCTATCGCGGTGCATTCAACGACACCCAGGGTCAAGCGTTGGCTGCTCATGCGATCTCGCAAGCAATCGAGCGAGCGGGAGTCGAGCCCGCCGAAATCGAAGATGTGATCGTCGGCTGCGCGCTGCAGCAGGGTTCCACGGGTGGCAACGTTGCCAGACAAGCACTGCTGCGGGCGGGACTTCCGGCGAGCGTGCCGGGTATGACGATCGATCGTCAGTGTTCTTCAGGTCTGATGTCGATTGCGACAGCAGCAAAACAAATCGTCGAAGACGGCATGCAGATCGCGGTGGCCGCCGGAGTCGAATCCATTTCGCTGGTTCAGAACGACAAAATGAATCGCTATCGCGCAGCAGATCCTTATCTGGTCACAAATCTGCCGCAAATTTATATGACGATGATCGAGACAGCCGAAATCGTCGCGGATCGTTATGGCATCAGTCGCGAAGCGCAAGATGAGTACGCGCTGCAATCTCAGCAGCGCACGGCGCAGGCGCAAGCCGAGGGTCGCCACAGCAAGGAAATCGCACCGATGTCATCCGTCATGATCGTGACGGACAAAGAAACCGGCGCAACCTCGCAGAAAGAAGTGACGCTTAAACTCGACGAAGGCAATCGACCGAACACGACGCTCGCCGACCTGCAGAAGTTGCAACCGGTTTTTAAGGCGGGACAGCGCATTCAGCAAGGACGTTTCATCACGGCGGGCAACGCATCGCAACTCTCGGATGGCGCAGCGGCTGTGGTACTGATGGAAGCAAAGGAAGCCGAACGTCGAGGCTTGAACGCACTTGGTGCATTTCGCGGAATGATGGTTGCGGGGTGCGATCCCGATGAGATGGGCATCGGACCCGTGTTCGCCGTACCCAAGCTTCTCAAGAACCAAGGCAAGAACATGAATGACATCGACATCTGGGAGCTCAACGAGGCGTTCGCCTCGCAAGTGCTCTACTGCCGCGACAAGCTCGGCATCCCGAACGAAATCTTGAACGTCTCGGGCGGCGCGATTTCAATTGGCCATCCTTACGGCATGTCCGGCACTCGAATGACCGGCCACATTCTGATCGAAGGAAAGCGCCGCGGCGCGAAGCTCGGCATCGTCACGATGTGTATCGGAGGTGGAATGGGAGGCGCGGGACTGGTGGAAATTTTTTAGTCGCACTCTGCAGTCTGTAGCCCGCAGCAAAAGGACTTCGTATCCGGCTTTATCTGGCTACGGACTGCAGACTGCAGACCATGGACTGCTCGCTCCTCCTCACCACTCCCCCGTATTCCCCATCGACAGCCACGGTTCTGCCGGCGGTAGCGGTCCGCCTTTTTGCAGAAGCTCGATTGAGATATTGTCAGGTGAGCGTACGAACGCCATGCGGCCATCGCGCGGTGGTCGATTGATCGTGACGCCGCAATCCATCAAGTGCTTGCAGGTCGCATAGATGTCTTCAACTTCGTATGCGAGATGGCCAAACGCACGGCCGATCTTGTAATCCTCTGGATCCCAGTTGTAAGTGAGCTCTACCTGCGCTTGTTCATCACCAGGTGCCTCCAAGAACACCAGCGTGAATCGAGCCTTTTCGTTCTCGGTCCTCCGCACTTCGCGCAACCCGAGCCCGTCGCAATAGAACTTCAGCGATTCATCGAGATTGGTCACACGGACCATGGTGTGGAGATAGCGCATGGAAGAAGGGGGTAATGACTAGGGGGTAGGGGGTAGCAAGAAAAAGTCAAAGAAAGTTGGTCCGTGGTATAGAAACAAAGCTGAGACGTGTGTCAGCAGATCGACACTCGAATGCGAGAACGGCTCTTAGTCTGGGCCGCAGACTGAACACCTTCTTATTCTTGCTATCCCCTACCCCCTAATCATTACTCCCTTTCCTCAGAACATCTCCGACTCATCCGGACTTCGGATCTCGGTCTTGTGGCGGGAGGTGATGAAATCGCCGGTGATCATCTCGTCGTACGCTTGGCCGGGACCGACCATGGGGTAGACGCCCGCGTCCGGGTCGATCATCACTTCGAGGAAAGCCGGTCCATTGAATTCGATGAATTCCTTGATGACTCGCGGCACGTCTTCCTTGCGGTCCAGGCGCATCGCGAACTTGAAACCATCCGCTTGAGCCGCCTTGATGAAATCTTTCTTATGCAGCGATTTATCGCTTGCGGAAAGCCGGCCTTTGAAGAACAGCTTTTGCCATTGCTTGACCATGCCATCGCCGCAGTTGTTGAGCACGACCACCTTCACCGGCAAGTCGTATGTCGTGACCGTCTCGAGCTCACCCAGGTTCATGCGAATACTGGCATCGCCATCGACGTCGATGACGAGCTTGTTCGGATTCGCTACTTGCGCACCGATCGCGGCCGGCAAGCCGAAACCCATCGTGCCCATGCTGCCGGAAGTCAGCCACAAGCGTGGATCCTTGAAATCGAAATACTGCGCGCTCCACATTTGATGCTGGCCGACACCGGTGGTGATGATGGCCTCACCGCGCGTGAGCTTGTTGATTTCTTCGATGACGTAATACGGCTGAATCAGCTCGCTATTGCGATCGTAGTTCATCGCGTGGTCGCGCTTGAGCGCCGCGCAGTGCGCATGCCATTCGCTCCAGTTGCCTTTGAAGCTGACGCGTCGGCCGTAAGCCCGCAGCTCGCGTAAGGCTTCGGGCAGAAGGCCGGTGTGATGCCAGCTGACAGCCTTGACCTTGTTGATTTCCGAGATGTCGATGTCGATTTGCACGACGTGCTTCGCCCGTGGCGCGAACTTCGCTGGATTTCCGGCCACGCGGTCATCGAAGCGCGCCCCGAGCGCGATCAAGAAGTCGCAGTCATCGACCGCGTAATTTGCGAATGCAGCGCCATGCATGCCGAGCATTCGCATTGCCAGGGACTGGGTTGTATCGAACGAGCCCAGCCCCATCAGCGTGGTGACGACCGGAATCTGGAACTCGAGCGCAAAGTCCCGCATCGCTTGCGAAGCGCCGGAATGAATGACACCACCGCCTGCGTAAATCAGCGGCCGCTTCGCCTTGCCCAGCATCTCGAAAAGGGACTCGCTCTGCTCTTCGGTCAAGACATTGCGGGCGAGCCGATTCATGCGATGGCGATAGCCGGCGATCGGCAATACACCGCTGCCTTGAAATGCGCCGCGCCAATTCTGAACGTCTTTGGGAACATCGACGACGACTGGCCCGGGCCGACCGGTGCGCGCAATCTCGAACGCAGTTCGGATCGTGGCTTCGAGCTTCGTGGCATCGGTCACGAGAAATACATGCTTTGCCACCGAACCCATGATGCTGGCGACCGGAGCCTCCTGGAAGGCATCGCTGCCGATTGCAGCGGTGGGAACTTGACCGCAAATCACGACGATGGGTACGGAATCAGCCATGCAGTCCCGCACCGGAGTGACCGTGTTCGTTGCGCCCGGACCCGAGGTCACCACACAGACGCCCACTTTTCCACTGCCGCGCGCATAACCCGCCGCCATGAATCCGGCACCTTGCTCATTCGCCGGCACGATCAACGGAATCTGTGTGCGATTCTCGCTTGCCGCGTCTTGGTTGTAGACGAAGATGGCGTCATAGGTCGGGAGAATCGCTCCTCCGCTGTAGCCGAAGATCGTGTCGACACCTTCGTCGGCGATCACTTGTACGATGATTTCGGCACCCGACATCGGCTTCCCAGCCAACGGGTGCGCAGGCGAATTGAACGCGGCGTAGTTGTGTTTCACGGGACTTATCCAAAACGCCTTGGCTCGAGGGGCCGGCGGCGAGCGTAATGCAGTGCAAAGAGACTAGCAGCATCCCTCCCCCAACGTCTATTTGCGTGTATTTACGTGTGGTTTGGCTGCAAATTCACCTGCGCGTTACAGTGTTCCAGCGCCCTCGATAGCGCGTCTCTCTAGGCGATTGCCGACACCATCCCGTATCCTGTGTGGAAGTTGCTCCGGGTGCGGGGCTTTCAAAGACGACAACGACGAGCCTGCCGCAACGCGCCTTGACTAGGCGGCAGGCACCATGAGGACACATCGGGATGACCACGCGTAAGCGTCACATCATTTCTATTCTTCTGCAGAACGAGGTGGGTGCACTGACTCGCGTTACGAGTCTGTTCTCGACACGCGGGTACAACATCGAATCCTTGAACGTCGCGCCGACCGATGATCCGACCATCTCGCGCTTGACGCTGGTGACGAGCGGCACTCCCGCCGTCATTCAACAGATCGTCAATCAGTCGCTGAAGTTGATCGACGTCGTGAACGTCGACGATCTGACGCGCGACCAACACGTGGAGCGCGAGTTGTTGCTGCTGAAGTTGAAGACGCCGCCTAGCTTGCTCACCACGTTGCGCACGAGCGTGCAAAAAGCCGGTGGAAAGATCTTGTCGGATGATCCAGAAAGTTTTACCGTCGAGCTGACGGATAGCGAATCGCAAATCAATCGATTCATCGCCGAAGCGGGGAATTTTGGCGAGGTAATCGAAGTAGTGCGCAGCGGAGCACTGGCGATCTTGCGCGGAGCGACGACTCTGCGAGCATAAGCGTCGGTAAGAGGCGCGAATCCGAGCCGTTCTGGTCTCGAACATCTTGAGGGCAGGTGTTTGAAACCGCGATCGAGTAATCGACCGCGTAGCGCGGCTGCGCGCGGTGAGATCCGAAGAGAGTACTGCTCTCGCGGATAGGTTGAAGTGGAGCGAGTATGTACCGACTTTTCGATTACCTGCCCTCGGGAAACGGCTACAAGTGCCGTTTAGTTCTCAAACATCTGCAGCTTGCCTATGAGTTCATCGATGTCGACATCAAGAGCGGCGGATCGAGAACTCCCGAGTTTTTGGCGAAGAATCCGAACGGCCGCATTCCAGTGTTGGAAGTCCCCGGCAAGGGTTATTTGCCCGAAAGCCACGCCATCATTGCGTTTCTCGCCGACGGCACGGACCTCATTCCGGAGGAAGCATTCGATCGCGGCCGGATGTGGCAGTGGATGTGCTTCGAGCAATACAATCTCGAGCCGACGATCGGCACTGCTCGCTTCTGGGTCAGCACACTCGGCAAGACTCGCAACGAGTTGGGTGAGAATCTGATCGAGAAGAAGAAAGGCGGCTACGCGGCACTCGATGTGCTCGAAGAAGGGCTTCGGGGCCGACGCTATCTGGTTGCAGAACGCTACACGCTGGCAGACATCGCGCTCTTTGCCTATACACACGTCGCGCACGAAGGCGGGTTCGATCTTGCTCCCTATCCGAACATTCGTGGTTGGTGTGATCGCGTCGCGAGCCAGCCGAAGTGGCAACCGATTACGGCCAAGTGAGAAAAGGTCTGCGGTCCGCGGTCTGCGGCCAGAGAAAGAGCAGGCTAGCAGGATGAATCCGCAGTCTGCAGTCGGTGGTCTGCAGGCAGAAACGCGGTTGAGAGCTTGACCATTGACGGTCAGAGAAGACGCGTACTCTGACTGTCAACCGCCACTGTCAACAGTCAACCGCCGCCTTAACTAGGCGGCATTAAGGCATTAGTACTGTCGAGCCCGTCGTCCTTCGAGCTTCGAGCTCGCGATGCGCCTGCGCTGCCTCCTTGAGTGGGAATGCTTGGCCGATATGGACGTTGATGACGCCGCGTGAGACGAGCTCGAACAATTCTTGAACCGCTCTGACGAGGGCGTTGCGCGTTCGGATGTAGTCGAATAGCGTGGGGCGCGTCAGGAACAGCGAACCCCGCTTTGCCAGCTCCAGCGGTGCTACTGGTGGAACCGCGCCGGATGAATTGCCGTAGGTAATCATCATGCCGCGAGAACGCAGACAATCGAGCGAACGCAAGAACGTGTCTTTGCCGACCGAATCGTATACGACGTGTACGCCCCGCTCCGCGCTCATCGTTTTTGCCGCAGTTACCCAGTCGTCGTGGGTCAGCACCACCTGATCCGCTCCGAGCGCTTTTGCGTGATCCGCCTTCGCTTCATCGCCTACGATGGCGAGGACGCGAGCGCCAAGATACTTGGCCCACGATAAGGCGATCGAGCCCACTCCCCCTGCAGCCGCATGGATGAGCACGAAATCGTTCTTGCGCACTCGATACACCTGCCGCAGCAACATCTGAGCGGTGAGGCCTTTCAGCAGCACGGCAGCGGCAACACGATCATCGATACCTTCGGGAATGCGCACGACGCGCTCTGCTGGAACGAGGCGCTGCTCGCTATAAGAGCCTGATGTATTGGAGACATAGGCAACGCGATCCCCAGGCGAGAAATATCGGACGGCGGAGCCTAATTTCTCGACGACGCCGGCGGCTTCGCGTCCGGGCGTGAGCGGCAACGTAGCTTGGTACAAGCCAGTGCGCTCGTAAACGTCGAAAAAGTTCAGGCCGACGGCCGTGTGTCGAATGAGGACCTCATCGGCACCGGGTTCGCCGATCTCGATCGGCTCCCACTGCAAAACTTCGGGGCCGCCGTGATGATGAATGCGAATGGCCTGCGGCATCCTTGTCTCCTGCTCAGAGCGTGAGGACATGGGTCAAGGTGTTCGAGGCTTACACCTTAACTCCGTCGCAGGCACGATGCGAAATGAGCATTAGGAAATGCTCATGGCAGCATCCAGAAGATCGATGCAAACGTAATTGGCGGAAGATGCAAACCGCCGCGGAATGCAGCGTGGCGATGCCACGCTGCATGAGGACCCGGTGCTGCGGAAGAGTTACAGCGCTTGATCGTCCGCTTCACCGGTACGAATGCGCAGTACACGCTCCAAATCGGTGATGAAGATCTTACCGTCGCCCACCTTGCCGGTCTTTGCAGCGCCGATGATCGCTTCGACGACTTGGTCGACCAGGGCATCTTTGACGGCGACTTCGATGCGGGTTTTTGGAACGAAGTCCACGACGTACTCGGCGCCACGATACAGCTCGGTGTGTCCGCGCTGGCGTCCGAAGCCTTTGACTTCCGTGACCGTCATTCCGGACACGCCGATCTCGGACAACGCGGCGCGCACGTCGTCGAGTTTGAAGGGCTTGATAATTGCGCTGATGAGTTTCATTCCCCGTGGCTCCTGTCTCGAAGTGCGGACCCCAATCTCGGTGATCGAAATTGGGCTAGTTGAATTTTAAGTTCACTGCGGCAGGCCGGCATCGAAGGCCAGTATCCAAGCACTGCCCCTGTGTAGTCTTGGCAATGCACATTTTATGCCGCTTGCTACGCGCCGTCGCCCGCAGACTGCATGCATCGGCGAGAGCTGCTAGAGAATCATGACACGGCCACGCACCAGGGGTTTGGAATCCTTGGCTCGGGCAACCTTCGCGCCGGCTGCAGAGATACGCCGCACCATCTTAGAGCGCGACACAGCCCCTGACGCGCGTCTTTGGTGCGAGCGCCTGCCGAGCGGGCTCACCAAAAGGCGCTCGTCCGGGCGCACACAGCGGGCAGGCGCGGCAGCCAAACACAGCGCGCCTCAGCTCACACCTTAGTGCGCTTTAGGGCGATGGATCAGCGCTGAACATCGAAAAGCCTGCCTTCCGATAGCCTTGATATGCGCGCAACGTGACTGAAGTCGCGACTATCGAGCACGCCGAACGCAGTTCCTTGTTCGCTCAAAAACCCCGTGCGACAAGCCGCTCCATGTCAGGAGAGGATAGAAACTTGCTGAGCGGCGCGGGCGTACGCAGACGCCTTGGCCATCTTGTCGTGCTGATCGCGGCTTGCGCTTGGTCGTATGGCGCAAGCGCAGATGAGCGCGCTGACGCACACATTCTGTATTTCGAGCCGTTTCATGTCTCGGTTCCCTCGAGCACAGGTGAGCAGCACAAGACGTCCGCCGACAATCTCAAAAAGCTCGCCTTCAACGCCTATGGCCGGGAGTACACGTTGAATGTGGACGCGGACCATGCCTTTCATTCCAGTCTTCTCCAAAAGCCTAACCGCAGCTCCTTGAAGCTTTATCGCGGCTCGATCGAAGGCCTCGCGAGCTCCTGGGTGCGTCTTGCGACTCGGGGCACCGAGGTTCACGGCATGCTGTGGGATGGAGCGCACGTTTATGTGATTGCACCAAGCGACGAGGTTCGCGATCAACTCGTCCCGCCGCTCCAGGCATCGAGCCATTCGGTGATCTTCAGGCTTTCGGATGTACTCATCTCCACGCAAGACATGGCGTGCGCTACCGACGAGGCCGTGTCGATGCAGCGTGCATCGCAAGCGTATGCATCATTGACGCAGGAAGTGCAGCAGCAGCACCAGCAGGACGTGGCAGCTAGCTTGCAGCTTACCGTGTCCGCTGTGGGCGATTCGCACTTCGTCGATAGGCACGGCAGCGCCGAGGAAGCACGCGATGAGATTCTGCTTCGCATGAACAATGTCGACGGCATCTTCAGCGCGCAGCTCGGCGTGCAGATCAAAGTACCCATCGTGCAAGTCCACGATGCGATGACCGATCCCCTGTCGAGCGCGGACAACCCGAGCGCACTACTCAATGAGCTCGCGCAGGAGCGGCGTCGATCTAGCGAACTGCGCTCGAGTGGACTCACCCATTTGTTCACCGGCCGAGATCTGGCGGGAACGACTATCGGGATCGGCTATCTCGATGCGTTGTGCGATTCGAAATACGGCGCGGGCCTGACCGAAGTCGGTCATCGGGGCGCATGGTATGAATCTTTGATTGCTGCCCATGAGATCGGGCACAACTTCGGCGCGGTACACGACGGCGAGGCCGGCAAGGCCTGTGCAAGCACTCCGCAGGGTTTGTTTCTGATGTCACCGAACGTCAATCCAGTCGACAATTTCTCCGAGTGCAGCCAGCAATCTATGCGGCCAAATATCTCCCGTGCGCATTGCATCACCCCCCTGCCGCCAGCGGATGTCATCGTAGGTGAGGATCTGGGCGTCGTACGCCGCCCTGTTGGCACCCCATTTTCCTGGGACCTGCCGATCACGAACATCGGCGGTACGCGCGCTTTGAACGTGCGCGCGGAGATTCACGTTCCCGGGACTCTCATAGCGGAAGACGCGTTTGTAGAGGGCGGGTCATGTACGAATGGCGCGGGTGTCGTGCAGTGCGAGATTGGAGCTCTGGCCGCTGGAAGCTCAGGCACGGTCCAATTGTCATTGCGCGGTGAGGTCGCCGGACTCAGCGCGATCTCCGCGAATGTATTTGCCGCCAACGAACAGCGAACTCAGAACAACGGCGCCACCGGCACGATCGAGATCGAAGCCGACGCGACACCGGCCGTGCTGGAGACCCCCGCACCCACGCCCCCAGCGGCAAGTCCGGCGCCCGCAAGCTCAGGGGGCGGTGGATCAAATGGTGCGATACTGTTGGCCGCTTTAGGGTTATTCAGCCTGCTCCGACGGATCCGCACGGGCTGAATCCTCGCTAAGCCTCTCTCGCGACCTGTGGTCGTGACTCCTCGTGGCTATGCCTTGATTTTCAAAAGGAACGCCTCTAGTTCCAAGCTATGGACTACAAGGATTACTACAAGATCCTGGGCGTTGCCCGGGACGCCAATCAAGACGAGATCAAGCGCGTCTATCGGCGCTTGGCACGCAAATTCCACCCGGATGTAAGCAAAGAATCGAACGCGGAAGAACGGTTCAAGGAAGTTCAGGAAGCGTACGAAGTCTTGAAGGATCCGGAGAAGCGCGCGGCGTACGACCAACTCGGCTCGAGCTGGCGTTCCGGCCAAGAATTCAGGCCGCCCCCCGATTGGGGCAAAGACTTCGAGTTCACGACATCGTTCGGCGGTGGCCAGAGCGAGGATGGCGGCTTCAGCGATTTCTTCTCATCTCTGTTCGGCGCACGCAGTCCGTTCGGGCAGCAACAAACCGGTAGGCGCGCCGGTGGTTTCGCGCGCAGCGGAGAAGATCATGTCGCGAAAATTCAAATCGATCTCGAAAGCGCCTTCCGCGGCGGCACGCAGACAATTGAGTTGAAGGCACCTCAGATGAGCGATGACGGGCGCGTCGTCGTCAAGCCGCGAACGCTGCGCGTCACCATCCCGGCGGGTGTGATCGAAGGCCAGCGCATTCGGCTCGCTGGCCAAGGCAGTGCGGGACTCGGCGGCGGTCCTACGGGAGATTTGTATCTCGAGATCGGCTTCCGCCCGCATCGGCTATTCCAGGTAGAAGGACGCGACGTCACGCTCACGCTGCCCGTCGCACCCTGGGAGGCCGCGCTAGGCGCAACGATCCAAACTCCGACACTCGCAGGACCTGTCGACTTACGCATTCCTGCTGGCGCGAAAAGCGGACAAAGATTGCGGCTGAAGGGCCGCGGTCTGCCCGGCGCCACGCCAGGCGATCAGTATGTGGTACTGAAGATCGTGCTGCCGCCTGCCGATACTCCGGAAGCGCGCGCGTTGTTCGAAAAGATGAAGAAGGAAATGCCGTTCGATCCGAGAGAAGAACTTGGAAAGTGACGGGTGACGAGTGACCGGTAAGAAAGTGGAACGAGGTGAGACAGCAATTTAAGAATACTGCTTGATCGAATCTCGTGATGAGAGATCTTCTCTTGCCCGTCACCCGTCACTCGTCACCTCCTAGTGCCTCAACTCCATCAGCGCATGATCCAACAGATACGCGACGCGGCGCACGATTGCGAGATCTAGATGAGGCTTCTCGATGAAGTCGACTGCGCCCTCGCGCATCGCGGCGACGGCTGCGTTTACGTCGGCCTCATCTCCCACCAGGATGACGGGCGGGGAGATGCGCATCGAGCGCAGCAGCCGCAGCAAGTCCAATCCCGACATGCCGGGCAACGCAACATCGGTGATGACGCAGCCTAACTTTTCCCCATTGGCAGCCAGGTAACTCTCTGCACTTTCGTAATCGTGCACATCTACGTCTAAGGCGCTGAGCAGGGATCGAAGCGTGTGGCGGTCCGTTGCATCTGCTTCGATCACTGCAACGATGGGTCGTGCGGTCGCCACAATATAGTTCGAGATGAAAAGCGTGCGCGCGCTCGGACCGTTGCCGAGATCACACGCGGCGCAATGGTGGACGTGGAGAGAAGAAGTAGCGACGCGGCGGGAGAAAACATGGGCCGCATCTTTGGACCGTCGCCCGCGGACGAGAAGTTCGGACTTGTACTTAAGGTAAGAGCATGCGCGCAGCGCGCTCTGGAAAGTCCGTAGTCCGCAGTCTGCAGCCAGCGCGTCAACCGCAATCGCGCTGCGGTTCTTACTCTTGCTGCAGACTACGCACTAAAGACCTCGTCCTCAAGCCTGCCCCACTTCCAGCACCATGCGCACCAGATGCGCGAGCGAGGACGCTTGCATTTTCTCCATCACGCGCGCGCGATGGATTTCGACAGTGCGTTGGCTGAGCTTCAAATCACCCGCGATTACTTTATTCGCTTTGCCGTGGACGACCAGATCGAGTACTTCGCGTTCGCGTGGCGTCAGAGTATCGAGTCGTCGACGGATATCGTTGCGCTCGCCCAGTGCCGCGCGATTGCTGCCGTCTTTCTCGAGCGCTTGGTTGATGCGATCGATCAGATCTTGATCGCGAAAAGGTTTCTGAATGAAATCCACGGCGCCGGCCTGCATTGCTTCTACCGCCATCGGAACATCGCCATGACCGGTAATGAAAATGATCGGCAAGATCGAGTGCTTCTCGTTGAGCTTCTGCTGCAACTCCAGACCCGACATACCAGGCATCCGAATGTCGAGCACTAGGCAACCCGGACGATCTTCGCTGTATGCATCCAGAAATTCCTGCGCCGATCCGTACGTCTCCACCGCCTGACCGACGGAGCGAAGCAGCAGCTTCAGCGCGTCGCGGACGGCCGCATCGTCATCGACGATGAAGATCGTAGGTCGTGCGTTGTTCGAATTTCCCCTCATTGCGGACTCCCTGTTGACGTTATTGCCGGCAGTGTAAAGAAGAATCTCGCGCCGCCTCCCGGATTCGGACTGCACCACAGCTTGCCGCCATGCGCCCGAATGATCGAACGACTGATCGATAGCCCGAGACCTGTGCCGCCCGGCTTGGTCGTAAAAAACGGATTGAATACCTCTGCGACCGTGGAGGGATCCAAGCCCACTCCGCGATCGGCAACCATGAATTCCACGTCGCCTTCAGCGTCGATATACGTTCTCAGCACGATCTCGCGCCGCGGCTCAGGCACATTCTGCATCGCATCGATACTGTTGCGCACCAGATTCAGGATGACTTGCTGAATCTGCACCGCGTCCGCCTGCACTTGCGGCGCCTCGGTGGCAGTTTCCAGCGACATATGGACACCGTTATGCCGCGCATCGGTCTGTGCCAGCGTCAGCACATCTTCGAGCAAGCGGTTGGCCTCGATCAACTCGCGTTTCACCTCTCGGTTTTTCACGAACGTGCGCAGACGACGAATCACCTCGCCGGCTCGCAAGGCTTGAGCGCTGATATGCTCCAGCGCCTCGCCGATTTCTTCGTGCGAGAAGCCGCCCGCACCGATCAATCGTTGACACGCTTGCGCATACGTCGCGATGGCTGTCAGAGGCTGATTCACTTCGTGCGCGATGCCGGCAGCCATTTCGCCCATGGTCGAAATACGGCCGAAGTGCGCGATGCGATCCTGCATCTGCCGCGCTTCATCTTCGGCGCGACGCCGATCGGTTATATCGTGAATGGTGCCGACCTGCCTTAACACACGGCCTTCCGCGTTCAAGGTGGTATGGGCGATGTGATGCACATAGCGCAAAGAGCTGTCGGGATGATGAATTCGATACTCGATGTCCATTGAGCGCGCGCCGCTGTCGAGTTCCTCGCGCGCTTGCTGCCATCGAGCGCGATCGGCGGTGTGCACCATCGGCGCGAGATAGTCATACACGCCGATATACGGCTCCCCGAAACGGCGCCCGAGCACACGGTACAAATGAGGCGACCAGTAGTCTTCGACGTGACCTTCGAAATGCACCACATAGTTGCCGAGGTTCGCAATCTCTTGTGCGATCGTGAGCTGCGCCTCGCTCCGCCGAAGTGCCTCTTCGGCATTGCGCCGTATCGTGACATCGCGAATGAAGCCGACGAAGCGCGGTGGATCGGTGCCCTGCACTCTTCCAACAGCGAGCTCGGCATAGAATTCGCTGCCGTCGCGTCGCTTGGCGAGCAATTCGCGGCCAATGCCAATGATCCGCGGCTCGCCGATCTCGATGTAATGACGAAGGTAATCTTCGTGCTGTGAGCGGTATGGCTCAGGCAACAAGATGTGGACTTTCAGGCCGATGACTTCTTGTTCGTTGTAGCCGAACATGCGCTCGCCGGCGTGGTTCAGAAGCTCGATGCGTCCTTCGTGGTCGAAGAGCACTACCGCATCCACAGCAGCATCCAGCACAGCCTGGAACTCTCGTTCCAGCCGATGCGCGCGCTCCTCTTGGGGCTCAGAGACTCGCAACAGCGTCATGCGCTGATTCTAACCACGCGCGAGGCAAAGTATCGAGCTTCGATCGATACGGGAGCTGTGAGAAGGCGGTAGGGGATAGGGGATAGGGGATAGGGGATGGTCAGAAGCGCTACCGCGTCTTTCGTCGCCTCGCGGATCGGCCTGTGGCCAACCCCGAGCGATAAAAGAGCGATCCGAACTATCCCCTATCCGCTATCCCCTATCCCCTTCCTTCTGACTACTCACGCGAACACGAACAGCAAATCTTTCGCATCGACCGTCTCGCCCGGCTTAGTCACGACTTCCGCAATCGTGCCTTCGCGATCGGATCGCACCGATGTCTCCATCTTCATCGCTTCGATGGTAACGAGCAGGTCACCCTTGGAGACCTTGCTGCCGGCTGTGACTGCTACTGTTGCGATCGTGCCGGGCATCGGTGCGCCGACTTGGGCGGCGTCCCCGACATTCGCCTTGCGCCTGGGCGGCTTGAGTGCGACATGAGTCCGATCGCGCACCTTCACCGATCGCGGCTGGCCGTTCAACTCGAAAAACACGGTACGCGTGCCATCTTCGTGACTATCGCTGACGGCAACGAAGCGAATGATGAGGGTCTTGCCTCGATCGATGTCGATACTGACTTCCTCGCCTGACTCCATTCCATAGAAGAACAACGGCGAAGGCAGAACGATCACTCGGCCGAAATCCAAGCGATTCTGCATGTACTCGATAAATACCTTCGGGTACATGAGATACGACGCGAACTCCTCATCCGTGATCTCTCGCCAAGTTTTGGCTTCCGCTTCCGCTCTCGCTTGCTCCAGATCCGTGGGCGGCAAGACTTGCCCCGGCCGCACCGTCAGCGGCGTGGCGCCCTTGAGCACTTTCTTCTGCAACGCTTCCGGAAAGCCGCCATAAGGCTGTCCGAGATCCCCTCGGAAGAAGGACACGACCGATTCGGGAAAGGCAATCTCGGTATTCGGATCGAGCACTTGCGCTGCGCTCAAGCCGCTGGTCACCATCATCAGCGCCATGTCACCCACGACTTTAGAGGTTGGCGTCACCTTGACGACGTCGCCAAACATCTCGTTGACCTTCGCGTAGGCATGCGCGACTTCCGGCCATCGCACATCATCTATGCCTAAGGAGCGCGCTTGTTCGCGCAAGTTAGTGAACTGACCGCCTGGCATGCCGTGCAGATACACCTCTGAGGCGCCCGAACGCAGATCGCTCTCGAAGGCAGCGTAACCGTGACGCACTTGCTCCCAATAACCGGATAGCACTCTGAGGTTCTCGGCGTTGAGACCCGAGTCTCGCGGTCCGTGCCGCAAGGCTTCGACGATCGAACCGAGATTCGGCTGAGAAGTCAGACCACTCATCGCATCCATCGCGCCGTCCACTGCATCGGCACCGGCTTCGATTGCAGCGAGCACGCTGGCTGCCGCAATGCCGCTCGTGTCATGAGTATGGAAATGCACCGGCAATCCAATCTCTTCCTTGAGTGTCTTGACGAGCGTGAACGCAGCTTTCGGCTGGCAAAGACCGGCCATATCCTTGATGCCTAAAATGTGCGCACCGGCGCCCTTGAGCTCGCGCGCAAGACTCAGGTAATACTTCAGATCGTATTTTGTCTGGCGCGGATCGGCGAGATTTCCGGTATAGCAGATCGCGGCTTCGCACAACTTGTTCGTCTCGCGCACGGCATCGATCGCAACGCGCATGTTCTCGACCCAATTGAGTGAATCGAAAACTCTAAATAGGTCGATGCCGGACTGCGCTGCCTGTCGTACGAAATATCTGACGACGTTATCCGGATAGTTGGTGTAACCAACGGCATTCGCCGATCGCAGCAGCATCTGCAACAACAAGTTCGGCATCGCCGCGCGGAAGGCGTGCAATCTCTCCCACGGGCATTCCCATAGGAAGCGCATCGCGACGTCGAAAGTCGCGCCACCCCAGCATTCCACCGAGAACAAGTCCGGCATCAACTGCGCGTAGTACGGCGCGATCGCTTTCATGTCGTGGGTGCGAAAACGCGTCGCAAGCAACGACTGATGCGCATCTCGCATGGTCGTGTCGGTCAACAGCACACGTTTCTGCTCGAGCATCCAAGCGGCGAACTTCTCCGGTCCGAGTTGATCGAGCTTTTGCTTGGTGCCCGGCGCGGGCTGTGTAAGCGCGACCTTCGGCAAACGCGGTATCGCGATGCGAGTCGGCTTGGGACGCCCCTTCACCTCCGGATTGCCATTGACGATCACATCGCCGATGAAATTCAGGAGCCGGGTCGCACGATCGCGCTTGCGAGGAAAGCGGAACAGCTCCGGCGTCTGATCGATGAACTTGGTCGTGTACTCGGCCGAAGCGAATTGCGGATGCATGATCAGTTGATCAAGGAAGCGCAAGTTGGTCACGACGCCTCGAACGCGAAACTCCCACAATGCGCGATGCATTCGCGCGATCGTTTCATGCGGCGTCGGTGACCATGCGGTCACTTTGACCAGCAGAGAATCGTAAGAGCGCGTAATGATTGCGCCGGAATAAGCGGTACCCGCATCCAACCGAATACCGAAACCCGCAGGGCTGCGATAGGCTGTGATACGGCCGTAATCGGGAATGAAGTTGTTCTCGGGATCTTCGGTGGTCACGCGACACTGCATCGCGTAACCGTTCAGGCGAATGTCCTTCTGATCCGGCACGCCACTGTCGGCAGCGCCGATCTTCGCCCCTTCGGCTATTCGAAGCTGAGCTCGCACGATGTCGATGCCGGTCACCGCCTCAGTCACCGTATGCTCGACCTGGATGCGTGGGTTGACTTCGATGAAGTAAAACTTACCGCTATCCGCATCCTGCAAGAACTCGACGGTTCCTGCGTTCAGATAGTTGACCGCTCGACCGATCTTCAGCGCTTCGGCGCATAGTAAAGAACGCTGCTCATCCGAGAAGAATGTCGCCGGCGCACGTTCGATGACTTTCTGATTGCGGCGCTGAACGGTGCAATCGCGCTCGAACAGATGCACAAGCGTGCCGTGTGCATCGCCCAGCAACTGCACCTCGATGTGACGCGCGCGACGCACGAGTTTTTCCAGGTACACCTCGTCATTGCCGAATGCTGCCTTGGCCTCGCGGCGTGCCGTCTCGACCATCTCTTTCAGATCGGCTTCGTCCTCGACGATACGCATGCCGCGCCCGCCGCCACCCCAACTCGCTTTGAGCATGACGGGAAAGCCGACCTCTCGTGCCATGCGCAGCGCTTCTGCGTGATCGCGAGGCAGCGGTGGGGTCGCAGGCATGACTGGCACGCCGGCGGCGACCGCAAGGTTGCGCGCCATGACTTTATTGCCCAGCCGCCGCATGATTTCGGGCGTCGGGCCGACGAAAATGATGCCCGCCTCCGCGCACGCTTCAGCGAACTGGGGATTCTCGGAAAGAAATCCGTAGCCGGGATGCACTGCATCGACGTGCGCCGATTTCGCAATACGAACGATGTCGGCAATATCCAGATAGGCGTCCACTGGCGACTTGCCTGCGCCGACCAAGTAGCTCTCGTCCGCCTTCATGCGATGCAGAGAGAATCGATCTTCCTGGGAGTAGATCGCGACCGTGCGGATACCCAACTCGGCTGCCGCCCGCATCACTCGGATGGCGATCTCGCCACGATTGGCGATCAGCAAGGTCTTGATTCGGTCGGCCATACAGTCACTCGGAACGAAGGGCAGGCATACATCCACGCACCGTCATACCGGCGCATGGGGCGATCAGTCCACGCATCAATGCTTAAGGCTGCCGGTTTGCCGTGCAGCAAGAGGCGGGGATCATAGCGGCACACACGATCCCTGCAACTGCCAGGCGCAGGAGTTTGGCGAATCAAGAGCCATCGCCGGCCATGATCGGGCCGGGATTGGGCTTACACGACTGTGCTCAGCGAATCCTCGGGGGCTGCAGCACCTTTTCGGAACGCCCCCGTTGAGAGTTGGGCGTACTCCTTATCCATGATCACAGTCCGATCGCGCCCGCGTTCCTTCGCGGCATAAAGCGCCTCGTCCGCCAACTGGATGAACCCGAAACAGCTTCGACCCGGCACCGGTTCGACGCAAGCCGCTCCGATGCTCACAGTAAGCCGCTTTTCCGGGGCTGGAGATGCGGCATGGTCGATGGCCAGCGCCTCGATCCCAGCACGGATACGACGAGCGGCCTCCTCGGCATGATCGCGCCTCGCGTCATACAGAACGACCGCGAACTCCTCGCCGCCATATCGGGCAGTCACATCGAGCGGCCTGCGCGCACTGCGGCTCAAGCAAACCGCGACTTGCCGCAAGCATTCGTCTCCGGCCTGGTGGCCGTAATAGTCGTTGTAGGCCTTGAAATGATCGATATCCACGAGCAGCAGCACCAGCGCAGAGCGGTCACGAATTGCCTGCGGCCAGAGCGTGTCGATGTGCTCATCGAAGAACCGACGATTGTGAATACCGGTCAGTCCATCGCGGCTGGCCGTTTCGATCAACAGCCGCTCCTCGAGAAAATTCGTCCGGTTTGCCCGTTCCAGGGAATAACCGACCATCGCGCCGATTACGTTCGTGAACGCGAGGACGCTTAAATCGATGGTCATCGGTGCGGTTCCGAGCTCTGCCATCTGCGCGGCAACCGCGTAAGCGACGAACACGACCAGGGCGGAGGCCAGTGCCGGGTAAAAGGTCATCCCCAGCATGAAATAGATATAAATGGTGACCAGCACGACGGCTGAAAGCAGGCTCACGCCCTCGGTGGCGGCGATGACGGCGATTGCTACGGCACCGATACCGAACAACGGAGCACCGATCAGGCAGACGATCGGATACAAGCGCTCGTACCAACGAGAATGCACGACGACCAGCGTTATCAATAGCAAAGGAACGAATGTCGCGGTCCGGATGAGATCCAATTGCCGGCTCGTTTCGGGCCCAAGGACCATATGGGTCAGAATCGCGAACACGATCAGAAAGGCGATGCCTAGCCATAGGTTGCGTCGGATCTGAGGCAGCGTCTCGCGGCGATGGACACTCTTGAATTCCTCCTCCAAGCCCGGCTCGAAGCGCAGACGCGGAAACCCGCGCTCCAATTGCGCAGCGTGTGGCGATTGCGGCGCAGCGCCAGCAGGTTTCGTTGCTTTCGGGTCACGCATAGAATCGGCCGCCCGAAGTGGTTTGGAATGAAGGGACGGGCGAATGCCTTACGGTACCGGTAAAGCTGCTTTCGGCACAAGGACGTGGGGCATCCGGACCCACTCTGGGCGCTGAATCCTGCGATGCGGACGCTCTGCGAGCCTGCAGCCGAGAAACCCGGTGGCCTGACCGATGACTCAGCGACCGTGCAAGTCACCTGGGAGATGGAACGGCGGCTCGAGATATTCCGAAAGTGTTCTTGAGCGCGTATTCGATATCAGTTCTACGCGATTAATTCTGCCCGGGAGCCTTGCGGCGATCGCGAGCTTCTTTGATGAAGCGGCGCCAAACGTCATACGCATCCCATGCGCCGGTGCCTTCGATGCTCGTGGTTTGCACAGTCGTATCGATCATCGACTCGCCGAGCTCGTCGGCATTGGCTGCCGAAGCTGTCTCGATAAGTGTTCGTTTTATTGGTTTCGTTGCACTATTCATAAGATCAAGATCGCCGGACTTTGCATCACCGGGAAGTCCGGGGCGTTGTTCGGGAGTAAAGAAGACGGTATCCATGGTATGTCGCACAGCACATTCGATGCGTGCGTAGTTCTCAGTTTGAGGATTTTCAGTCGCAATCTGAGGCGAAAACTCCGCCGATGGATGCTCGACTGAGTGGTAACTCGAAATATCGCTCGATTATGTTCAAGCGACGCGCGGTCGCGCTTGCCAGGTGCGAAAGGATAGCGTCGGACGCGTTCGTTCGCCAGTCATTTTGTAAAGCGGGATCCGAATGACTGATGACGCAATGCATGCAACTTAACCCTCTCCAACGACGCAACTGCACATTACTGCCGAAAGTACTGCGCGAGAAATTGGTCGAAAGTCATGGTATCCGCCGCTTCGATTTCCGCTTGTTTACGTAATGAGTCTTCCGCTTCAGTCGCAAACTCCGCGAGCCGCTGTTCATTCGGCGGATATAGCTCAACGAAGTAGGCCTTATGCAGATGCGACATTCGCAACGCTAGCTGCGCGAACGATTCGCCGCTGCTACGCAATTCATCGAGCGTACGTGCCGATGGTGTGAGCGCCGGATCTTGAACCTTCGATTCTTGCAACTCGAGCGCCGCGGTGTACGGACGGCTCGCTTCGCCTTCGTCTAGCAGCTCGCAAATTCCGCGCATTGAATCGATCAACTCCATTGCCCAGGCGCGCAACTCTATCGGCCGATTGTTGCGATTGAGTTTCAAACCCGGCTCTCGTCCGCGACGCGCGACGATCGCGTGGTTCGCATCAAGATGCACTTGTTCGCTCGCACCGATCGGATCGCTCTGTTTGAGTACGCACAATGCTGCGAACGCTTCCAGAAACCGCAGCTTGTTTTGGTTCACGCCGACCGGATCGAACGCGCTGACATCGAGTGCTCGGAACTCCACGTACTCCACTCCGCCGCGCTTCAACGCTTCGGAGGGATGCTCGCCGGAACGCGCCACGCGCTTCGGACGGATGTAGCTGTAGTACTCGTTTTCGATCTGCAAAAGATTCGCATTGAGCTGACGATACTCGCCATTCACTTTCACGCCGATCTTCTGATACTCCGGATGCGGCGTGCTGACTGCGGCGGATAGATCCCGCACATACTCGGACAAACTGTTGACGCTGATTTGAACGCCCGCCTGATTCTTGTTGCGATAGCCCAGATCGCTCATGCGAAGCGAGGTGGCATACGGATCGAACAGCGTTCCGGGACTCAATGTTTGCAGGTCGTGATCGCGGCCTTTGACGAAAGAGCTACACAGCGCGGGAGAATTACCGAACAGATACAGGATTAGCCAACCGAAGCGGCGATAATTTCGCAGCAGCGCGAAGTACTGCTCGGAGATGAAGTTGCGATCCGCTTTGCGAGCTTGCATCGCTTCGGCGAGAACGGGCCAGAAGCGCTGCGGAAAGGAATAGTTGAAATGCACGCCGGAGATGGCCTGCATCAACCGACCATATCGAAATCCAAGCCCGCGGCGATAAACCTCCTTCATCTGTCCGATATTGGAACGGCCATACGTCGCGATTGGGATGCTCTCATCGCCCTCGACGATGCACGGCATACTCGCCGCCCACAGCAGTTGATCCGGCAAATGCCGATAAACAAACTGGTGCAGATCGCACAGGTACTGCAGCAGCTCCCACGTTTCTGCGAACGGCGGAGTGACTAGCTCGATGAGCGCTTCGGAATAATCGGTTGTGATGTGTTCGTGTGCGAGCGCCGAGCCTAGCGCAATCGGGTGGGCACTCTGCTCGATGTGCCCCGCTGGGCTGACTCGCAAGGATTCCCTCTCGACGCCCTTGAGGCCGCGCTGCAAAACGCCTGCTTCGCGGGCATTGACGAACGTAGCCAAACGCCGCTCGAAAGCGCGATCGATACCAGAGCCACTCATAAGAGTTTAAAACTTGCGACGGCGCAGGAGCACGTCGCGGAACAGTGCGAAGTCTCCTAACAAGCTGTACCAGGGATGGCTAAATGTCGCCGGACGATTTTTCTCGAATCCGAAATGACCGATCCATGCGAATCCGTATCCAGCCAGCGGTGCGGCCAGCAACCACCATGCGTTGCGGCTCGCGATCGCAATCACGACACTGACCAGCACCAGGCTCGTGCCTATCACGTGGAGCCGTCTGCAAACCGGGTTGCGGTGCTCTTCCAGATAATAAGGATAGAAGTCCGCGAAGCGCCGGAAGCGGCCTCGATGAACGGTGGGCGCGGACTGATCCATGTTGGGGCAGAAGAGGCCTCGAAGTGAGGCGGAGCAAGTTTCTCTAGTGCGATCAAAGGCGTCAAGCGAATGCTTAAGAGCGATCGGTAATAAAGAGGTTTCTATCCATTCTGAACTCCCTCACCGTTCATCGGCTCGTTGCGACGTTTCGTCAAGTTTCAGACACAGCGTGCAGTCGCTGTGGTCTGATTCAGCGCTCGACGCAGTCTCAAATAATATTTCGCGGAGCGTGCGCTTGAAGGGTCTCGCGTCCCGGTTTGCCCGGGCTTGCGCCTAATCCTTCGGCCCGTTCCAAGCTCTTACCTCAGTTCGGCGTTGCGAGGATTCGTGTGGACTTGCCGATGATTGCCACCGTGTCTAAGGCTCTGTCCATCCCGTGGTCGGTGGGTCTCGTGCTCGCGCTGGTGCTCACGGTTTTCGCGGCCCTAGCTCGCACACTGGTTCTGCATACGCGCATCGCCCGTCGTACTGAAGAGCTCGAACGGGAACTTTCCCTACGACGAGAAATCGAGAACGAGCTCGGAGCGATCCGGGATGAGCTCGAGAATCGAGTGCGTGAGCGCACTCAAGCGCTCGAGTCACGTAACGCCGAGTTGACTCAATTACGTCTGGCTTTGGAAACCGCGAATCAACGGCTCAAGCGTCTCGTCGCCGTGGACGCTCTGACCGGAGTGGCCAATCGCCGGCATTTCGATCGCGCGTTGGATCGAGAGTTGCGGCGC
>JAICPY010000054.1 GCA_025929585.1 Steroidobacter sp.
GTCATCGCTTTCGTCCAGTGATGATTGATCGCGGAGGGCAGCTCTGTAATTTGCGTCGGTGGTCCGCTCGCACGAGTCTGGCCATCACGATAGTCGAACCGCACGAGGGAATCCTGGTTGGCGACGTAAAGAGCGCCATCTATCAGTGCGAGCCCATAAGGCGCGTTGAGATTGTCGGCGAAGACCTCTCTTGTTTCGTAAGTGCTATCGCCGTCGCCATCGCGAAGCAGCGTCAGCCGATCGCCGCCCTTTACGGAGCTCTTGCCTTGCTTCTTGATGTAGCCGGCAATGATGTCCTTGGGGCGCAACGCGGGTGCATCGGCACCACCGGATCCTTCCGCAACCAGAATGTCGCCGTTGGGCAGAATCAAAGTTTGACGCGGGATTCTGAGATCCGTGGCAATGGGCTCGATCGTGTATCCCTGCGGCACCGCCGGCCGATCATTGCCCCATTCGGCAGGCGTCGCGATTTGCATGCTGGGCAACAAGCCGCGATGCGGGTCGGGCAACTCGGGATTGGCACCATACTGTGACGGCGCGGGATCGCCGCCACACGCGGATGAAGCAATCGCCACGATGCCGCTGAACAGCAGAGCCGAGCGCATCATTTCACCTCTTCGGCATGAAACCCGGAATAACCGACCCACGTTGCAACTAACGCGAGGAGCGTCGCTATCACCGACAGGTACAGGCCGGTAGGCATCGTTGCCCAAGCATCCTTCCCGTGGACGAGGGCGTTGACGAAGCCGAGCACCCACATCGCGAGCAACGCGACCAAATAAACAATTGGCCGTCCCCGGCGTCTCGCTCTGTGGCGAAACACTCCGATCAGTGCCCAGAGCAAGGCGAACGCCCCGACAAGCAATCCCCCCGCGATCAACCACGACGCGAAATTGATCCACTGCACCTGATAGGTCGATCCATAGGCGAGATCACTCAGCATCGCGCCGAGGAACAGAGGAAACGGAAACGCAAGAAAGATCGCGTGAAGCGGATGCAAAGGCCTTGGAAGAACTTGCGTGGAACGCGTAACCACAACATCTCCATTCACAGGTGCGGTTTCACGAATAAGTGCTCACGGCGCACTCTTGTTCATGCGTTTTTTGCGAAAGCACGCTAATGGGCACCCAAAAATGCCAGGGTAAGCTTTAGCGATGGTGATTTGGCCCAGAATTTGGCCGTGCCGAAAGGTACTGCTGCCTGCTTGACCGCGGTCGCATGTATAACATCCATATTTGTCATAATATACATTATGCGTCACTGACATGATCCGCTAGGCTCCTTTGACCGGCCGCCTTTACCGACGCCTTGACCCTCTCGAATGCAAGATTGAGTAGCCCCCGTATGCGAGCTCAATCGTCTATCCAGCCGCGTTGTAGAGAAATTTCTAGAAATCGGCTCGCGTGCTCCGCGCGTGCGTCATGTGCGAGTCCAACGAAGCTAGCGATGATCTGATCCATGTGCGCGTGCCATCGCAAAGCGACAGTATCGTCACCGCAGCTCTGTTGAGCTGCATGCGCTGAGGCCCGCAAGGTAGTGCCGAATGGCCATTCGTGTGTTCGATATGCCCCCGTATCCTCACGAGCAGCTCGTTGACATCGCGCGCTGCCCGAAATGATCGGCCGGCTTGTGAGCGCGGCGCCCGAGTTGGCAAAACGGAATCAAGACGCGTGCTCGGCTCATTCATGGGAGTCGACGACGACAACGCCCCAAGGACTCGTGCCTACAGCTACGTTTGCGAGGACGGTAAACGACTCGGCGTCGACGACGCTGACATCGTTCGATGGTCCGTTCGCGGTGAAGAGTGTCTTGCCATTGGGGCTCAAGGCCAGGCCCCATGGACGGGTGCCCACCGTGACTCGTTTTACCGGCTGGTAGGTCGCGGTATCTATGGCGATGAGTAGACGACCGCGGCCTGTCGTCACATAAGCGAAACGATCATCAGGCGAAAGATCAACCTCCATCGGGCGCACCAACTCACCGCGCAATTCAATAGTGTGTATGAGTTTATGCTCGTTTACATCGACGACTGAAACCGTCCCGTCCATCTCGCCTGTCACGTAAGCGCGAGTTCCGTCGGATGAGAAAGCTGCCTGTCTAGGCCGCTGGCCCACTTCGAATTGTCGAATGACTGTATTCGTCTTCGTATCGATGACTGAAGTCGAGTGATCTTCTTCGGACGTCATGTAGACAAAGCGTCCGTCTGGGCTGATGCCGACGCCTTCAGGCTCGCCACCGACCGGAAGCGTTGCCACGGTTTTCCCCGTCGCGATCTCGACCACCACTGCCGTTCCCGTGTCTTCGCTCGCGATATAGAGGTGCGTGCCATCGCGGCTCACAACGAGCTGCTCTGGATCCGAAACGCCGCGCAGAATACGCAACAGCTTCAAGGAGGCGATATCGACTATTCCAATGCCATCTGCCGCCGGATCCGCCGGAGGCAACTTGCTCTCGTCGACACCTGGCCCTGCAATCGGTGAGCCGCTGAGCGCGATGAATAGCTGGGTACCGTCAGGACTTACTTGGATTCCGCGTGGCCGTTTGCCGAGCGGTACGGTAACGAGCACTTGATACGTCTCGCCATCGATAACAGACAAATCTCCCGAGCGTTCGTTTGTGACGTAGACGCGATAAGCGGCGCCAGCAGACTCTTCACTAGACGCCCCCGACGCTGACTCGCTCAGCGGGTTCGGTTCGGCGCGTTCGTTCGCTGACCTCTCGCAAGCGCTCAACGCGAGCAATGCGCAAGCGAGACTCATTGCCCTGAGGTGAACTGAGCACTTCATGAAAGTGATAGGCGGAATCCACAGATACTCGACATACTCTTGACGAGTTTTCATCGGTATAGAGGCGAAGTACAGGGAATTATTCCCGGGGCACCCAGGACATTTTCCCGATCCTTATAGGCGGCGAAGCCTGCGAATTATCATTTCAATGCGCCCATATCCTCGAGCGCCGCTTCGATTACAGCCTCGGACTTCTTGCCTGCTGAAGATCTACCCTGCTGGATCGCATCTGCTTGTTCGAATAGCGGCTTGAATAAGCCGAGTTTGTCGACAGGTCCATTCAATGAGACATTGCCTTGCGAGACAAAAATCTCGTTCCAACGGTCGCGCACCTGATCCCAAAAAGCCTTGGTATCGCTGTAGTAGTCATCCGCTGCGGCGAAGTCTTCATCGCGAATTCTTTCGTAGCGCGCGACGCCATACTCGCGAGCGACGTACGGATGTGTAGTGTCGAGAGCTCGCTCTTCTGTCAGCACGGCCTTGAGGTTGTTCTCCTCTTGTAACCAGCCGGTGGCATGCACCGTGTGTCGATTCGTTCCGACCAGCGCCTCATAGTCATCACGCACGCTCCATTCGCGTCGAGGGAGCGGCCTCCAGGTTTCATCACTGAGCCAAGTCGAGAAACTCGCAGTGTGAATCCAGCGGCCGGTGCTCGCATAACGCGGCGACTCATCCACCTGATAAACGGTCTGAGACCACGTGTGTTTCTGGTTGGCGGCATCAAGCTTATGGCGTGTCCAAGTATGGTTGCCTTGATACGTGACGAGATGCGCAGGCTCATAGCGCCAATCCTGTCGCCAATGTTTGGTCACCATGGGCTCGCTGATGTTGCCATCCTCGTCGGTGAAACGCATCTCGAGAATATGCACGAGGCTGATGAAAGAGCCTTCATCCGCATCGACGTACACCTTCTCGGTCGCCCATGATTGATAGGGCGCTTGCTGCTGTTTGTCCGCGAATTGCGCGATCTCGAGAAAATCAAAGGTCACGCGAAAGGTGCCCGCCATCGCGAGTATCGCGCGACGGTCACGCTCAAGAGCAGTAAGTCCGGGAGCTTGTATAGCCCGCCATGCGCCCGAAGGCTCCAGGTCCAGAATGACCGGCGGGCCCTTCGTCGTGCCGCCGCGCGGTTTCAGTGCGCCACTGACTAGTGGCCATGAAAAGGTGTAGCGAGATGCATCCGAACTCGCCTGCTGGGGCCGTTCATTCGCTGCTGCTCCGATTGCTAAGCAACCTGCCGCACAAGCGATAAGAAGATACTTGATCACCTTGTACTCCCGAACGAGAACGAGGCTGGCATCCACGCCTCGTCTTAGCTTCGCTATTCCGCTCCTATATTACGCGCAGGAAAAGCGCACGTTCCGACGACGAACCAAGAACGATGCAGCGACTGGCGCATAGGTCGCTCACACCCGAAAGTCCTGAGCTTCTCCCACTAGCGGCGTAGCTTTCATGGACGGCCTGGCGACGAACGTGTCGAACCAACTGCATAGTCTCGACCGTCCATCTCGAAACGATGGCAGCTTACGAAACTCGATCCAACTGAGAGCGGTTGCAATCGCGATGTGCCCTACATGGACCGGTGAGTCGATATCCAGATGAACCTCCAACCAATCGTAAGTTGTCGTGAGCTTTGACACGAATCCGTCGCGCAGCGGCGCATAACGAAGAGCCTCCGGTCGGCGTACTGTCTCCCACCGAAGAGCGATTCCCGCATCGGCGAGTCCTTGTGCAGCCGCCTGCAAACGTAGCGCGCGCCATCTGTCTTCACCCTCTGTGGGAATTCGTCGGCGCTCACTATGCACCGTGTCCAGGTACGCACAGATCACATCCGAGTCGAACAGCGGCTGGAGCCCCGGACGCAGGAGCACCGGAACTTTGCCTAGAGGATTTTGAGCGAACACATGCTCGTTCTTGAGCGTCGGACTGGTCTCCTGATGGATCACCTCGATATGCGATGCGAGTCCGACCTCGTGCGCGAACACGAGTACTTTGCGAGCGTATGGTGAGTGTGTCTGATATAGCAGTTTCATCGAGCTTCTCTCCAAGGGATACTCCTATTCAAGCTCTTCGGCCTGGTAGGATCTTAAGGAAGCTGCCGAGACATCCGCCGCGAATGTGGCGACCTTCGCGCGCTTTTTCTGCACGTTACAGGCGAATATGGAACTCGATCGATTCGACCGGCAGTTACTGAATCTCTTGCAAGAGAATGCTTCGCAGACCGCGGAGCGTCTGGCTGAGCAGATCGGCCTATCGGCATCTGCGATCCAAAGACGAATCCGTCGATTGCGAGATCAGGCAGTCATAGTTCGTGATACGGCGGTCGTGGACCCCAAGATGATCGGTTCGCCGACACTGTTCATCGTCTCTTTGGAAGTGGAACGAGAGCGGCCTGAGATGTTGGTGGCGCTGCGCGAGTGGCTCGCGAAGGAGCCGAATGTGCAGCAAGCGTTCTACGTCACGGGTGAGGCTGATTTCATCCTCATCGTCAGTGCACGAACAACCGATGAGTACGATGAATACATGTCGCGGCTCGTAGGCGCGCATCCCAACATCAAGAGATTCACGACCAACGTTGCTCTGAGCACCATCAAACGCGGACTGGCCATTCCGGTGCCGCTCGAACACGGCGATAGCTGACAAGTACGGCTCGACGCCGTGCGCACTCCGTGCGGATTTAAATCGATTCGACGTCTCATTTTGCGTTTTCGCCGCATTCAGGCACGGCACACTTGGAGAATGCGAAGCGACTCTCTCATTCACGAGATCTGGCCCGAATTTCGGCCGACCTCTCTAGTCGAGCTGCCGACCCTCGCTCAGTTCACGAATGTGGCGCAAGTGTTCATCAAGTGCGAAGGCGAGCGACCGCTCGGCAACTTCAAGGTGTTAGGAGGAATGACTGCCGCTATACGCGCCCTATCGCGTGCCACCGATGCACCAACATCCGCCCTCCTCTCCCACTCTCGCGACAACCGGAGGCTTCGGTTGATCTGTGCGAGCGATGGCAATCACGGGCTTGCGGTCGCTGCGGCAGCCGCACGGTGCGGTTCGCGCGCTTCGATTTTCCTGCCGCGTCGGGTCAATCGCGTACGACTGCGTCGTATCGAATCGCAAGGCGCCCAGGTCGTCCTGATCGATGGAACGTACGATGATGCAGTCGACGCAGCCGCGGAAGCTGCCCTGCGAGGTGAAGGTATTCTAATAGCCGACACTGGCGAACGAGGCGACGACGTCGTGGTCCAAGAAGTGATGGCAGGCTACGCAGTGCTTGCTCGCGAGCTGGAATGTCAGTTCCAGCAACTCGGCACGGCTCCGAGTCACGCTTTCATCCAGGCTGGCGTGGGCGGCCTTGCAGCGGCAGTCGCCGACGGGTTCGTGCATCGCATGCGTGAGCCGCGCAAGCTTCTCATCGTGGAACCGGAATCAGCTGCGTGCGTCGATGCTGCCTTGAATGCTGGGCAGCTGGTTCGATTGGGAGGCACTCTGGACACCTCGGCGGCAATGCTTTCGTGTGGGCTCGCCTCTGCGATCGCGCTTTCAGTGCTGCGGCGGCACACGGTGGGAACAGTGATCGCTGACGAATCAGAACTAAGAAGCGCACCGGGACTACTGGAGGAGTTTCGCGGCCCGCGCACGACACCCTCAGGCGCAGCAGGATTGGCGGGATTCCTGAAGGCTGCTCACTCGTCGGAGCTGCGTGACGCACACGGCTTGCAAGCTGACAGCTCCGTGCTGTTACTCATCACCGAAGGTCCGCTCACAGAACCGTGACTTAGAAGCGGTAACTTCACTGATTGTCAGGCCGTCTTGCCTTCGAAAGCGCGCCGGCGATTCACTCGATTGATCACACCGACGAAGCCATCCAATCGTTTCACTGGCAGTGTCCATTCCTCGTCACGGCCTCGCGCTCGAAGGATGACCTCCGCGGCAGACCACCCCGAGTACACGGCACTTTCCATACAGGCAGGCAAATGCGTCCGCGTCCAATCTCCTGCGACCAGCAAGCCTGCGAGCGCAGTCACCGTTGGCATTCGCTTCGCTTCCGTTCCGGGCTTTGGGCAGGGAATGGCCAACGGGATGCGGTTGACTACAGCATGCGCGATCATCGCGTTGCGAGCCGTTGGCAGAGCCACTGAGATCTCCTCGTGAGTCTGTCGCACGATCTGCTCATCCGACAACGAGTGCGATCGATGACTGAAGATAATATTGCTGGCGATCAGAGAGGGCCGCGCTTGCCAGCCTTCGCGTATGTTCGACAGATCGTAGAAGTCGCTGTTCAGATGCGATGCATCGTTGATGAAAGCCCAGAACTTCTCATCCGTAAGCTTGCGGTCGAACCATAAATACGTGCTGATATAGGGACTCGGCTCAAAGGAAAGAAGCTCCTTGAAGGGATGGATGGCCCCAACATGTTCGGGCAGCATGGAATGAAGCTCGCGGGGCGGAACCGCGCACACGTAGTGTCGTGCACGCACGTGGGAGCCATCACCCAACAGCAAGCCATCCAGCGTGGAGTCCCTGATCAAAAATTGCCTCACGGGGGCTCCAAGATAGATGCGCCCGGCGCCCTGCTCGATTCGTTTCACCGCCTCCGGCACAAACAGTTCGGCGAGTCCGCACGCGGCAAAGCCGATGCGATATCGCCTGCGTCCGATCAGTTGCGCAAACACTCGCAACAGAGCGCCCGCCGAACACTGCTCGAGCGGGACGTTCATCACAGTGAGGCACGCTGTCGACCAAAACCATTGAATGAACCGTTTACTTACTCCGCATTGTCTCAGCAGATCCATAGCACTCATCCCATCGAGTTCGTGGATCAATTGCTCATCCACACGCATCGCCAATTGCAAGATGCGGCGATTGGATAATTTGTCGTGCCAAGAGAGAGTTTTGACTCTCGCCATGCTCGTCGCGAGATGCAAAGGCGGCGGCAACCGCTGCAGGAACATGTCGGTTATATGCGCGCCTTCGCGCAGCCTGATTAGACGATCCGTTTCCCAGGAAACTCGGTGACGTGTGTTCAATCGCTGCAGGAATGACAGTGCGTTGCGGTACTCGCTCAGAAAAATATGCGGACCCAGATCGATACAATCGCCGCTAACCGAATCGGTCCAACTCTGTGCGCGACCCGCTAAACGACTGCTCGCCTCATATAGAGCGATTGAGAAACCACTCTCTGAGAGCGCGACTGCGCATGCAAGCCCGGCGAGGCCGCCGCCGATGATTGCCACATCCGGCGAGGAAGATCCTTCCGACACGTACGCTACTGCTCATGCGCAGGAAATCTGCGGGCGAAAAGCGATAGCAGCACGCGCGCACTCACTTGCTTATGCTGGTTTATGATTTTCGACGCTGCTGCACGCGATTCGCGATCTTCTTGCGCAGCTCCATGTTCACGGTCATCAGGTCGGCAATCTGATTGAATTCATCGAGGCGAAGACCGCTTTGCTCTACGGCTTCGATGATCTGCGTTTCCGCCTTCGCCTTCACTCGATTGGCTGCTTCACTATCGGTTGTCTTTTCGAGTTGCGCCGCAGTGTCCGCATGAATTTGCTCGATGGCCAAATAGGCATCCGCAAATTGATCGATTTTCTGCTCTTCCAACGGCGCCACCTCGGGCGTCGTCGGCGTAACCGTTTCCGCCGGCGGTGCAGCGGGCTCTTCGACTTGTGCGACAGCCGCACTCGATAGGCAAATGGCTGCGGCGAGGAGGACTGCACCGCACTTCGCTGAGGCTTCCTCGAGTGAACGTAATGTGTCCATCGTCAGCCTCCTGTTCGGCGGCGAATTGCAACGCGTATTCCAATCCTTTGGCGCCGGTTGCAGTTCCCGCGAAATTTATTTTAGTGATATCAATTGATTACATGTTTATCATGACATGAAATCTACAATTCGTAGGCCGATGCTGATTCGGCTCAGGGTCCTGGGGGATTCGCTTGCCTTTCGAAGTCGCTGGAGTATATTCCGAGCCTAGATCCTTGAGCTGCCGCTAGAAACGCTGCCAAGACTCTTAAAGTAAATTCTCAGCTTTCGCTTGCCGCCAGATCGGCGAAATCGCTCACCGCGAATCTCGACTGGACGGCCCATAGACGCCACATCGGGGGTAAGTTGCATGAGCAACGCCTGGGAGAATTTTTTCGCTGCAACCGCGATGCTCGCATCGGCGGGGCCTATTAAGCACCGACTCGTCGAAGCCTATCGCACTCACCTGGAATCGATGGACGAAGAGGAGTTGCCCAAGGAAATACGCGACGAGTTCTCCTCGATCAGCACGTGCATGTCGTGTGTGAGACCGATGCGCGGAGAAACGGCCGTCCAGGCGACCGTGCGCAAGATGTCGGACATGGAGGCAGGGCGCATCGCGATGCGCATCGTTAACATGCTCGGTGTGCTCGCGCGTCAGCAAAATCTGCAAAGAGCGCCGAAGCTTCGGGCCGTGGGCGACGATTGAGTCGGACAGAATGCAATCGGATAGGCGATAGCCAGAGCCTGCCCTCGCGCTGAGCGCGTCTGACTATCCGCTATCCCCTTCTTCTTCCAACCCTCAATCGAGTTTGAAATCGATGACATCCCAGCGCGCCGTATCTTCGTGGCGCGCTTGGCGGCGGATGGCATCCGCGATCGAACGCTCATTCCACTCGATCACCTCGTCTGCAAGCGCCTCGAGCTGCACCGGCAGCTTCGCCTTTACTCCAAAGTACTCCAGTACGACGATGGGTTTATCGAGCCCCTTCGCGCAATTGAGCTGGAAATCGATCCACATCTCGTTGTGCTTGTACATGCCGGCCGGCACGATCACGACCTCGGCGAGCGACATCTGTTTACGCAGCTCATCCTTCATCGCCTCTGAAGCGCCGCCGAGCTGGCGGTCTGGATCCGAGCAGTTCCGATAGTAAAAATTGTGCGAACTCTCGAGGTATTCGAATACGCGTAAGTAGTCGTCCGCCGGGGCGAATACATGACTTACGAATACGCGCACCGGGTTTTGCTGAGAAATACCGTTCACCCTCGGCTCCTGTCGCATACCGCACGGCATGCTTGAAGGCGCCAATTCTAATGCAGAATGTTCCCAATCGGGCGCTGCTCGACACCGGTAGACTCCGGGGCGCCTTTAAGTTCGCACTGCTATAGAATGCGGCGCTGCGATGCACCTCGAGCCCTTCCCCGCCTAACCCATGCGATTCGTCCTTTACAACATCCGGTACGCGACCGGGACAGGGCCTGCGTTCCACTTGCCCGTACCAGGCGCGGGGTATCTCAGAAGCAATACACGGGTGCTCGATCGCATTACACAGTATTTGAAGTTGCTCGATCCCGACCTGGTGGGGCTGATCGAAATCGATACGGGCTCGATCCGTTCCGGCCTCGTCAATCAAGCGAAGCAAATAGCCGACTCTCTCGGCCACTACTCCACTTACCAGTGCAAGTATGGCGCGAGCTCGCTCAACCACTTCATGCCCATCGTGCGCAAACAGGGCAATGCATTCCTCGCGGCACCGCGCGTGGAGGGCGAACGATTCCACTACTTCGATACCGGCATCAAGCGCCTGATCATCGAATTGGAACTAGAAGAGGTCGCGATCTTCCTCGTGCATCTGTCGTTGAAGTTCCGTCATCGGCACGATCAGCTTCGCTATTTGCATGAGCTGGTGAAGCGCACGAAGAAGCCCGTGATCGTCGCCGGCGATTTCAACACCTTCTGGGGCGATCACGAGATCTACCTATTCATGGAAGCCTCGGGGCTCAAGAATGCAAATCGCCTCGGACTGCCCTCCTATCCGAGCCGTAATCCACGCAAAGAGCTCGACTTCGTTCTGCATTCCAAAGGCATTGAGATCACTCATTTCGACGTGCCCGATGTGCGTTTCTCGGACCATCGCCCGCTGATCTGCGATTTCGAAGTGCGTCCCCCATAATCAACACATCATCGACGTATCAGCAACGCGTAATCAAGAATTCAAAGCGACCACCAAGCGGAGCATCGACATGCAAGCATCGTCTTCGGACAGGCCATTTCGGCACTGGACTTTGTCGCGCGACAACGAAGGCATTGCATGGTTGAGCATCGATAAGGCTGGGGCCTCGGTCAACAGTTTGTCGCGCGAGGTGCTCGAGGAGTTCGATTCGATTCTGGCGCAGCTCGAACGCGACGCACCTAAAGCGGTGATCGTCAGCTCGGCAAAGTCAGGCTTCATCGCCGGCGCCGACATCAAGGAATTCGTCTCGCTCAACTCGAAGGAAGAAGCCTTTCAGATGATCCGCGCCGGTCAAGGACTAATGGACAGGCTGGCGAATCTCAAGTGCCCCACGGTCGCAGCGATCAATGGCTTTGCCTTGGGAGGCGGCTTGGAAGTCGCTCTCGCGTGCCGGTATCGAGTCTGTGTCGATGACGCATCCATCACGTTGGGTTTTCCGGAAGTACAGTTGGGCGTACATCCAGGTCTTGGCGGTACGGTGCGCTCGGTACAGCTAGCAGGTCCTCTTGCCGCAATGGATCTGATGCTCACGGGCAAATCCGTTCGCCCAAAGCAAGCCTTGAAGCTCGGACTGGTGGATCGTTTGGTCTCGCGCGATCAGTTGGTGCCAGTAGCGCGACAACTCGCGCTTCAGCAGCCCGCACCTCGCAGTGCAGGATTCAAGAATCGACTGTTGAATTGGGCGCCCGTTCGCGCCGTCATCGCAGGCCAGATGCGAACCCAAGTCGCAAAGCGCGCGAAGCCGGCGCACTACCCTGCCCCTTATGCGCTGATCGAGCTTTGGCAGCGATACGGTGCGCAAGGTCCCAAGGCGATGGAAGCCGAAGCGCGATCGATGGCGCAGCTGTTAATGACGCCCACGTCTCGCAACCTCGTACGTGTCTTCTTCTTGCAAGAACGTCTAAAGGCGGGCGGCAAGCAAGTCGACGCACCCGCGCAGCACGTTCATGTCGTTGGGGCGGGCGTAATGGGCGGAGATATCGCTAGCTGGTGCGCTGCTCGCGGATTGACTGTGACCTTGCAGGACCGAGGTGAAGAGTACGTCGCTCCCGCTCTCGCGCGTGCGCGAGCATTCTTCGAGAAGCGTTACCCCGACGCTACAAAACGCGAGGCGGTGCTGTCGCGGCTGCAAGGCGACGTCGCAGGCCATGGCGTCGTGAAAGCAGATGTCGTCATCGAAGCAATCTTCGAGAACTTAGAAGCAAAACGCGAGCTGTACGCGCGACTCGAACCTCAATTGAAGCCGAACGCGGTGTTGGCAACGAACACCTCGAGTATCGTACTCGAGCAACTCGCAGAGAAGCTTGCGAACCCATCGCGATTGATTGGACTGCATTTCTTCAATCCGGTTGCGCGCATGCCGTTGATCGAAGTCATTCGGGGACAAAACAGCGATGACTCGATGGTTCAGCGTGGACAAGCATTCGCGCGTCAAATAGACAAACTCGCGATTCCCTGTCGCAGCTCACCGGGATTCTTGGTCAATCGCGTGCTGATGCCGTATCTGAGCGAAGCGATTCGAGCCGCCGAGGAAGGCGTGCCGCTCGCGCTGATCGATCGTGCGGCAGAGGATTTCGGCATGCCAATGGGACCGATCGAGCTTGCCGACGTGGTGGGACTCGATGTCGTGATGAGTGTCGGCCGGGTGTTCTTCAAATCGGAAGCCGAGGTTCCTTCGGTGCTGTCCACGCGCCATGCACAGAAACGCTTCGGCAAGAAGACGGGGCAAGGCTTTTACACGTGGCACGGGGATAAGCCTGAGAAACCGCCGACAGAAGGTCGTCAAGCGCCGGACGATCTGCAGGATCGGTTGATGCTGCCGCTCGTAAATGAAGCGGTGGCCGTCCTACGCGAAGCGATCGTCGAGGATGCAGATCTCATCGATGCCGGCGTCATCTTTGGTGCAGGCTTCGCTCCATTCAGGGGCGGCCCAATACATTATGCGAGAACCAGGGGCATCGACGCGGTCCTCGCGCGCCTCGAAGAACTTCGCAGCGCGCATGGAGAGCGTTTCGCACCGGACGCGGGGTGGCAACTACTCCGTTAATTGGCCGAATTCCCGGTTTTTACCGCATCCGGGCACGCGAATCGCTGTGTTACCATTTTGCACGGCATTCGCGTCGCTCATTTCCTTTGGAGAATCATGGAAAGCAAGCCGATTGACTTTGGCCTGCTCAGGTCCTTCTCCCCTCTCGATGGTATGAAACGGGAGAATCTGCACTCTCTTGCACGCAAAGCGCAGATTCGCGAACTTTCGATGGGTCGCCTATTGTTCAAGGAAGGCGACAACGACAAGCGCACGTACTACTTGCTCAGCGGCACGGTCGAGCTGCTGCTCGATGGCCGACCGGTGCTCACCTTGAAAGGCGGCTCGCCGGAAGCAAAAAACCCGATTGGGCCATCGGTACCAAGACGTTATAGCGCTCGCGTCGCATCCGATAGCGTGCAGTTTCTGTCAGTCGACAGCGATCTGCTTGACATGATGCTTACGTGGGACCAAACCGGCACCTATGTCGTCGATGAGCTCCATCACTCACAGGACGATCATCTCCCGGCGACCGACGACTGGATGACGACGCTATTGCAATCCAAAGCGTTTCATCGCATTCCGCCTGCAAACATCCAGGCGATCTTCATGCGCATGCAGCGTGTCGACTATCAGGCGGGCGACATCGTGATCAAGCAAGGCGATGAAGGCGACTATTTCTACGTGGTCGTGAAAGGCACCTGCCTCGTCACTCGCGAAACGCCACTCAACAAAGAAGGCATCAAGCTCGCCGAGCTCACCATGGGAGATACTTTCGGTGAAGAGGCATTGATCTCGGATGCCAAGCGCAATGCCACGGTCTCGATGTTGACCGGTGGCACGCTGATGCGCCTAGCAAAGGACGACTTTCGCACATTGCTGAATGAGCCCATGCTCGAATGGATCGATTACGCGCAGGCTCTAACGATTCTCGCTCGGGGGTCTAAATGGATGGATGTGCGCTTACCGAGCGAATTCGACAGCCACCATTTGGAAGGCGCAATCAATGTTCCGCTGTATTTCATCCGCCTCAAGATGAAAACGCTGGATCGCGATTCGCACTACATTGTCTATTGCGACACCGGCAGGCGCAGTTCCGCTGCGGCATACATTCTCAATGAACGTGGATTCCGTGCATCAGTGCTTCGCGGCGGCCTGACGGCCATCGAGCCGAAGAAGAAGGCGGTAGGAGAATGAACGGAAAGAAGCGGTTGGCGGTTAGCGGTTAGCGGTTAGTTCAGAGCAAGCAAGACGGCTGACAACCGGCAGCGCCGAAGTGTTGGATATTCCTATCTTTGGATATTCCTATCTTAACTAACCGCTAACCGCTAACCGCTAACCGCTTCCTTCCTACATTGTATGCGTCGGCTTGTCGCCACCCAGTGCGCCGGCGAGATAGCTTTCGATCTTGCGCTGCGTGTTGCCGCGGTCCTGTTCGCTGAATTGCACGCCGATGCCGGCCGTGCGCTTACCTTGCGCGCCCTTGGGGGTCATCCAAATAACGCGTCCGGCGACGGGTAGCTTTTCATCCTCCCCCATGAGATTGAGCAACATGAATACTTCATCGCCGAGGCGATAGTTGCTGTTGGTCGGGATGAACAAACCGCCATTTTTCACGAACGGCATATAAGCCAGATACAAGGCACTTTTGTCCTTGATCGTGAGGGTCAGAAGACCGGGCTTACTGCTGGGCTGACGCATAACCATGCGCTTTTATCGACTCCGAGTAACGGGTGTATCGCGCTGATTCGGCGCCGGCGGCGGCACCACGAGGTCTAACAGCGCAAATAGCCAGGAGGCAACGGCTAATTCTCGCTGTAGTGCCGTGCGGACCAGTTGCGCCTTCAGAGCTCGCGCGCGATCCACCAGGCTGTAGACGCCGCTTATGTTCAACGTGCGTGAGGAGCTTGGCAAGGGCACGGGTCGAGTTGGAAACGTGATGAACTCTGCAGTTCCGGCAAGTGCCGCGCGCGCAAGGGACTGCAGCCAGAGATCCAGCCAATTCAGCCGATCGTTAAGCCGATCATCCGCCCACTCGGCCGCGACCTGCGTCACATCCGCACGGTTTTGTAGGAGCGCCCCGAGAGATTTCTGCATTTGCTCATTTAGGGCATCAAATCCGCTCTCCACTTGCTCGAGTGCCTTCAGCGGGGCGTGTCCCGCGAACTCGAGAACATCAGATGTGACCTCCCTGCCCGTCTGTTGCTGAATCCATTCGAGCGCTTGCGCAGGACTCGGACCTGCGATCGTTAGCTTCTGACAGCGGCTGCGCACCGTCGGCAAGAGCGAGGACGGTCGCGATGAGATCAAGATGATGACCGTTGCTTTCGAAGGCTCTTCTAATGTCTTGAGCAAGCTATTCGCTGCACCTGGCGTCATCTGATGTGCAGGCTCGACAATGGCCACCTTGTACCCTTGGCGATAGCTGGTCTTGCTCAGCCGCTCGGCAGCCGCTCTCAGCTGATCGATCGAGATTTGCTGCTTGTCCTCTTCGGGACGCACCCACAGCAGGTCCGGATGGGAACCGGCCTCGATCAACTTACAACTGGTACATTCCCGGCAATGTCGTAGCTCCGCACCGCTCGATCGATCGCAAAGCACGGCCGCCGCGATCCATGCAGCCAACTCTCTTTTGCCGATGCCTTCCGCACCTTGCAGCAACAGTGCGTGCGACAGACGCTGAGTTGCCCAAGCCTGTTTCAGTTGCTCGATCGGCTGCGTGTGCCACGGAAGGACTCGCGGCTTGATCGCAGTGGGTTGTTCGCCTTTGGACTCGGCCATGATCTAAGTCTACGTCGGAGAGAAGGCGATGGGGGATAGCGGATAGGCGATAGTTGGAATTGGCAACTTTGAGGCAACGCTCTTGACGCATCGCTCAGCCGCTATCCCCTATCGCCTTGCCCAGTCGAGCTCGAAGCGCTTCGCCAATTGCCGCGCCAACCTCTTCCGGCGACTGTGTAGCATCGAGCACGCAGATGCGGTTCGGTTCCTGACGCGCTCTTTCTAGATAGGTCGTACGAACGCGTTCGAAGAAGGCTTGCTGCTCGCGCTCGAACCGATCCGAATTGCCGCTTGCTTGGTTGCGCAATCTCGCTCGCGCGCTCGCAATCTCCACTGGTGCGTCCAACAGGATCGTAAGATCGGGACGCAGCATTCCCAATACGGCCTTCTCCAGAACCGATATCAATCCAACGTCAAAGCCGCGTGCGCCACCCTGATAGGCATACGTGGCATCGATGAAGCGATCGCATACGACCCATGCACCGCGCTCGAGAGCCGGGCGAATCACATTCTCAACGTGGGTAGCGCGTGCCGCGAACATCAGCAGGAGCTCGCACGATGCAGGCATCGGTTCTGTGCTGTTTTCCAACAGCAACTCGCGAATGCGCTCCGCCCTAGGCGTGCCGCCCGGCTCACGCGTCACGATGACCTCGTACCCTCGCGAGATCAGATTCTGGCGAAGTCCGGCAATTTGCGTGGACTTGCCGACGCCCTCTCCGCCTTCGATCGTGATGAACTTGCCTTGCTTCATCGTTGCTCGCGCAGTTTTCTCAAGTAACGCTTCACGGCGGCATCATGCTCGGCGAGGGTTTTCGAAAAGTAATGACTGCCGTCCCCTTCGCCCGTCGCAACGAAGAACAACGCACCCGTCATGTTGGGGCGCGTCGCGGCTGTGAGCGAGTCGCGCCCCGGCATTGCAATCGGGGTCGGCGGCAACCCAGCTCGAGTGTACGTGTTGTAAGGGGTATCCCGCCGCAAATCCGCACGGCGAATGTTTCCGTCATAGCGATCCTGCATTCCGTAGATTACCGTAGGGTCGGTCTGCAGGCGCATGCCCCGACGCAGCCGCTCGATGAAAACGCCAGCAATCGCCGGCCTTTCGCTATCAAGCGCCGTTTCCTTCTCGACGATCGAGGCGAGAATCAGAGCTTCATACGCACTGGCGAGCGGCAGATCCTTCGTTCTCGCGTCCCAGGCGGCTTGCAGCTCGCTTTGCAATCGACGATGCGCGATCGCGAGCAACTCGATATCAGTCGTGCCACGCGGGAAGTGATAGGTATCCGGAAAGAACTGTCCTTCGGGATGTAAGCCCGGGCTACCGAGCGTCGTCATGATTTCTTCGGCGCTGCGCGTTTCGAGCGTGACTTGAATCGCATCGTGAGCCGCGAGTGCGTTGCGCACGTCTGCGAACGTGGAGCCCTCGATGAATGTGACCCCATGTAGTAGAACTCGTCCCGAGCTCAACACATCCAGTAACGCTCGCGGGGTCAACCCGGGTTTCAGCTCGTATTCGCCCGCCTTGAGCGCAGCGGAACGTTGCGTCAAACGCGCCCAGATCACCCACACGGAAGGTCGCTCCAACACACCGCGTTCGTTCAACAAACCTGCAACCGAACGCAGACTCGCGCCGCGCGGAACTTCGAAAACTTGTGCGTCCTGAAGCTTGGCGATCGGTGTATTCAGCCAGCGGTGTCCCCACCAAGCGAGCCCCGCTCCTGCACCGATGCCTAGTACGAGCAGCATCAACAGCACGCGCACGAGCGCGCCGCCACTTTGAGAAGTCGACCTGACGCGCGTCGAACTGAACATCACAGCTTCAGCGCTGCCTTCAAGGTGCCGGCAACCTCGAAGCGGTCCCAATGTCTGTTTTCGAGCGACGCGACGGAACGAATCCCGTGCACCGCATTCGTAAGGAAGATTTCGTCGGCACTGTCCACATCGTTCGGCCAAAGCGGCTCCTCGCTAACCGAAATTCCAACTTCTCCGGCAGCCCGCAACACTTGACCGCGCATCACACCACGAACTCCGCAGAACCGAAGGTCCGGTGTAAGTAGCAGACCATCGCGCGCGATGAATACGTTGGATGAAGTGCCGCAGACGAGCTCCCCTTCGGTGTCCAACATCAAGCCTTCTTCGATACTCGGATCGTCCCACTCGGATTGGGCTAGAACCTGCTCGAGGCGATTGAGGTGCTTGATGCCTGCGAGGCGAGCGTTTCGCCCCAAGCGAGTTTCGCACCAGCGCAAGTGCAAAAGCCGAGCTTGCGCTGAGTACGGTGCGGCATACATCGCAACGATGCGCGTAGCCGTGCTGTCATTCGAGGGACGATAACCGCGAGTATTCGCAATGCCTCGAGACAGAATGATTTTCAGAACGCCACTACGCAACTTCGCAGTCACTGTAGAGATTTCGGCGAGCAGTTGCTCGCGTGGCGGAGGCACGATGTTCAGCTTCGCGCAACCGGAATACAAACGTTCCAGGTGCGCTTCGAGGAAGCGCACCGAGCCTTGATCCAGCAATGCGGTTTCGAACACACCGTCGCCATAATGAAAGCCGCGATCGTTCGCAGGCAACGCATTGTTGAGATCCTTGGGCGTGGCGCCATTCACCAGAATCGCAAGCGTCATGAACTGACATCCTCCGATAACGCGCGCAATACGCCTCGAGCCTTTGCCCGCGTTTCGTCGATCTCTCGCTGGGGGTCGGAGTCTGCCACTATACCTGCGCCGGCGCGCAACGTAAGCGACTGGCCTCGCACCTCCAGCGATCTAATCAGGATATTCATGTCCATCGTGCCATCGCGATTCAGGTAGCCAAGAGAACCTGTGTAAGGTCCCCTCGCTTCGGCTTCCAGCTCGCCGATAATTTGCATGCATCGTATCTTGGGACATCCCGTGATCGTGCCGCCGGGGAAAACCGCAGCCAGCACCTCGCCGGGCGAGACATCGTCACGCAGCCTGCCACGAACATTCGACACGATGTGATGTACATGTGCATAAGTCTCGAGCGTCATGAACTCATTGACCTCCACCGAGCCCGCGACGCAGATTCGGCCAAGATCGTTGCGTTCCAGATCGATCAACATGACATGTTCGGCTTGCTCTTTCGGATGTGCGCGCAACTCGCGTGCAAGATCCTCATCGCTCTTCTGATCGCGCCCCCGAGGACGTGTGCCCGCGATGGGCCGGGTCGCCACCCAACCGTTTCTAATTTCCACTAAGCGCTCCGGCGAAGAGCTGATTACGGACAAATCGTCGAAACGCGCAATCGCCGAGAATGGCGCAGGATTCGTGCGACGCAACCGCTCGTAGACATGATGTGGCTCGACGCCCGGCGCCAACTGCGCGCGCCAAGCACGAGAGAGATTCGCCTGATAGATATCGCCGGCACTGATGTAATCGAGCGCCTTGGCGATCGCGCTTAGATATCTTTCAGGCGCCTCTTCGACAATGCTTCCGTGGACCAACGTGCTCTGCAGCGCGGCTATCGATGTGAGCGAGGACAAATCCTCTTCGATCGTCGTAATCAACTCGCGACACCCGCGTTCGACGACGATCCACGCCTGCTTCGTCTCATGCTCGACAATGATGGCTGCTGGAATTCGCACCGCCTGGGCTACGGGATTCTGCGACGGAATAGGTAAATCCAAGCTGGGCTCGATGGAGCTTGCAAGCTCGTAGCCAAGAAAGAGCAGCCAGCCTCCGTGAAAGGGTAAGTCAGATACGATTTGCCGCGAGGCGCGTTCGTGGCGCCAGCACGCGTCCAACGATTCCAGGAACTTTCCGGAAGATGGCACTGCCCCATCCGAGACAATCGTGCCCGAACAATCGAGCGTGATTCGCGCCCCAGGAAAAGCGAACAGGATGTCATAGCGTCCGAGTGGCTTGCCGGACGCAGCGCTTTCGAACAACGCTGGATAACGCTCTGGTTTGCTCGCGTGCAGCGCGAGCAAACTTGAACGCTCGAGTTGGATCAGATGTGCGATGGGCTCGTCGGTCATACGAGAGCCGGCGGTTTGCGCGCCGCGATGCAGATGCAAACGCCGCCGCGATAGAGCGACGAGGGTGGGATTCTAGATCTTCCGAAAAACGAGACTGCCGTTCGTTCCGCCAAAGCCGAACGAATTCGACAGCGCGACCTCGATCGGGGCGGTACGGGCCGTATGCGGAACATAGTCCAAGTCGCAGCCTTCGCCGGGATTCTCCAGATTGATCGTCGGCGGTGCGACTTGATCGCGAATCGCGAGGATCGAGAAGATCGCTTCGACTGCACCTGCCGCGCCAAGCAGATGGCCCGTCATCGATTTCGTCGAGCTCACCGCGAGCTTGTAGGCGTGATCGCCGAAAGTGCGCTTGGTCGCAATCGTTTCGGCCAAATCTCCTAGCTCTGTCGATGTTGCATGCGCGTTCAAGTACTGCACCTGATCGGGACTCAATCCAGCGTCCTTCAGCGCATTCGCCATGGCAAGGCGAGCGCCCTCGCCGTTTTCAGGTGGTGCCGTAATATGATGTGCATCGCCGCTCATGCCAAAGCCGACCAGCTCGGCATAGATCCGCGCACCGCGCTTTTTCGCGTGCTCGTACTCTTCCAGTAAGAGCGCACCGGCACCGTCGGACAGGACGAAACCATCCCGATCGCGATCCCACGGACGACTTGCGCGTTGCGGCTCATCATTGCGCTGAGACAATGCACGAGCCTGACAGAAGCTGCCCAACCCCAGCGGAGTCGTGGCCATTTCACCGCCGCCGGCAATCATCACATCCGCATCGCCATACTGCACTAGGCGCATGGCTAGACCGATCGAATGTGTCGAGGTCGTGCAAGCGGTCACCGTGGCGATATTCGGGCCGGTCAGATTGAATTGGATCGACACGTGACCGGAGATCATGTTGATGATGCTACCGGGCACGAAGAACGGCGAGATGCGCTTCGGACTATGAGTCTCCGAATACTTCTGGTAGTTCTCCTCGATCGTGTCCAACCCGCCGATACCGGCGCCCATCGCGACGCCGACGCGTGGGCTGTTCTCTTGGGTGACTTCGAGACCGGAATCCTTCAACGCATCGGCCGCCGCTGCGAAACCGTAATGCATGAAGGGATCCATCTTGCGCAGGTCTTTCGCGGATAGATATTTCTCCGCGTCGAAACCGGAAACCGCTCCATGGAAACGAACCGGGAACGCGCTTACGTCGAACCTCGTTATCGGCCCGATACCACTGTGGCCCGCCAGCACGTTCGACCACGCCGACTCGATCGTGCTGCCAACAGGCGACACGATGCCCATACCGGTGACGACCACGCGTCGCTTAGACAAGCGCTGACCTCTTGGTGGAAATGACTAACGGGAGAAAAACGAGCTTCATGTCAACCTGCCCTCCTTGGCCGGTGACTAGTGATTTGCGCAACGCGCCGCAGATCAGGCTTGGCTGCGACGCTCGTTGATGTAATCGATGGCTTGCTGGACGGTCGTGATCTTCTCAGCGTCTTCGTCCGGGATCTCCGTTTCGAATTCTTCCTCGAGCGCCATGACCAACTCGACCGTGTCGAGCGAGTCCGCGCCTAGATCGTCGACGAAGGAAGCGTCGTTCGTGACTTCTTCCTCTTTCACCCCCAATTGCTCGGCGACGATGGCTTTAACCTGCTGTTCAATACTGCTCATTGCTGTACGAGTCCTCTGTGAGACTGCTGAACCCTTCGCAAAGACCGACCCTTGTATTTCGTTGGGCGGGTCGCACGGGGGGCGTATTCTAAGTTAAGTGTCTGAACCGTCAAAGCCAAAAGAGTGAATGACCGGTTCTGGTGCTTTTTTCGTTACTTTTCTATCTACGGGTCGAGCTAAGGGTCGAGGTTTGCGTGCCGGGCTTCGACCTGAAGCCGCAGCGCAACCTCTGATGACCGCTAAATCATGTACATGCCGCCATTGACGTGCAGGGTTTCACCCGTGATGTAGCTGGCGCCGGGCGATGCCAAAAAAGCCACAGCATGTGCAATATCCTCAGGCGCGCCCAGTCGCCCCAGCGCCACTTGCTGAATCAGCAACTGTTGCTGCTCTGCGGGTAGCTGGGACGTCATGTCGGTCGCGATAAAGCCCGGCGCCACAACGTTCACAGTGATGTTGCGGGAGCCCACTTCACGGGCAAGGGACTTGGAGAACCCGATGATGCCGGCCTTCGCCGCGGCGTAATTCGTCTGCCCGGCATTGCCCATGACACCGACGACCGAGGCAACGCTGATGATGCGGCCGCGCCGAGCTTTCATCATGCCTCTGAGCACACCTTTTGAGAGGCGATAAACAGAGCCAAGGTTCGTATTCAGGATGTCGTCCCATTCCTCGGGCTTCATGCGAAGCAGCAGATTGTCGCGTGTAATTCCTGCATTGTTCACCAGTACGGTGATCGTGCCTTCTTTCGCCTCGACATCTTTCAGAAAGCCGTCGACCGATGCGACATCGGCGACATTCAGCACAGCGCCGCGTCCTTTGAATCCGGAACTCTGCAGCCATTCAGTAATACCCTGCGCTCCCGCCTCACTCGTCGCCGTGCCGATGACGGTCGCACCCTGTCGCGCGAGCTCCTGGGCGATCGAACGGCCAATGCCGCGCGAAGCACCCGTCACAACCGCAATGTCTTGGCTCAACGCAATGTCTTGGCTCGACGTAGAGCTCATGTCTCACTCCTGCAAACCTGCAATGCGCGTTGCAGCGATTCGGCATCCTCGATTGCAAGCATCTCGATTTGCTTATTCTTTTCGATGCGGCGGTTCAAGCCCGTGAGCACGCGTCCCGGGCCGCATTCAACGATCGCCTTGGCACCATTGGCAATCATTGTTTGAACCGTTTGCGTCCAGCGAACTGGGCTGACGAGTTGTTCGACGAGCGTGCGCCGGATGCTCGCTGCATCGCCATGCTTGCGAACTTCGACAGTGTAGATGTCTCGAATCTCGGAAGCATGAAGCTCCACCGACTCGAGTCGCTGCTCCAGGCGCTCCGCCGCGGGCTTCATCAATGCCGTGTGCGAAGGAACGCTGACCGGAAGCTTGATGGCCCGCTTCGCGCCTTTCACCTTGAGCACCTCGATAGCGCGATCCACAGCACTCGCTTGCCCTGCGATCACGACCTGCCCAGGCGAATTGAAGTTAGCTGCCTGCACGACCTCGCCTTGCGCGGCTTCGCGGCACGCGGCTTCCACGTCGGAGTCTTCCAAACCCAAAATCGCGGCCATGGCGCCCTGCCCGGCCGGAACCGCAGCCTGCATCGCCTCGCCGCGAAACTTTACCAGCGAGACCGCGGCGCGGAAGTCCAGCACGCCCGCACATACCAGCGCGGAGTATTCACCTAAGCTGTGGCCCGCCATTGCCGCAGGTAAACCTCCGCCATGCTTGCGCCAAACTCTCCACGTCGCAACGCCCGCAGCAAGCATTGCGGGTTGCGTGCGATCGGTCGATCCGAGTTGATCCTCTGGACCTTCTTGGCAGAGCTGCCAAAGGTCATAGCCGAGCACCTCCGAGGCCTCCGCGAAGGTCTGCACGACCACGGGCTCAGAGTCGGCCAGTGACCGCATCATCCCGATCGATTGAGAGCCTTGGCCCGGAAAGACGAATGCGAAAGACATAGGAGGGAAGCGGTTGGCGGTTAGCGGTTAGCAGTTAGCAGTTAGCAGTTAGCAGTTAGTCAGAGTGGAGAAAGACAGGCCAACGAAGCTGATCCGCGGTACACAGAAGATCCTGCAAGGCCCTTCCGAACTAACCGCTAACCGCTTCCCTCCCCGAAAGGGCGGCGATTATAGCGATCGAGGTCCGGAGAACCAGGGTTGCCGAGCGACCCAAAGTATGCTCCCGGCTAGAGCGCCACCGAGAGCGCCATATAGATGCGCATCTACAACGACGGGAAGGTCGCCGGAAAGGGGCAGCGCGCCGTACCACTGCTCCCAACATAACTTGCCTACCAGAATCGCGCTTAACGCTAGCGATAATGCGCTCGTCTCCTTGCGCCACCATGCAATCGCCCCGGCAGCCAACGCCCCGTGCAAGACCCCGGAGAAACCTACATACCATTGCAACTGTGGCTCATAAAAGACAAATCCGATGTCTATGACCATGATGCTAAATGCCAGCACGCAGAGCCAGCCCTTCAGGCTGTAATCGCGCGGAAATAAGGCAGCGATCACTGCGAGGCCGACAACATTCAACATTAGATGCTGAGTCGTTCCATGCACGAAGTGCGCTGAAAACAAGCGCCAGTACTGGCCGTCGAAAATGGCCTCGCGGTCGTATTTCAGCGCGTTGCGAGCCCAATCGCCGAGCAAACCGAGTGAAACCAGTGACGCAACGAGCAGTCCAAACAGCCAACCCGATCGTGCAGATCCGTACGAACCGACCGAAGACCCTGAGTCACTCAAGGAAACATCCCACTTTGTTATGATCCTGCGCCGGCAGATTTACACAATTATTCATTCTCGCTCACTAAGCGCCAAGGATTGACGAATATGTCAGAAACTTCCGCACTCACTCGCCCCACGCTTCTTTCCAGGTTGTCGATCACGCCGCGGTCGGCAGGTTTCACGCTGATCGAAATCATGGTCGTCGTCGTGATCCTGGGTTTGTTGGCCGCAATCGTGGCGCCGAACGTGATTAGACGCATCGATGATGCGCAGCTCGCAAAGGCGCGACAAGACATTCGCTCGTTCGAGACGGCGCTGAATCTGTTTCGCATGGATAACTTCAAGTACCCGACGACGGAGCAAGGATTGCAGGCGCTCGTCGCGCAACCGAACGATCCGACGATCCGTAACTGGAAACCAGGCGGTTATGTGAGTGGCGGCCTGAGAAAGGACCCCTGGGGCAACGACTATAAGTACGTCAATCCCGGCCAACACGGCTTGGAGTACGATCTCTTTACGCTCGGTGCGGACGGCCAGGAAGGCGGCGAAGGCGTGAACGCCGACATCGGCAACTGGAACATGGAATGAGCCAGTGAACGGCGGACAGCAGACGCCGGACGGTGACAAAACAGCGTTACGCCGGAGCAGCTCGGCCATTCTCTGGCGGTCGTCAATTCTCGAGACGCATCTGAGGAAGGTTTTCACCGTCCGCCATCCGCCGTCCGCCGTTCACTCGACGTCGGGCTTCACGCTCATGGAGGTGCTGGTCGTCATCGTCATCATCGGTGTGATCGTTTCGGCCGCGACGATTGCGTTCGGTGTATTGGGCGGAGACCGGCAATCCGAAGACGAGTCGAAGCGTTTCTGGGCACTGCTTCAGCAGGCGCGGGAAGAAGCCGAGATACAAAGCCTGGATTTTGGCGTCCATGTCGCAAGGTCATCATACGAGTTCTTACGTTTCGATCCCCGCAAGAACTTGTGGCTACCGGTTGAGAGCGATTCCTTCTACGCGCCGCGCCAATTGCCCGAGGGGTTGCGTTTTCGTCTGTGGCTGGAAGCGCGCGAAGTCGTCCTCAAACCCGATCTGCCCGTGCGCAGCGAAGAGGACGAAGACGAGGATGAGGACCAAGATGAGGACGAGGACAGTAACCAGCGGCAAGCCGTTCAGCGCGACGACATCGAAGCCAGCACGAAATTCCCGCCGCATATCATGGTGATGTCCAGCGGCGAGATCATGCCATTCGAACTGCAGATCGAACGCGATGGCGCCGAAGCGATGTGGCGAGTCCTCACACTTCCCGATAACGACCTGCGCGTCGAACGTAGGACCGACAACCGCGACTGGGCACTCGTCATGCAGACGAAGGTGCCCGAAGAGGACGAAGATGAGAAGCGGCGTGATAGGACTTGAGCACCAAAAGCCCGCAGTCCGCAGTCTGCAGTCCGAAGCCAGAGCGGATGCGCGCGCTTGGATAGACCAAATCTCCGCGAGTGAAAAACGCCGCGGCGAGTCGCGGCTGTCCTCATCTCTGGCTACTGTCTGCGGACTACGGACTGGCCACTGTGCGCAATTCTATGGCGGGTCCTGCAAACAGCGCGCTCTGCGTCGCATGGGAAAAGGCCTGAGATCGGCCTATTCATCCGGCTTCACTCTCATCGAAGTTCTCGCCGCGCTGATCATCGTCTCGCTTGGAATGATGGCCGTCATTCAAGCGGTGAGTCAGACGGCGAGTAATAGCAGTTATCTGCGGGAAAAGACCATCGCACATTGGGTCGCGATGAATCGATTGACGCAAGCGCGTCTCGAGCCTGGTGCACCCAAAGTCGATAAAACCTCCGATGAAGTCGAGATGGCGGGTCGCGAGTGGCGCTGGACGATGACCGTCACGCAGACCCCAGTTGAGACCATGCGTCGTATCGATATCAGCGTGCGGCCGGCAGAAGCAGACGAAGATTCTTCGATGGCAACGATCACGGGTTTCTACGGTGCTGCGATTGCGCCACCCGGTTCTGCCCTTATCGTGTGGGAAGGCTTGGAGATGGGCGAGAACCCTCGGGGTCGAGAAGAACAAGACGATCAGGAAGGCGACAAGGATGAGGATGAGCAGGAACCGCCCGAGCTCGAGCCGCCCACGGATGAGGAGCAGCCCGAGATGCCAGAGATGCCTCCCGATGTCATCGAGCCGCCGGACGAGGATCCGAGTCTGTGATGCGTCTGAACTCGAACATCCGTGCGCCGCGTTCGACGAATGTCTATTCCAAGGCAGGCGTAACGTGTCACCTCGGCGCGCGCGCGCGCGGCTTCACTTTGCTAGAGGTGCTGATCGCGGTCGCAATCTTCGTCATCGTGGGTGCGCTCGCAATGGGCGGCTACAACGAGCTCGTCAAGCAAAGCGACATCGTCGAAAAGAGCAATCTCCGATCGCGCCAAGTCCAATCCGCCGTGCAACGAATGGTCCAAGACTTTGCAACTCTCGAGCCGCGGCCGGTTCGCGAACCGCTCGGCGAATCGTTTCAACCGGCTTTGCGAGCCGATGCTCGCACCGAGGAGCTTGCGGAGCTCACTCATTCCGGATGGTCGAATCCGGGCGGTGTGCCCCGCTCCACGCTCCAGCGCGTCACCTATCGCGTCGAGGACAAGAGACTGCGGCGCGAGTACTGGTACGTGTTAGACCGCACGATGAGTGGTGAGCCTGCAAGCGCAGTACTCGTCGACAAAGTCGAGCGCATCGAATTGCGCTTCATGGACAACAATCGCCGCTGGCACGAGCAATGGCCGCCGTTAGGTTATTCCGCACCAGAC
>JAICPY010000158.1 GCA_025929585.1 Steroidobacter sp.
CCCACGCTCGCCGGCCCAGTCGATCTTCGCATTCCACCCGGAGCAAAAAGCGGCCAACGACTACGCTTGAAAGGCAGAGGCTTGCCCGGCGCCACGCCGGGCGATCAATACGTGGTTCTGAAAATCGTGTTGCCACCTGTCGACACGCCGGAAGCTCGCGCAATCTTTGAAAAGATGAAGAACGAGCTGCCGTTCGATCCGAGAGCAGAACTCCAGGGGTGACCGTGACGGGTGACGGGTGACGGGTGACGGGTGACGGGTGACGGGTGACGGGTGACGGGTGACGGGTGACGGGCAAGATGATTGACCCTTGCGGCAGATTGTCAAGGGAATCGCAAATATTGGTACAAATTTGGGGTGTGGGTATCCTCAGCCTGGCGATGCTTCTTACCCGTCACCTGTCACTCGTCACCCCTCACCGTCACTTCTCTCAAGGCCTCTCCACCGGCCTCTGCACTCCGCCCCTCTCCTTCGGCACTTTCACTATCTCTTGCCATTCGTCCTCATCCACTGCTGCGAGGCCGTTGACCGCCGGACCATGCAGAACGCTGCCGTAGGCACTGAAGCGCGATCCGTGACAGGGGCAATCCCAAGTTTTCTCAGTTGAGTTCCATTGCACGATGCAACCCAAATGAGTGCAGGTGGCAGAGTGGCAGTGCAGAGCACCTAGCTCGTCGCGATAGACGGCATATTTTCTCAGTCCGTTTCGTATAAGCGTGCCTTCACCCGAGGCAAGCGCGCCGACATCCGCTTCATCGCCGGTGGAAACCCAATCGGTGTACTGCCTGGCGATGTTGGCCTGCTCTTTGATGAAGTGCAGAGCCTCTTTCAGCGGCTTGCGTGACGGATCGTACACACTGAGCCAAGGATTCTGTTTGCCGAGAATCAAATCGCTGACGAGCATCGCGCCGATGGTCGCGTGAGTCATGCCATTGCCGGAATCGCCGGTGATCACGTAAACATTGTTGCTGCCGGGGTTGCGCCCTAAATAGGCAATCCCATCGAGCGGCTCCAATACTTCTCCAGACCACCTATAGGCGAGCGGTCCTGCTTGCGGGAAGCGCTCACGCATCCAGCTCTCGATCTCATGATAGTGACGCTCCGGGTGCGGATCTTGACCGGTTTTGTGATCGGCCCCACCGACGATCAGCAAATCGTGCTGCTCGTCTGAGCCTTCCGCGAGTCGCACGTAATGATAAGGATCGCCATCATCCCAAAGCAGCAGATGCGGCAACTTTCCTTTCTTCACGAGCGCTGCGACCACGTAGCTTTGGTAGGCATTTTGCTTTACGTGGATGGAGACTCGATCGTTGAAGGGCGTGTTTGTCGCGACGACTACCGAGTCGGCCGTTATCTTGCCCGTAGCTGTTGTGACGATGACATGCTCGTCGCGCTCTTCGACGTCGATTGCACGCGTGCCACAGTAAATTGCTCCCCGCCTGCGTTCCACCGCACGCGCCAGACCTGCGAGATAGTGAAGAGGATGAAATTGTGCCTGCCTAGGGAAACGCAGGAACGGGCCTTTCACACCGACGTGCGCAGGCAATGAATCCTCCCTATACACCTCGACACCTGCGCGGCGTGCCGCTTCGAACTCTGGATCGAGAGCGTCCGGGTCTTGCGAACAGGAGAACAGATAGCCGTCGAGGCGCTTGAACTCGCACGCAATCTTCTCGGCTTGCACATTCGATTCGATCAGATCGGCGGCTGCAGCGAAGCTCTCCGCGACAATGCGCGAGGCCTCGAGTCCGTACGATTCCTCGATGAAGAAATAGCGGTCATCTGGCACAGCAATATGAGCCGTCGTATGGCTGGTCTCGCCATCGCCGATACTCAATGCTTCGATCACTGCAACACTCACCCCGCTCTTCGCAAGGCGATAAGCAGTACTCAATCCGGCGAGACCAGCTCCGATCACGCACACCTCGACGTTGAGATTCGCTGACAGAGGTGGGCGAGCAGGCATTGTCGCGGTTGCGCTCCACAAAGAATGGGGTTTCAGGAGATCGCTTTGCATGATGTCACCTCGAGCCGTTTGTGCCGCGTGCCCGCTGGGTCCTGAGCAGCTCTTCGAAAACAGGAATGCCGGCCAGAACCGCGAAGCTGCCCAATAGCGCAGCTCGATGGAGCACCGACAATGGTTGCTGCTTGAGAAGCAATCCGCCCGGAGAACCTTGGAGACTATCCCAGTTGAGAATGGCGAGTAGGCACACTGCCACTGCAGGGATTACGTTCAGGAGCCCATGAACATGCTGTTCCAAGGTGGAGATATGACGACGTCCGAGCGTGTAGGAAACATCGAGAAATGAGAGCGCCGTATGTGCGACCACCGCGAGCGCCATGAGGACCAAGACGGTACGTGTGATCTCGAATAGCACCGCACCGGTAATAATCACCGCCACGCAAAGGAGCTCCGCCACATGTAACCAGGACTCCGTTGGGCCACTGGTATCTGCAATCTTGGTTTTACGATGGCACAAGTAGTCCAGAGCGCCGCCTAGAAGCCACAACGGGTACAACACCCCGGCTAAGAACGTGCCGAGCTGTGTACGAAGCTGCATCGCCGCGTTACCTCAATGAACCGTGTGCGAGGAGGAGGCGGTGTCGACGCAAGAAGTCGGCGGATTTGAATCCAGTTCGTCCAAAGCATGCTGAACTGCCGCGATCAGTTGATGCGACGAGTAGGGTTTGTCGACCCATGCCAGTGGATGGGCGCGCTCGGCTTCCTTGTGGGTGAGCTCGTCCGCATGCGCGCTGGTAAAGATGCATCGAATACCGAGCCGCTCATAGATCACGATCGCCGCCGCCACGCCGTCGGCACGACTCGCAAGCCGGATGTCCATGATGATCAGATCCGGGCGCTCTCGCTCCGCAAGGTCGAGCGCGCTGGCTGCGGTCGTGGCCAGTCCGACGCACTCCATACCGGCAGATCTAAGATGCAGCTCGCAGTCGACCGCGACGAAATATTGATCTTCGACGATTAGAATCTTCGGTGGTGCATTCATCAGAATCAGGATTACAGCTGCGAGTCGAACTGAGAAGCACGCCGCTGCGCCAATTGTTCCGCGTTGTTCGCCAACGCGGCTAACACGAACTCATTGAGGGCCCTGATGTCCGTGAACCGCTGACGATTGGCTGATGGACCCCCTACTGCGTTTGATTGGGTGATTTGCTATTGGGCACTGCCTCACTAACGGGAACGCTCAGCGTTACGTGCAGGCCCATCGGCAGGAAGTCCATCGTCACCTTGCCATGGAGTTGATATTGGAGTTGACGTTGAATGAGCTCCAGACCAAATCCCTGGCGGGCGGGCGCACTGACCTGAGGGCCACCCCGTTCGATCCACTGCAAGATTAAACAGCTCGGAGCAGCACTCGCATCGGCGGAGTCCGCGCCCTCGTGCTTCGACTGCCGCTCAGTTCGCCAAGTAACGTTTATATGTCCTTCGGGTTCGGACAAGGCACCGTACTTGGCAGCGTTCGTCACTAACTCGTAGAGCGCCATCCCAAAACCCAGCGCGGCATCCGCAGTCAAATTCACTTCAGCGCCGCTTACTGAATAGCGGTGCCGTGGCACATAGGGGGCAAGCTGCGAGTGCAGCAAGTCGCCGACGCCCACTTTCTCCCATCCGTCCCGCGAGAGGAGTTCATACGCGCGAGCGAGCGCTTGCACGCGCCCGATGAAAGCAGTTTCGAATTGCTTGAGGTCCGAGCTGCGATGCAGGGTTTGGTTGCACAAACCAATCACCACTTGCAGCATGTTGCGCACGCGATGATTCAGTTCACCGATCAGCGCCCGTCGCTCCTCCAATAGTGTAGTAGAACTAACATCAGCCGGCACAGCTTCTCCCGAGAGTTCGCGACACATCCGCTTCGAGCCTTGTGTTAGTCCAACGCGCACATCCGCCAGAGGATCCTAGGAATTCCCGTAGTCAGGAGTAACCACGTAGGGCGGCGATTCTGCGGCTGCTAGAACCGAATCGGCAAACGAACTTTCAGTCCGAGGCTCGAGTTATTGGCGCACCTGCTGTGGTCAGACGCGCGTGCTCGAGCTTCGCCTGCTCGAGATGGCCCATCACCGTGGGCAACGTCTGAATCGAGTACTCAACTAGCGGCTGATTCTGCCCATAGCTAATGTGCCACTGCAGTAAGTTCGCCGTCTTCTGATGATCGCGAATTTGACTGGCAAGGTAAGCGAGGTCGAAGTCCGCGCCACTGAGCTCGGTGAGCTCACGACGGACCGTCTGATGCTCCGGATCCACTCCGTCCGGTATTTCGGCATTGACACCGCGGCTCGCGCGCATCAAACGATCATTTCCTTTTCCGTGGTCTGCCACCATGCGGGAGCCAAAATCCTTCACCGCCTGATCCACGCCTTTACTTTGTGCCAACTTGCCGAGCTCCACCTCCGCGCGCCCACCGATCGCCGCTTGTCGCACGAAAAGTTTGTCTTGGATATTCGAGTGATCCTTGGCTGGCTTCGCCGCATTGATTCCCGGCGTGTCGGGCGACATTCCCGCGGGATTACCCATCGTATCCGCGAGCACAGAAGCGCAGAACAGTGTAGCCGCTAGGCAGATAAGAATCCGTTTCATTGCGGCACCCTCAAAGAGTGAGCATATAGGCGACCAGTGACTGCTTCTCTTGCTCAGAGAGCTTCAATCCCAGCACCAGGTTGAAATACTCGACCGTATCGGCGAGCGTGATCAGCCGACCATCATGCAAATACGGCGGCGAATCCTTGATCCCGCGCAACGTGAACGTTTTGATCGGACCATCCGGAATCGCAACCTGATCATTGAACGTTTGACCGACTCGATAGAAACGCTCGAGCTTCAGATCGTGCATATTGTTATCGAGGAAGTGCAGTGCGGGAATGTGGCACTCGGCACAACGACCTTTACCCATGAATACTTTCTCGCCGGCCAACTCTTCGGGCGAAGCCTTGCTTGGATCGAGCCGATTGAATGCATCGAGCTTCGGCGCCGGCGGGAAGTCGATGATGTTTTGCATCTGCGCCATCATCGCAACCTGATTCGGCCGGTCAGGCAAATGCACGCCCTTGCGCGTCGCGCTTACGTGATCGCCATTGAAGTACGCGGTGCGCTGCTCGAACTCGGTGAAATCCTCGATCGAGCGCAGTGAGCGCTTCGATCCGTGAATCTGCTGATTGAACATGCCGCGCAGGCTCGTCGAATCCAAACGAAAGCGCGCGGCTTGCGGGCGAACGTCCGGCGTCAAATGAAACGCAGCATTGGTGTGGAAGTTCGCATGACAGTCCAAGCACGCAACGCCCAAACTCTGCTCCGGCACTTTGCGATCCTCGGTTTGGTTGAACTCCTCCTGAGGAAATGGTGTGAGCAATAGTCTCAGCCCTTCCATTTGCACGGGCGTAATGATGCCGACCATCATGGCGTAGTAGTTGCGAATCGTAAGGAGCTTCCCGCCCGAGACATCACCGAGCTCCGGCCGGGTCGTGAGAAAGATCGGCGCTGGGAATTCCGGTGTGAGATGCGAAGGCAAGTCGAAGTCCACATCGAAGCGCTGCAAGTTACGCGACTCGGCGATGCGTATTTCTTCGATCTGTTCGTTTGGGAATACCTGACCGCCAGCGAGTTGTTTCACATGCGGCAGCGGCAAGAAACCGGCGGGAAGCAGATTCTTCTCCTTGATCTCACCAGGCGACATTGCCGCGAGGCTGTCCCACGTGGTGCCCGACTTCAACTTCACACGAACGCCATCCTGAACAGTCTTGCGGCCGCCGGCCATCTTCACACCGCTCATTGCGCGGTTCGACAGATCGTAGCGCTCGTTGAGTAATGCCTGCTGGCGCTTCAGCACGGCGGGCTTCATCGCCTCGTCGTTCTTGCGCACTACGTCCAGCGGAACGGTAGGCAGTGGCCGGTATGTCGCATCGGGCGGTAGAGGATCCGCGGATGCGAGCCGCGAGATGGCGACCAATCCAAGCGCTGCGCTAACCGCAACAGCGCCAAATAATTTCTTGTTCATCCTTATCCCCGCGCGCGAGTAACCAGCGAGCAATTCACCATTGCGCGCCGAGGTTCCGAGACTACGACGATTCGCTTAGAGATATTCTACTTAGGAAATACCTACTGAATTTTCTTCACTCGGGTTGAGCGAAGCGGGCGATGAAATCACCCTTCGCCAGGACATGCCCTTCCATCGCCTTGAGCAAAGCATTGCGATTGAAGCCATCGGGCAAGTTCAACTGCGTGTCCAAAGCGAACAGTTGAAAATGATACGCATGCGCTGGATCACCTGGTGGCGGCCGAGGGCCGAAATAGCCCACTTCGGTCTTCGAGTTCGACCCTTGGCGAAGCGGCGCGCCGCGCACCGGTTGAAACGCCTTGCGTACACCTTGTGGAAGACTCGTGTGTCCGGCGGGAATATTCACGATCGTCCAATGAACGAACGGCAGAGGAGAAACCGCGTCCGGATCTTCCATCATCAGCACGAAAGATTGCGTTCCTTGCGGTGCGCTTGCCCAGCGTAGTGGCGGCGAGATGCCCTTGCCGTAATCGGAGTATTTTCTCGGAATCATGCCTCCCTCAGGAACTGCAGGCGAGCTGACCTGCAAGCTAGCGGGCACATCGAAGATCTCTTGTGCCAGTACCTGCGGAGCTGGCGTGCCGCTCGAAGCAGTTGCCGCGACGCGGTAAAGCATGTTGTTGGTGTCATCGCTGAAAATCAGCGAGCCATCGATCGCCGTTGCGACACCGACTGGTCGACCGAAGAAACCGAATTGACCCTCCGGTAACGGCTCGAGGAATCCGGTGACGAAGGGCTCGAATGCCTCGAAGTCTCCGCCTGCAGAAAAGCGAATGCGCAGAACTTCATAGCCGCTCGGCGGCTTGCGGTTCCAAGAGCCGCGCATCGGCACGAAAGCGTTCTCTCGATACTCGATCGGGAATTGCGAGCCCGAGTAGAAGATCATCTGCATCGGAGCGGAATGCGGCGTGTACAGACCTACCGGTTCTTCGCTCAGCTCCGCCCACTGCTCGGAAGTCAGCTTCACCGGTTCGGTGTGTGGATTGATCTGATCGTGATCGTAAACATAGGGCCAACCGTAGCGTTTTCCTGACTCGACCTCGTTGAGCTCTTCGCTCTGCTCATTGTCGCCCAGCATGTCGATGCCATTGTCGAATGCATAGAGCCGTCCAGAGCTCGGGTGCCAGCCATACCCGAGCACGTTTCTCAGACCGGATGCGACGATCTCGCGCTTCGCGCCATGCCTCTCATACTGGTCTATCCGTTGCAAGGTCGCATGATTCGGATTGGGCTCACGACACTCATTGCAGGTAGAACCAATACTCACGAAGAGCTCGCCTTGTGGGCTGAACTCGAGTGTTCGATTGGGATGCTGGCCCGCATCGGGTAAATTTCGGACGATAGTACGCAGCCTTCCCAATGATCCATCGGGCATCAGAGCCGCGACGTAAATGCGATGGATATCGACGAGGTAGATCTCGCGCCCGCGGATCTCGATTCCGTGTAGGTGGCGAATTCGCGCGACGATCTTTTGCACGTCCACCACGCCGTCGCCGTCCACGTCGCGCAGCATGACTAGATTGCCGGGCTGACGTTGAGTCACGTAAATCGTTCCGTCTTCCGCAACGGCCAGCATCCGCGGATTGTCGAGCCCTTCGGCAAATCTCTGAATGCTGAATCCCTGTGGGCGCTGCAATCCGGCGATACGCGCGTCGGTCGGTGGCAGGCGTTGCGGCTCGTAAACATGCGCCTCGATTGTTACGTCTGTCGGCCGATCCTGCGCACGCAGTGGAGTTGTCAACGACAGTAAGACAAAGCCAATCGATGTCGCGAGAGCACGTGAGGGTGACATGTCGAGGGCCTTTGATGGAAAGTTGTGCGAGCGAGATAACGCTGAATTGGCGCGCGCAATGCAAAGTTCCGCTACCCCCGGCTCCCATCCCGAGATGAAGAACCCCCTGAACCAGCTGTGATTGCTGCGCGTTGTGGAGGCCAATGCCTTGCCGAGCACGAGTGATCGTACCGTGCGGAACAATCCGATGATTACATGGAGTCTGCGATGAGCTTTTATTCGAGCGAGCGCACGAAAGCAGAACAAGCTTCCCTGGATTGCTGACATGGGCTCTGCGAACGAAGCAAAGGAAGATCAGCAAGAACAGCTTCCGGGCGACACCGTATTGTTGCGCTACATGAGCTTCGCAAAGTTCGTTGCGATGCTCAGCCGCAAGGCGCTGCATCTGTGTAGATTGGACGCAATCGGCGATAAGGACCGCTTCGAGGGCTCGTTACCCCGGGGACAACGAGAGAAGATCGTCAAAGACCTAATCCGAGGTTTGCAGGAAGATCCTCCACCCGAGCTTGTCGAGGCGCGCGAACGCGCTCGCACCGCCGGCCGCGTGATCGAGTGGCATGCGGAAGCGCAGGTTCGAGCGTACACACTCGCCCTGCGGCGCGCCGCTTACGTAAGCTGCTGGAGTCAAGGCCCGGAGTCGGAGGCGATGTGGCGCCTGTATTGCGAAGGCAACTAAGGCGTCGCGATGGTAACGACCTACGCGAAGCTCCGCGCTTCCCTGCACGAGCCGAATTTGCTCATCAGCCCAGTGCGATATATAGACTATCGGCGCGATCGCCTCCCTGGCCGAGATTTCCTTCAGCAATTGATCCATAAACGAATCGGGTTCGTACACGAACGCGAAGTGCGCGTCATCTACTGGTCGCGCGAGAATTTCCGAGTCGCCGGCCCTCATGAGGAACCGCTCGCCACGGAGCACAGTGTGCTGATCCCATGGGATATCGAGAACGCGCTGGATCACCTCATCGTCAGTCCTTTCTCACCCAGCTGGTACCCGGAAGCAGTTGCAACCATTCTTCACGCCTTCAGTCCCACTTTGGAAGTGAAGCTGATCGCTTCCGAGTTGGGGGAGGAGCCTATCTTCTAGCTGCGGCATTCGCCGCAGCTGTGACGGGGTGACGAGGTGACGGAGTGGCGGGTGACGGGTGACGGGTGACGGGTGACGGGTGACGGGTGACGGGTGACGGGTGACGGGTGACGGGCAAGGGGTTTA
>JAICPY010000272.1 GCA_025929585.1 Steroidobacter sp.
AAACAAGTTCTGGCGGCAGCCCCGCACAACGCTGACCTACCGCTACAAGCTTGCGTCTCCCACTCTGAATCCGCAGTGTCCCGACAGCAATGGTGTGCGCCTCGTCGATATCTCGGAAATCCAAGCTTTAGGTCTATGAGCGCATCGCTCAGCTCCCGAGTGCGATCTGTCGAGCTCCGCACGCCAAGAAATCTCGTGTCGTGGGACGCTCTAGCACCAATTACCGAGCCGGTCACATCGACGCTTCCGATAAGGGTTTATCGTTGAGACATGGTCCATGTGTCCCGGCTCAATCGCTCTGCTTTTCCGGATTCCGCCTACGCTGCAGAACTGCAACGGAGTTCTCAAAAATTGTGCTTCACTGCGGAGCTCGAGAAGGAATACGTTCGCGGCCATTTGCTCCAAAGTCGTACGCTCATTCGCCTCGTTTGTGGGCTCGGATTTCTGTTGGCGACCTCGCGTGCCGTACTGAACGTTGGTAGCGGCTCATCGGAAGCATCCGTCTTGGCGAGTCTTGCCTTCGTGATGCTGGTTTCGCTCACTCTGGCGGCCGTTGCTTGGAGCTCAGCTTTCGAGCGCGTCTATTTGCCGTTCGCGCGGATTCTCGTGCCGGTGAGAAACGGTATCGCGGCAACCTTCATTGCCATTGTTGCGGCGAAAGGGCAGCACGAAGTACTCACGATGCTGCCATTGATTTTGATTGGACCGTTTTTCTTTCTCGGACTTCGATTTCGGACGGCTTTGTTCTGTGGTGTGGTCACTGTTCTGTCGTTCATGATCAGCGCAGCCATCTTCGATCTGGCAGTCCCAATTGCGCTTCGTTCCCATGCATTTCTCCTCATGGGGTTCGTCGCATGCGTCATCGCCACGCGGCATTTGGAGCGACGCTCACGCATCTATTTTCTCGAAACGCGTCTCATCGCGGAACTAGCCGAGCACGACGCCCTGACGGGAACCAAGAACCGACGCGTTTTCGATGAGCATCTACTGCGACTGTGGCATCGAGCGGCCGGCGATGGCTGCACGATTGCCGTGTTGTTGATCGACGTCGATCACTTCAAAGCTTACAACGACCGTTATGGACATCAGGCTGGCGACCAAGCTCTGCGGCTCGTGGCGCAGCATATGCAAACCTTCGTTCGTCGGCCCCTGGATATCCTCGCGCGCTACGGCGGTGAAGAGTTCGCTGCCGTCCTGTACGGCGTCGATGTAAGCGAGGCTACGAAGGTTGCCGATCGGATACGCCATGCGGTCGTTGAACTCAACATCGAGCACGCCGGCTCCCGAACTTCCACCGGAGTGACGATCAGCATCGGCCTTGCCGTCGTGCAGCCCACGCCGGAAAGAACCCCGCATGGCGCTTTGCAACTCGCGGATGAAGCTCTGTACGAGGCGAAGCTGCGGGGTCGCAATAAGGTGAAGGTCATGAGCGAGGAAGATTACGACGCGCTGCAGACTGGCTCATTCTCTCAAGCCGCCGCAGGTTGACCGTCGAAGGTCTGGCGGAAGGCACCAGCGAGGCTCGATCGCACACACGTTCCTCGTTTGCCATGACGAACGGATGCTCTCATCTTTGCATTCCACAAATCTTGCATTCTAGAAATCCGACTAGCGCAATGCCGTTTGGAAAAGCATCATGCGCGGGCCGTGCTGGGTCGCAGAAGTCCTGCGGCTCGCCGTGCGCTGAGTGAATGCGAATGTCGAGTAGTGGAGTAGATCGATCATGGCTGAGCGGACCTTTACGTCCAATTTGGAAGCGTTTGAGTATGCGTGCGAGCACCTGGACTGCAGTCTCAAGGACGGAAAGCCCGTGCTTGGAATCGTGCTGGCTGTGCACGGGCGGATGTGCAGCGTGAAGATCGCGAATCCAGAGGACAAGGTCATCCCGACAGGCACGCTCACCGAATTGCTTGCGCGAACCGACGTTAGTTACGTGTGCTTTAGCGCGATGCTTGCCGATAAGGTGCCGCAATTGCAGCCGGGCGATCTGGTTCTATACACCACGATGCCTGAGCTCGCAGCGGCCGATAAGGCGACGGTGGCGGGTACTGTGACCGCGAAGGTGATGCCGCACTACACCACCAAGGGCGTCTGGCAGACGTACTCCTCCGAGCTTGCCTCTCAAGGTTCCGTGCCGAGCTCTCAGGATTCCAAGGCATGATGGCTAGGAAGCGGTTTAGATAGGCCGGCTTGCTCGCGATGCGGATTCTCGCTGCGATTGCTTAGGGTACGGTTCATTCGAACCGATGTGGAGCAAAGCGCGGACTAGTGACTATGACTTTGCAAGACAGCATCTTGATCCAGAGAAACGCGATAAGCGCCGCGGATCTCGCGTTCCTGACAGGCTATGTGCAGCAGGCGGCGATGACGGATTCTCTGGTGTCCAACTTCGAGGATGACAGCGAAGATCACGGTGTGGAGTGGGTCGTGAACAGGAAAGTACGTGACACTCAACAAATCCATCTATCCAGTGCAGTTGCAGATACCTTGCGTCGTATCGATGACGCCTGCATCGCTGCGTACATCGATCCGTTCTACAACGTGAAAGTGTGCGACAGGGAGTCGCCGCAAATTCTGCACTATGGTGTGGGCGGGCACTACATCCCGCATGTGGATTCGGAGACGTTGTACAAGGATGAGATCGGTTTGGAAATGTGGGAGAAAACGCTCGACCGTGATCTTTCCGTCGTCTATTTCTTGAACGACGATTTCTCAGGTGGCGAGCTGGTGTTTCCTGCCTTCGATCTCGTCATAAAACCTGAAGCGGGAATGCTGGTCTGCTTCCCTTCCGACCATCACTACATCCATGGCGTTAATCCGGTGATCTCGGGCCATCGCTATACGATCGTGAACTGGATGCGGATCGAAGGCATGCCGAGCGTGGATGAAATCAATCAGATGAACATGGACGAGTACAACCGAATGTGGCCGAAGCAAATCGACCAACCCTCGCGCGTGGCAAAGGGTGCAAGCCGCTTCGATAAAT
>JAICPY010000197.1 GCA_025929585.1 Steroidobacter sp.
AGGCGCTCGCTACGTGCGTGAAGGCGATGCGGGCGGCGTTCGCGTTGGTATGATGAAGGGAAGGTGAAGGGCGTGTAGAGGTGCGGAGGTGAAGAGGTCGGAGAGCCGTGCGGCTGTATGCCCCCTCCCTGCTCTCCCCCGCAAGCGGGGGAAGGAATCTCATTATGACTCTACCTGCGCACCTCGACACGACACCTCGGCATCTCGGCACTCGAGACCTCGACACCTCGCCAGGTCGGCATGTTCTTCACTAGAAAGCCCCGCGCACGCGGGGCTTTCTCTGTGTGCATCACTCGTTCGTGCAGACGCCGCCGTTCAAGAAGAACAATACGGGTGCTTCGTGGTCTGCGTCTTGTTGTAGACCGAGCAGTGCGAAGGTTTCCGATCTGCCGGGTCCGAGTACGCGGTTCCATTTCTCATTCGTTGCAGTCACTACGCTGCGCTTCTGCTTCGCGCGGGCGTTGAAGCTTTGCAGCAGTCGTTCGCCGTCGGCGAATGCCCAACGCAATTCCCATCCTTTGATGGGTGCAGGTCCGGTATTGCGGACAAAAAGTTGCGAGACGAATAGACCCTGCGTCGAGCCAGCGACGTCGTAGTCAACGTTGCAAGCGGGTGCAGTCATTGCCGGCACAGCTAGTGAAATCAACTCGGCTGCTTGTTCCTTGAACCAAGCACCTGCGGGTGGATCGATCATGCCGCGCGCGGGATCTTCGGGACCAGCCGTGCCGCGTGTGCAGCCGCCGTCGGATTCGCCAGGCACTTTGATCCACAGCTTCGCATCAATCAGTGGATTGTTGGTCTGTGTCGTGGGACGTTCACCGATGCCGCGGTCCGGAGGATTGCACCAGGTTTGCGGATCTGGATAGACACCTGCGGGTGCGCTCCAAGGGCCTTGGCCGTTACGGCTCGTATCGATGACGAAGTGAGCGAGTGTATCGGCGGTCGGCGGGTTCGGTGCGTTGTCTACATTGTCGGTGTACCACTGATCGGTCAGACCCCAGGTGCTGAAATCATTCGGATTGGCCGGGAAGTATTGGCTCGCGCACCAGTCGAAGTGTCCCAAGCGCCAGCCGCCCTCCGCCGTGTTCGTACCATAGTGGATGCATTTGGCGATCCAGGTGCCATACTTCTCGAGACGTTCAGTGGCCTCGTAGTTCGAGACGTTCACGAAGAAACCATCGGCACGCTCGACGCCCGCGAGCACTAGACGATGCGCAGCGTCGCCTGAACCCAACCACGCACTGTGCGTGCCATCGAGATAGACAGCTGTGTTTGGCAGCGCAGTCAGTGCATCGACTGCGTAGTTCAGTTGAACGAAGCGTTCATTCGCCGCGGTTGCAGGATCAAGCTCGGCAGGCTGACACCACTCAGTCGCGCCGTTGATGCTCGTGTAGTGCGGAATGATGCCGAGGCCGTCCGGCTCTACGAGCACGACCGCCTTGGAATTACCGATCCCTGCCGCGAGACCATCGATCCAGGCTTGATACTCGGCTGTATTGGCAGCACCGCCCGCGGAGTATTGCTGGCAATCGCGGAACGGAACGTAGTACGCGACGATGACGGGAATTTTCTTTTCGGCGGCTGCGTCGAGAACCAACGTTCTTGCGCGAGACTGCACTTCGGCCGGAGTGCCCGAGGTCAGCCACGTTGCAGTCGGGTTCGCCGCGATCATCAGTGCGTTGGTGCGATCTTGACCTGTCAACGATGCGGCACTTGCCACTGCACCGCTCGACCAATTCACGTAAAGCTGCTGTGTCGGATTGAGAACGTCGTTAGCGGCAAGCGCTGGCGACAGCGCGCAGACACTCAGCGCGCTCGCCGCAAGCATGTGTGCGGCGAATCCAAAATAAGATCGTTTCATCTGCCTCTCCTGTTTTCTGATACGCGATGCGGACCGCGTAAATGCACTGATCGACATCGAGAGAAAACTCTTGTCGAGGCGTCCACCCCTCTATCTCCATCGGACGCCGGGGCGGATTGTCTTGCGTTGTCAGGAGACGTTCAAATGATTTTTGTAGAGCAGACTGAGTCTAGGCGAGTGCGGAGACAATCGTGCAATTCCGATCAAGTGCGCAAAGGAAAAGAGAGAGCATGAAGAGCAGATTCTGTGTCGGATGAGCCTTATTGATTGTGCAACTGCACAGGGAGAACAGCGTGCTGGACCCTTACCCAGGCTGCGCCCACTTCCGCCAAACTGTTGGGGGTTCCCAAAAATATGCGCTGGCAAATGGGCAGCCGCGATTGCACGCCTGCGTTCGTGCTGACCCTGAGCCTGCCGAAGAGTCGAAGCATTCTGATCTTCGGAACCCCTCGACCGGGCTCAGGGCGAACGGAAATAGCAGAATTTCCGCGTGGTTAGCCGCAGTAAATCGCCTGAGGAAGTCCCAAGCAGAAGAACAGGTAATGGAATAGACGATGTTTCGAAGCTCCGCGTGTCTGCGAGAGCTTCATCGCTCGATGCCTAGTCGCGGTACGGTTTGAGCGGAATGATGCGGCCGCTCGCGTCGTACTGGATTTCGGCGACTTTAACTGAGCGTAAGTGTGTGACACCGCCCGACAAGATCGAGTCGTGATAGAACAAATACCATTTGCCTTGGAATTCGCAGATCGAATGATGCGTCGTCCAACCTATAACGGGGCTCAGGATTTGGCCTTGATAGGTAAATGGACCGTACGGGTTATCGCCCATCGCGTAGCACAGGAAGTGCGTGTTGCCGGTGGAGTACGAGAAATAGTACTTGCCGTTGTACTTGTGCACCCAAGACGCTTCGAAGAAGCGGCGATCGTGGTCGCCTGCGCGTAGCGGTTTGCCTGCTTCATCCACGATCAGAACTTCACGTGGGGTCTCCGCGAACTGCTTCATGTCTGCGGTGAGCTTTGCGATACGCGGCCCAAGCGCGGGCTCGTTGTCGGCGGGTTCTTCGCTCGAAGCACTGTAAGTGTTGTTGCGGTACTTCTGTAGCTGGCCGCCCCAGATGCCGCCGAAGTACATGTAGTAGCTGCCGTCATCATCCTGGAAAACGGCTGGATCGATCGAATAGCTACCCTTGATCGCTTCCGGTTCGGGTTTGAAAGGACCTTCGGGGCGGTCACCGACGGCGACACCGATCTGAAAAATTCCGTCTTTGCGCTTGGCTGGGAAATACAAATAGAACTTGCCGTCTTTGGTGGCGGCATCAGGCGCCCACATTTGCCGCTCGGCCCACGCTACGTCTTTGACGTGCAACGCGACACCACAGTCGACTGCCTTGCCGGTCGGAGAGTCCAAGCGCAGGACGTGATAGTCCTCCATCGCGAAGTGATCGCCGAGATCGTTGAAGGGAATGCCTGCATCGATGTCGTGCGACGGATAGATGTAAAGCTGACCGTTGAACACGTGCGCCGAGGGATCGGCAGTGTAGATATGAGACACGACGGGTTGTGAGATCGCCTTTTGGGCGAGTGCTTTCAAGTCCGCTTCAGCTTCGTTCGACATGGATGGACCTTCCACTAGAAGTTAGATAGGCGATAGCGGATAGGGGATGGCCAGAGCGATAGCGACGCTACAAGCACTATCGCCTATCGCCGATCCCCTATCGCCTTCTCAGCTCAACCAGCGGCTCGCCGCTGGCCGAGCTCACTCTCGATTCTCGATTCCATCTCTTTGTTGATCTCGTACCAGAACAACAGGACGCAACAGATCAGGAATGGGATTGCAGCGTACACGCTGATGGCTAGTTTGACGCCTGTGACGACTTCGGCCGGCTGCTCAGCGGCACCGCGCACATAGCCATAGATATCGAGAAGCTTCGCGACCAGCGCTCCGCCGACCGCGAGACCGAACTTGAGCCCCAGAATCATGGCGGAAAAGATGATCGCAGTCGCGCGACGATTGTTCTTCCATTCCGAGTAGTCCGCGACGTCGGCAATCATCGCCCACAACAGCGGAATCGTGATGCCGTAAGAGAAGCCGTGCAGAATTTGCGAAACGAAGATCAAGCCGATTGCATCTGGCGGATAAATCGCGAACACCGCCAAGAACAAGGCCGAGACGAAGAGCGCAGCACCGAACACGTTGCGCTTGCCGAAGCGATCCGCGAGTGGCTTGGAAAAACCGATGCCGACGATCATGAAGATGATGCCGCCGCCATTGAACATGCCGAAACCGGAGGCGACCGGATCGTCCGGCCAATGGAATTCACCCAGGCCAATGCCCGTCAACACGGAATTCAATCCGCCGATGAAGGCATTGAAGCCGATGCCATCGAGAAAACTCGCGAGCGCGGCTTCGTCTACATAGTTTTGGAAGTAGAAGATGTACGTGCCGCCTTTCAGCGCGAGGGTGATGAAGACAAGCACGGTAACGACCAACGTCAACACCCAAGGCTTGTTGCGCATCAGATCGGTGAGATCCTCGCGCACCGTCGATTTCTGCTCGGGCTTCGGAACGATACGTTCCTTGGTGGTGAGGAACGTGATGATGAAGAAGATCGTGCCGACGATCGCGAAGAACTTCATGACCTTCTGGAAACCGATCGCCTGGTCGCCGTCGCCTACCATGAGCACGAGTGGCAGCAGCAGCACCTGAATGACGAACTGCGCGACCATCACCGCGACGAAGCGATACGAAGACAGGCTATTGCGATCGGACATGCTGCCGGTCAGCACTCCGCTCAACGCTGCGTAGGGCAGGTTGTTGGCCGCATAGATGATGACAAGCAGCGTGTACGTGATCATCGCGTAGTACACCTTGCCTTGCTCGCCGAGATCCGGCGTCGTAAAGGCGAGCAGCGACATCACGCCGAAAGGCACCGCCGTCCACAGAATCCAGGGCCGGAATTTGCCCCAACGAGTGTTCGTGCGGTCGGCAATCAATCCCATGATGGGATTGAAGAGCACACCGCCGATGATGCCGCCCCAGAAAATGATCGTGGAGGCCGTCCCCGCGGGGATCTTGAATACGTCGGTGTAGAAGTACGCCAGGAACGTAATGAAGGTTTGGAAAATCAGATTCGCAGCCAAGTCCCCCAGGCTGTAACCGACTTTCTCTACGACGCTCAGCTTCTGTGTGCTTGTATCCATCGGCTCGTCTTTGCGGTTGTTATCGGTATCGGCGGGCGGAAGGATAGACGGGCAGGACGTCAACAAGCCAGCCTTAGCTCCGATGACACCGGTGTTCAGGGGAATGCTGAAGCGGAAGTTGGACGTGGATCACGCGACACAGGGGTGACGGCCCCGCGGCCGCGGGGAGTGACGAGGTGACGAGGTGACGGGGTGACGAGGTGACGAGGTCGGAAAGCGGATCGGAACCCTCACCCGCCGCTGCGCTTGCGACCTCTCCCTGGAAGGAGAGGTGACCACAGCGAGGAAGCAACCAAGCTCTGACGTCGTCACTTCGTCACTCCGTCACCCGTCACTTCGTCACTCCGTCACCCGTCACTTCGTCACCCGTCACTTCGTCACCCGTCACTTCGTCACCCGTCACTTCGTCACCAAAAAAGAAAGCCCCGCATAAGCGGGGCTTTCGTTGGAAAGAATCGACTGACGTCGATTACATGTCCATTCCGCCCATGCCACCCATGCCGCCACCGGGGCCGTGAGCATGGTCGCCTTCTTCCTTCGGAGCCTCGGCGATCATCACCTCGGTCGTCAGGAGCAAGCCGGCGACGGAAGCTGCGTTCTGCAGCGCCAGGCGCGTGACTTTGGTCGGATCCAGAATGCCGAGCTCGAGCATGTCGCCGTAGTCGCCCGTTGCGGCGTTGTAGCCGAACGTGCCCTTGCCTTCTTTCACCTTGGCAAGCACCACAGCAGCATCTTCACCGGCATTGGTGACGATCTGACGCAGCGGCTCTTCGATCGAGCGAGACAGGATGCGGATGCCGAAGGCCTGATCTTCGTTCTTGCCTTCAAGCTTCTCGACAGCCTTCTGCGCGCGGATCAACGCAACACCGCCGCCAGGAACCACGCCTTCTTCCACAGCCGCACGGGTTGCGTGCAGAGCGTCTTCGACGCGGGCCTTCTTCTCTTTCATTTCGACTTCGGTCGCAGCACCGACCTTGATCACGGCGACTCCGCCGGAGAGCTTCGCAACGCGCTCTTGCAGCTTCTCCTTGTCGTAGTCGCTGGTCGCATCTTCGATCTGCTGACGAATCTGCTCGACGCGAGCCTTGATGTCGCTGTTCTTGCCCTTGCCGTCGATGA
>JAICPY010000018.1 GCA_025929585.1 Steroidobacter sp.
CCTAATGCGCCTCAATAAGTACATCAGCGAAACAGGCATTTGCTCACGACGCGAGGCCGACGCGTGGATCGAAGCTGGGCGTGTCACCGTCAATGGCGAGACGGCGAGCCTTGGAACGAAAGTGGGTGAAAGTGATCTCGTCTGCGTGGATGGGCGTGAGCTCGGTCAGGCCCGGCGTCATGTCTATATCGCACTGAACAAACCCGCAGGCATCACCTGTACGACGGAGCGTCAGGTCGCTGGCAATATCGTCGATTTCGTCAAGCATCGCGAACGAATCTTCCCGATCGGAAGATTAGACAAAGAATCCGAAGGCCTGATCCTGCTCACGAACAATGGCGATATCGTCAATGAGATTTTGCGGGCCGAAAATGAGCACGAAAAAGAGTACCTGGTCACCGTCGATCGTCCAGTCACGCCGATCTTCTTGAACGGCATGGCAAGCGGAGTACGAATCTTAGGGACCGTGACGAAGCCCTGCCGCATAAAGCGTATCGGACCAGCCACCTTCAAGATTATTCTGACGCAAGGGCTGAACCGTCAGATCCGGCGCATGTGCTCCTTCTTTGGCTACAAAGTGGTGCGCTTGCAGCGGGTTCGAATCATCAATGTGACGCTCGATGGCCTGAAGATCGGGCAGTGGCGTGAGCTGTCGGCGCCTGAAGTGCGCGGCCTGTTGCCCGGACGGACCGACCTGATTTGATTTGCGCTGGTGCGGCCGGCGTATTGCCCGATAGTGCGGTAGACGCTCGTGCCGGAGCGCAGTACCCTTGCCCGGCGAACTCAAATCAAATTCGCGTCTTTCTCAAGCGCACGTGGAAGCCGACTACGATAGCAACACCCGCATCACGGGTCTCGAGGAGCTCGGCGCCGGAATCTCGGGTCAGAGTTGCCTTGTCGTATTGCATTCCCCCGTGCACAGCGATCTTGGCCGACGCCATGCGTTGGATCGGGAAATCACGACCATCGGGCGCGGCCGCGACAATGACATCGTACTGCCCAGCGACTGTGTGTCACGACGTCATGTTCGTCTGGAACGCCGAGGCGATGCCATCTACGTGGTCGATTTGGCTTCGACGAATGGGACCTTCATCAATGACGAACGCAAGCCTGTGCGCGAACGCCGGCTTGCCCGCGGGGACCGCCTGAAAGTCGGCGACACGATCTTCAAGCATCTAACGGGAGCCGATGTCGAGCTGCAGTATCACGACATCATCTTTCGCATGGCTGTGACCGACGGTCTTACGAATCTAGCCAACCGTAAGCAACTCGATGCCATTCTCGGCGAGGAGATTCCGCGCGCACATCGATATGGGCGTGAGCTATCGCTGGTGATGATAGACATCGATCATTTCAAAACCATCAATGACACGTACGGACATCTCACCGGCGATTATGTGCTGAGCGGGCTCGCTGCCATGTTGCAGAAGCGTCTGCGTCCCAACGATAAGCTCGGCCGCTACGGAGGCGAGGAGTTCTGTGCAATCCTTCCGGAGACCTCGGCTCAGAGTGCCGTCATAATCGCCGAGGATTTGCGAGCGCTGGTGGAGTCGCACGCATTCGTTTCCGACGACAAGCGTATTAAGGTCACGATCTCGCTTGGGGTGGGTGCCCTTCAACCCGCAATGCAGTCGAGTGATCTGTATCGAAGCGCGGACCAAATGCTCTATCAAGCAAAGCGCACCGGACGCAATCGCGTCTGCGTCTGAGTCGCAGCCGGACCTCGCTTGAGTTATCCCTCGTTACGATTCAGATAGAGGTAGATGTATCCGGTGACGAGCAGCACGCACAAACTGCCGACAAAAGCGACGGCGCCCGCGCCAGCCAGCCAGTTGAACAGATGCCAGGAATCGCTAATCGCCGCGATGGCATCCGCCGCACTCAGGAATGCATACGCGACAGCACTGCTGAACATCCACTTCAGCATGTAGCCTGGCAAATAGAAACGCATGCTGCGGTTGTGACGGTATGCTGCCGCGCGCGTCATGCGATCACCGGAGCTTGCGTCTTTGAACAGCCAGAACGGCCACAGATACCGGAACAGGACCAACGAAAGAGGCATCTCCTCATAGCGGGAGCTTACGGTCCTTAAGTCAGCGCGCTGGATCATCTCGCTCACCTTCGATCGACTTCCTACGATAGATGAGCGGCGTGAGCAGATGGTTCCGTACTTGCCTCCTTGCAGACGTTGCATTGCGAACTGGCGTGTTCGCGGTTGACGCTGACGGCAATAGAAGGAGTTTTCTCGCCGTCAACCGTCAACGGTTCCGCTACAACTCGATCGTGCCTCGCCCGATCTCGATGACCTCACCTCCGACGAAGATGTGGCGTTCCGCATTCAACTCGAGGAACAGTGTGGAAGGTCGTCCTACATACTCGCCTTGCGCAATCTCGAAGAGCTGCGGCACCGAACGCCCGTTTGCGAGAAACCATCCGCCGAGATTTGCGGTCGCGGAACCGGTTGCGGGATCTTCGAGAATGGCGCTTCCCTGCGGGAAGAAAAAGCGGCCGAGAATGCGACCGGGCTCGATTTCGGCGAACACGTACGCCATGCTGTGCCCATCCTCGCTTCTCACGATCGAGAACTTCGATGCGACTGGATTCGCGGCTCGTACCGCATCGGCGCTTTTCAGGGGAACGACGAGTTGCTCTTTGCCGGACTTCACCCAAAGCGCTCGCGCATCGATATCGGATTCAGCAAGGCTGAGCATTGCGGCGAGTTGCGAGGCGCTCGCTTCGCACGGACGTGAAGTCGATGGATTCGCTTGCAACGTCCAGCGAGAACCGTCGGCGCGTACCGGGATGACTCCGGCTTGCATCTCGAGCGTCGCCTCATTGCCGCACTTTCCAAGCGCGCGGCACACGAATGCCGATCCAAGCGTCGGATGGCCGGCAAATGGCATCTCGTATGCAGGCGTGAAAATACGAACCCGCGCAGATGCTTTCGTCGACGGCAGCAAGAATGTGGTCTCGGACAAATTGAACTGTCCCGCAAGACGTTGCATCGTCTGCGTATCCAAGGACTGGCCATTCTCGAAGACGCACAAAGGGTTTCCCGACAAGGGATCGTTATTGCGCGTGAAAACGTTGACGATGCGAAAGTTCAGTGAAGCCATGCGGTGCTACTCGGCCAGTTTGGTTGATTTCTACCTGCCAGCAGCGGATAGGTAAATGCACAGTCTGCGTGCTCGCTTGCGGGACAGTTGCGAAGGAGATATTCCGAACCTTGAGGGGCCGCGGGCGTGCGGCTGCGATCCGGAGTGAGAACGGCTGGCCAACCCACGGACAGGGACAATCACAGATTGATTCAGCTCTCCCTTCAAGGAAAGGCCGCAACCACAGCGGCGGGTGAGGGTCCGATCACGCAACCTCGTTTTCTCGTCATCACCTCTCTACTCGCAACGGCCGAAGTTTCGCTTTGACTAGCATGGCGGCCGCTTCGAAATCCACGTCGGAAAGGCTCTGCGCGTTACGCGTGAGCTCATCCAAAATTTGGCTCTGTATTTTGCCGCGTTGGAAAGCGACCGCGTACGGAATCTCGTCATGGAACATCACCATCGAGTAACGAGGCACAAAGTGATCGGGAAAGCGCTTCTCGAGCTCCAATGAGAGGGCTTTCTGCAGCATGAATTTCGGGTCGCGCACCGCATCGCGCATTTCGACATAGTTTTCCAGCGCCATGTCGGCGATCGCCTCGGTGTTGGGCTTGCGAACATCCTGGAATTCTTTGAACACGTCGTGCCAGTCATCGACTTTGTCCACCCAGGCATCCAGTTCCGCACAGTCTTCGAATGCGCAGTTCATTCCCTGACCATGGAAAGGCGTGATCGCGTGAGCGGCATCGCCGATCAGCAAGATTTCGCCGTCCACAGCCCAGCGTCCGCAACGAATGGTCCCCATGACTCCGGCCGGATTCTCAGAGAACTCTTTGACCAAGTCGGGCATGAGCTCGCGAACATCCGAGAAATGTTTTGCGAAGAAGGCGTCGACCGAACCGGGTTGCATGAGAGATTCGAAGCTGTCGTCGCCCTGAACGGGCAAGAACAATGTCACGGTAAAGCTGCCGTCGATGTTCGGTAGGGCGATGAGCATAAAGCCGCCGCGAGGCCAGATGTGCAAGGCATTCTTCTCGATCCGATGCCGTCCGTCGGCTCGGGGAGGCAATGTCAGCTCCTTGTAACGATGGGGTAACAACTGCTCGGAACATGCGAACCCGAGCTGTTCCACCAGGGCGTGCCGTAACACGGATCCTGCGCCGTCGGCGCCAATCGTGAGCAGCGTCGATACCTCATGATGAGTGCCCGAGCTGACTTCCTCGAACAAGAATTTACGGCTGGGAATATCGGCGTTCACCAGCGCGTTCCCGAAATGCAAATCCACTCCTGCAGCTTCGGCAGCATCGAGCAATACGCGATTCAATCCTGGACGAGAGACCGAGTAGATCACTTCGTGGTCGAGCTGCCCATAGGGCATGAAAGACAGCGACCCATCGACGGCGTGCAGCATCCGTCCGCGCATTGGAATGAGTAGAGGCAACACATCGGGCATGACGCCTGCAAGCTCGAGCGCGCGAATACCGCGCGCGGCCAGTGCGAGATTGATAGAACGTCCGGCTGGAATGGTAGTCCGTCGCATATCGCCAAGGCGTTCGAACATCTGCACACGATGTCCGCGGCGCGCGAGCAAGATGGATATCAAGCTGCCGGCCAACCCTGCGCCGACTATCGTTACATCCGCGGGTGTTTCGATCGCCATGATGCTCAAGGCGAGCCGATGCAAAGCGAATGCAATGCAGCGACAAAGTCCCAAACGTCCCTGAAAGAGTTGTAAAGCGGCGTAGGCGCGACGCGCACGACGTCGGGCTCACGCCAGTCGCAAATAAATCCTTGGTGGGTGAGTTGCTGATGTATCGCTCTTGCTTCGTCGGGAGCTCGCGCGATGCGGATCGAGAGCTGGCAACCGCGAGCTTCGATCAGATTGGGCGTGAGAATCGCCACATGATCGCCGAGCGATGCCTGCAGTAGCAGTTCAAGATAGCCAGTCAGCCGGATCGACTTCGCTCGCAGCGCTTCCATGCCAGCTTGATCGAAGATTTCCAGTGAGGCGAGCAAGGGTGCGGCCGCGAAGATGGAAGGATTCGACAGTTGCCATCCTTCAGCGCCGCGAAGCGGGACGAACTGCTCAGGCATTGCGAATCGGCTTGTCTTGTCATGTCCCCACCATCCCGCGAAGCGCGGCATATCTAGCGCAATGCCGTGACGCTCATGGACGAAGCAGCCTCCGATCGCTCCGGGTCCTGCGTTGAGATATTTGTAGCCGCACCAGACTGCAAAATCGATGTCCCAGTCGTGCAGCCGCAGCGGCACGTTGCCAATGGCGTGGGCCAAGTCGTAACCGATCACGCAACCATGCTTGCGGGCGCATGCTGCGATCTTCGCCATATCGAAGCATTGACCACTTAGGTACTGCACGCCGGGCAATACGATGGCGGCGATCTCGCGGGCATGACGTTCTATGGACTCACAAATGTCTTCGGTCGCAAAAATGTATTCACCGAATCGCGGTTCGATCTCCATCAATGTCATTGCAGGATCGAAGCCTCGTTGCTCGAGGTGCGAGTGAACGGCGTATCGGTCCGAGGAAAATGCGCGCTTCTCGATGAGTATTTTGTTGCGTTCGCCTTCGGGCCGATAGAAGCTCGCCAGCATCAAATGCAAATTGACTGTGAGCGAGTTCATTGCGATGACTTCGCTCGGGCGTGCGCCAGTGAGTCGTGCCAATCCTGGCGTGAGCTGTTCGTGGTACGAAACCCAAGGCCGCTTTGAGTCGAAGTGGCCATCTACTGCGAGCTCGGCCCATGCCGCGAGCTCCTCGTTGATCGCGCTCGCGGCGGACTTTGGCTGCAATCCCAGAGAGTGCCCGCACAAGTAGATGCTGCGCGTTCCACCTTTGCGCGCAGGCAAATGAAATCGATCGCGCAGCGGCGCGAGAACATCTTCCTCGTCCTGCTGTTGCGCGTAGGTTCGATCGAGCGACGGATTCATCAGCCTCTCAGCGCCATGAGTATCGGCCTGCTGGGCGCCGCATCGGAAGCGAAAGGCGCAATCTGCAAGTTCAGCAAATAAAACCCATCCGGGATGCTGCTGTGGATGTACGCCAACTCGGTAATCGTGGCCGTCCTTCGTGTTGCTGCCTCTAACGCAGTAGAGCCGCGTGGCATGCCCCAAAAAATGCGATGGGCCGTGAGGATTCCTTCATCCTCCGCCCGATCCACCGAGGGCAAGTCGACAACGAGGTGCTGGATGCCACGTTGAACGATCCATTCCATCGCTGCAGCGCTGAAGTAGGGGGCAGGACAGCTTCCATAATCGCGAGTTCGCTTCGAATCATCGTTGGGTAACGTGCGAATCACGAGCGCCTCGAACTGCCCTGCGTCTGTCGCCTGTACGGCGGCTTCGATAGCTGAACGACTGACCAGAAAGTCGCCCGGCTGGGGCGCCGGGTGACTGTGCTCGGTAGTGGAGCTTGCGGATTGCGGCTCGACGCTGATCAACAACGCGCTCAGGAGCGCATCTCGGCAGAGTTCATGAATGCTGAGGCGTTCACCAGTGATGTGACCTACACATTCGGTGTGCGTGCCATTGCAATGCGGCGTTAACGTGTACGTTGCACAGTTGCAGCTGCCGCCGCGGCGGACATCGCCGGTAAATGAGCCTGCGACGTAGGTGCGTTCTTGTGCCGGCGGCGCGCCGAAGCAGCGAAGCTGAGAGCCGCCAAAGCTCAGTGGGATCGACAGATCGTAGTGGTCCGGTGTTACGCGGTAGCTGCGCTCACCCACCTGCACCGTCAATGTGACCATCGCTTCAGGTTCTACGATGTGCGACAGCGCCACAAGCTTGGCATGTGCGGTTGGCGGGGGTTTGGTAGAAACGCTCGAAGATTGGCGGCAATTGCTTCTCGATGTCGGAGACGTGCAGATACTCAGCGTATAGCGGGTATTGGCAATGCTCGCAGTACCACAGAAACCCATCCTGTTCTTCGGGCCGTCGCTGTCTTTCGATGACCAAGCCGACGGTGTTCGCGAAACGCTGCGGCGAGTGTGGAATTCGCGCGGGCAGCAGGAAAATCTCACCTTCCCGGATTGGAATATCCACTCGCGCACCGTCTTGCATGGTGCGCAGGATCATGTCTCCTTCGAGCTGGTAGAAAAACTCTTCACCCGGATCATCATGAAAATCGGCGCGGGCGTTTGGCCCACCCACCACCATGATGATGAATTCCGAATCGCGAAAAACCTGCCGGTTGCATACTGGGGGCTGGAGAAACTCGCGATGTTCCTCGATCCACTGACGGAAGTTGAACGGCTTGAGTACGCTCATGTAGGTCTCCAATTACGTGCAGTATATCGCTGGGAAGCGTTCCGGCCAGTCTGTGCAAGTCTTTGGCGCTGCGGCTTGCATTTTGGCGCGCCGGCCCGAGAATTTCCGCATGCTCCTCGAGGTGTCTATGCGCTCAGCAATTCGCTATCTCATCTGTTTGGCAGGCTGCACTGTCGCCGGCGTGGTTGCGGCGGCTCAATCTTCGGAACCGGTGCAAGCCATTTGGAAGCCGCAGGAGTTCACTTTTCACTACCAAAGCTTCACGACTTTCTATTCGTGCGACAGCTTGGAGAGCAAGCTGGAACAGATCCTCAAGCAGGTCGGCGCTGAGGCCGTGGTGAAGGTGCGCTCGCCCGATTGTGGCCGCGGACCGGTGCGCCAGCCCAGTGCCGATATCCAGCTCATCTCACCGGTGGAGGCCACACCCGATGCGCTCGCGGAATTGAAGCGCGGCGACACCAGGCGCGAGCTCGCGGCGCGAGTCGCTGGGAAGACCAAAGAGCTGGAAGAAATGGAAAAGCCCTTCGCCGCGCAATGGCAGCGCGTGACCGTCGGCCGAAGCCGGAAGGCCGCGGGCTTGGAGAACGGCGATTGCGAACTGCTCGATCAAGTTCGCAAGAAAATCCTTCCCAAACTTGCCGTACGAGTCGTGAAGGAGAACTCACCTTGTCCTCCGAACTCTCCGTCACTCACTCGGCCGACGTTGATCGTCGATGCGCTCACGCAGATGCCCAAGCCCGACGACGCGATGAAAGAAACCCAGACGCCGTGAAGCCGGCGCGGGATTGTTGGACTAGCCGCTCTCGATCTCTGGCTTGAGTCCAGAAGAAGAGCAGGGCACGCAGATCGGGTTTGCCTCCTCGTCCAGACGGACAGCGCAAAGCGTCTGTCCCCACACGCATCCTGTATCGATCGAAAGCACATTTTGCTCGCGATGCAGCCCGAGAGCGGACCAATGACCACAAACGATGCGTAAGTCTTTGGAACGACGGTTCGGAGCTCTGAACCACGGATAGACATCGCGCGGCGCCTGCTCGATCGTGCCTTTGTATTTCAATTCGAGCGTTCCATCGGCGCGGCAGAAGCGCAGACGAGTGAAACTGTTGGTGATGAATCTTAGTCGCTCGAAGCCTCGCAACTCATCGGACCAACGATTAGGACGGTCGCCGTACATGTTTTGAAACAGCGCTTTGCAGACATCATCCTGCCGCAGAGCGGCTTCCAACTCTCGCGCGCATTGCTGAGCCAGCGCTAGATCCCATTGCGGCGGCAAACCGGCATGGATCATGGTGTAGTTGAGCTGTGGATCATGATGCATGATCGGTTGATGTCGCAGCCAATCGAGGATCTCCTCTCGGTCGGGTGCGCTCAGCACGTCCTGGAGGGTGTCTTTGGACTTAACTTGCTCTTCCGAATAAGCCAGAGCGAGCAAATGCAGGTCGTGGTTGCCAAGCACGATCGCTGCGGAATCGCCTAGGGCACGCACCCGGCGTAGCACTTCGAGGGATTTCGGACCACGATTGACGAGATCGCCGACGAGCCAAATCCGGTCGCGGCCCGGGTCGAACTTCAACACGTCGACTAAACGTGCGAGCTCCTCGTCACATCCCTGGATATCGCCAATCGCGTAGGTCGCCATGTATGCCGAGGCTGTGCTGTTTGGGGGGTTGACCGTTGACGGTCGGAGAAGCGCTACTCCGGCTGTCAACCGACAACAGTCAACTGCCGCTCAAGTAAGCGGCATTGGTCTCGCTAGTGCAAGAGTCCTGGCACGGCCAGTGTGAACGGCGCGATATGCGCATCGAATTGTGCGCCGTCGTCGCCGAGCATTTGGTAGCTGCCTTGCATGGCACCGACCGGCGTTTCGAGTACCGCGCCGCTCGAATATCGAAAGCCTTGTCCCGGCAGCAGATAAGGTTGTTCTCCGACCACGCCTTCCCCGCGTACTTCCTTGACCTTGCCGTTCGCATCGGTGATCACCCAATGACGCGTCAGGAGGCGAGCGGGACATTTACCCTCGTTACGAATCGTGATCGTGTACGAGAACACGTAGTGGCTTTCCTCGGGCTTGGATTGCTCACCGACGTAGCTCGCGCTTACATCGACGCGAATCGAATGGCTATTCGCAGCTTCGGCGTGCGTGGATTCCGCGATGGAAAACTTTCCGACCAGTTCGGTGCGCGACTTGGGGGGGGTGCTTTCTGCCATAAATCGTGTTTTCGTTGGAGGCAGGCATTCTAGCAGCGGCCGCACTCAGTGCTTACCTGAAAGCGTTCGCGCGCGCGAAGAATAGTGTCAGTGCAATCGTACCGCCAGCACGTCGCACGGCGCGGCGTGCAGAACCGCGTCTTCCGTGAAGTTCAGCAGAATCGCGAGCCCGTGTCGCTCGCGGCTGCCGAGCACGATCAAATCGCTCTTCAAGCGTTGTGCCACGCGAATGATCTCGGTCTTGATTCCACCAGTTTCAACGAGTTGTGGGCGCTCGCTGAGGTCAAGCTTAGCTGCCAGTTCCTTCAATCGAAGGCGCGCACGGTCGACCAACTCCGTTTCGATTTGGATGGTGGGTAGCAGGGCTTCGCCCATGGGCTCGACCGGAACGTATTCGACGACATGCAGGAACGTGATTTCGCCGCCATAACGAGCGGCAATGGACTTGGCCCGCTCCGCGATGATCTCACTATCTTCGGAAAGATCCACGACGAGCAAGATATTCCGATAGTCGGCCATGGCGCCTCCCCAAGGTCGATAAACCTGGTGCGCAGATGAGTATATAGGAGAAAGCCGTGAGCCCTTCATGTGGGCTGGAGCTGCACCTGCGGTCAAGGAGAGGATGAAACCTGTGCGAAACATCGAACAACGCCAAAACCCAGATGGAGTCGGAGCGGGTAGCACCAGATGCAGTTTTTTTGACTTACGTGATCTCTGTGGCCGTATTTGCCGCGGCTTGCGCCAGCTTCGCTGCAAGAGCCGCGTATTGTTGCGGCGAAATCGTCTCCGCGCGCGCACTAGGATCCACTTCCACAGATCGAATCTGCGCCTCGGAGAGCAGCGCCTTCAGCGCGTTGCGCAGTGTCTTTCGGCGCTGAGAGAAGGCGGCTGCGACCACCGCTGCATATTGGCGCGGGTTCTCAGTCGAGATAGGAGGGATGGCATGGGGTGTCAAACGGGCGAAGTTTGAAACGACCCGTGGGGCTGGCCGGAAGGCACCAGGGCCGATGTCGAAAAGCGGTTCGACCTTCAACCAAGGCGCCAACATAACGCTCAAGCGGCCGTAGTGCTCGGTGCTCGGCCCCGCCGCCATGCGCTCGATGACTTCCTTCTGCAGCATGACGTGCAGATCCAGTAGATGTTCGCGCTGTTCGATCAACCGAAACAGCAACGGCGTAGAGATATTGTAGGGTAGGTTGCCCACCACCCGCAGGCGCCGATCATCGCTCCGCAGGGAACCTAAATCGAAGTTCAACACATCGCCTTCGTGGACGTGCAAACGGTCAGCCTCAGGCAAAGCGCGCAGATGACGAATTGCGTCGCGATCGATCTCGACCGCGTGCAACGAATCCAGGCGGGCAAGCAACGGAATCGTGATCGCACCCAATCCCGGTCCAATCTCAACCATCCGGTCCGAAGGTTTAGGATCGATGGCCGCGACAATCCTTCGAATCACGTTTGGGTCGTGCAAAAAGTGCTGGCCGAAACGCTTCCGGGCTATGTGCATATGACTTAGCTACGCGACGTGGGAAGCTCGAGAATGGATGCGGGCAGGCCGATCACTGCAGGCGTGTCTTGCAAAGTTGAATTGCCATCTCGATTGCAGCTATCAAACTTCCCGCGTCGGCCTTTCCAGTTCCCGCCAAATCTAGTGCTGTGCCGTGGTCGACGGAGGTTCGCACGATGGGCAAACCCAGCGTCACATTCACCACATCGCCGAAGCCAGCATACTTGATCACCGGCAGACCTTGATCGTGATACATAGCCAGAACCGCATCGACGCCGTTCAACATGTGCGCAGTGAACGCAGTATCGGCTGGCGCCGGCCCAATCAAGTCCAGTCCCTTCCTGCGCAAATCGGCAAGAGTGGGCGCGATGATGTCGATCTCTTCTCGACCAAGATGACCGCTTTCGCCCGCATGGGGATTGAGCCCGCAGACGAGGATTCGCGGTGTAGCGATGCCAAATTTGTCGCGTAGATCGGCGTGCAAGATTTCAGCGACCTCGCGAATGCGATCGGCAGTGATGGCCGCAGGCACGGCATGCAGGGGCAAGTGAGTCGTTACAAGGGCGACGCGCAATGTGTCGCGGGCGAGCAGCATGACAGGATGTACGCCGCCGCAACGCTCCGCCAGGTACTCGGTATGGCCGGAGAAGGACACACCGGCGTCATTGATCACGCTCTTCTGAACGGGCGCAGTGACCATTGCATCGTATTCATGTGACAGGCAGCCATCGCTCGCCACATCGAGCAAATCCAAAACATAGCCCGCGTTCGCAGAGTCAAGTTTGCCTGCTTCGACCTTCTTGGCTGTGGACCTATGTAATACGCGCAGCGTGCCTGGTCGATGCGCGCTGCGATCGCTTCGGGATCCCACTCGCTCGATGCGAACACTCGCTCCAAGTGCCTGCGCGCGCTGCGCGAACAGGTCCGCATCGCCCGCAATCACGAGATCGCACGGCCAGGATCGGGCGGCGATGGCGATACACAAATCCGGCCCAATACCGGCAGGCTCACCGGAGGTGAGGATGAGGCGGGGGAGCGTCATCGCTGTGGGGGGTGACGAGTGACGGGTGACGGGCAGGAGTTAGGGTTCGAGCGAATCTGAGCGATATGCCAAGTCAGTCCAGGCAATCGTCGCTTTGTTACTGGACTCTCGCCCAATGTTCCGACGTCTTGCGCGTCACTCGTCACCCGTCACCCGTCACTTAAGGCTCACATTCTGTAATCCACGAACGCCTCATCCCTCAAGCGCCGGATCCATAATTCGGTTTCTTCTTCGGCCTTCGCTTCGCGCAACTGGGCAAATGCCTGTTGGCGGCGCATGTCATCGGTGACGTCGTGCATTCTGCGGCCCAAGAGCTGGATGATGTGCCAGCCATACTGGGTTTTGAACGGTTCACTGATCTCGTTCTCGCTGAGCGCTTGGAGCTGCTGTTCGAACTCGCCGACGAATGTGCCGGGCCCTGCCCAGCCCAAGTCGCCGCCGTCGGCCGCCGATCCGGGATCCTGCGAGGTGACCGCGGCGATAGCTGCGAAGTCTTCGCCCTTCAATACTCGCTCGCGAATGTCTGCCAGCCGTTGGCGAACGGTCTGGTCATCTTCGAGCTCGTTCGTTTGCAGCAGGATGTGGCGCGCGTGAACCTGAGATTGGACGGATTGTTGAACGCCGCCGCGCATCTCGTTCAGCCGGAAGATGTGAAAGCCGCTGGGCGTGCGAATCGGTTCCGACACTTCGCCCGGCTTCATCTTGGCGACTTGCTCGGCCACGATCGAGGGCAACTGCGCGCCGCGGCGCCAGCCTAGGGAGCCGCCTTCGATGTTCGTGCTGCTGTCGGAATAGGTGACGGCGAGCTGCGCAAAATCCTCTCCGGCACTCGCCTTCTCATAGACTTCGCGAGCGCGTGCGTCGCGCGACTCGATCTGTTCCGGAGTGGCGGTGACCGGTACCGAAACCAGAATGTGCGAGACGTTGTATTCGGCGTTGCGATCGGGTGCGCTTTGCTGCCGAGCGAGGAACGTATCGAGCTCGCGTGGGGAAATATTGATGCGGGCGATCACATCGCGCTGACGCAGTAGCTGAAGCGTCATCTGTCTGCGGATGTCATCACGGAAGTCTCGATAGTCCATGCCTTGCTCGGCGAGCGTCTGCGGGAGCTGATCGAACGGGATGTTGTTGCGCTTGGCCACATCGTCCAACGTGCCGTTGACCATTTCATCCGTAACTTGGATTCCCAAGCGGTCGGCTCGTTGCATCTGGATTTCTTCGATCACCAAACGTTCGAGAATCTGTCTGCGCAGCACGTTGCGCGGGGGTAGTTCGGTTTTCTGCTCGCGCAGCCGCTGAATGACGTTTTCAGTTTGCTGATCCAACTCGCTCGCTAGCACCACGCCTTCGTTCACGATGGCGGCGATGCGATCGAGCAACGCTCCTTCACTGGACAGCTCGCGAGTTTGTGCAAGCGCGTGAGAAGCGGTGAAGGTGAGGCACAGCGCAAGGGCGCACAGACGTAGGAGTTTCATAGCGGCTTTAAGTCGCAGATCAAATAGTGTTCGACGAATCGTCCAGCCCCGCGAGCACTAGACCCGTTGGTGGCTTGTCACAGCTCTTCGGAGCGCGGCGAGTATCCGCGAATGGAGCGCTCCAGGAAAGTGTCGGCTTCGTCTCCGACACTAGACAGGCCGTTAAGTTCAAGCTGGAGTAGCACGCTGGTGTCGATATCTCCTGTGCGATCCGTGACATAGCGCCGCGCGACCAACCGGAAGCGCCAGCAACAGGAGCGATATTCCAGCCCTGCAAACTGATCCAGCTCCTGCTTGTCCTCGAGGGAGTAGACGAGCCGAGCGTACGCGCTCCAACTCTCACCGACCGGCCAGGCCACCGAACCTTCAACCTGCTCGATATTGCCTCGCCGAAACCGGTAGCCCAGATTCGCAACTCGATCGGGGGCCGGGCGGTACATCAGATGAACGTCACCTTTTTCCGATCGAGTATCGCCGGGGTCCCACTGAACACCCATTCCGATGTTCCAGTCGCCATAGGCTCGCAAGTCGAATTCCGCAATGATGTCCGAGGACTCGGTGTCATCCTGAATTTCGCCAGGTAACAGTACTCGAGGCGCGTCGAAATAGTAGGCCTGTCCGACGGTGGCGGAAATGAATTCCTCGCCCGTATCTGCATCGAGCAACCGCGATGTGACTCCTAAGCTGATTTGATTCGCATCGGAGAGCCGATCGGCGCCGACATATCGGTTGGTCCGAAACAGCTGGACTAGATTCAAGTCGGCCAATCCCGTGTCGAAATTGGGTAAGTCGCTCTGATCTCGGTAAGGCACATAGAGGTAGAGCAACCGCGGCTCGATCGTGTGCAGACGCTGTTGCTTGGAACCTGCCAACCGCTCGAACACCAAGCCGCTGTCGACACTGAAGATGGGGGCCGAGCGTGATGGCGAGTCCTCGATCGCTCCGTCCTCTCTGAGTTTGTAAGCCGTGTACCTAAAGCTCGCCGCAGGCTCCAGATAGATACCCGCTCCGCGCAGCGGCATTCGCACCTCGGGTGCTGCATCGAAACGCCAGCCGGTTTGCTTGTTGAACGGCGCACGGTCGAAGTTATGAGTGAAGTTTCCGACTTCCATGTCCATCCCGAACGTTAAACCAAACGCTTGTTCCGGCCACCATCCGCTCAGCGCGAGCTGCGGCAGAAGGGTGTAAGGCCGGTCGCTTTGCGCAATCGAATCGTCGATGACCTGGAAGTTCTGCGTTCGCAATATCGCGCGCCAGTTTTCGCCCAGATACGTCAGATTGGCGAAGCGATCGAGGAACGTCATGCTGGTGCCTTCGGGGCCGAGTGCGAAGTCCTCGAACCACTCGCTGTCGCTCACGTTTGTGGCTTCGACATCCAAGCGTAGGTTATCGGTGAAGTCGGACTGATCGATGAATCGAACTAACGAACGCTCATCCCCATACTGGGAATCGTTGGGCAAGAACTCGGCTTCGAAAGTGCCTCGTCCGAGATCCGTCAGATAGCGGAACTGAGTGTCGAGTCTGGCGCCGCGCTTGGAGTAATAGGTTGGCGTGAATGTCGCGTCATAGTTCGGCGCTATGTTCCAATACCAGGGCACGGCGAGCGATGCGCCGCTGCGGCCTGAGCTGCCCGGCGTGGGAAACAAAAATCCGCTCTTGCGTTCATCGCCGACCGGAAAAGAGATGAAAGGTGTGTAAAGCAGCGGAATGCCCTTGAAGTCCAGGCGCGCATTGCGGCCCGTTCCGAACCCTTGCTGCTGATCGATGTCGATATCGGACGCTCGAATCACCCAGTCCTCTCGGCCGAGGGGACAAGAGGTGTAACGAACATTCTCGAGTGAGATCGAGCCTTGAGCATCGGCTCGAATGCGATCCGCCGAGCCGCGCGATTTTTGCTCGCGAAGCTGAAATTCTGCGCCTTGAAAGACCGCGCCGCCTGCCTCGTCCACATGCGCCGATTCACCGCGGACGGTGAGATTGGGATCCGACAGCTCGACAGGGCGATGTGAGGTGAATCGACGCGATACGCTATCGAAGGTGGCTTCTTCAGTCCTGATGGTTCGCTCGCCCTGCTTGATCTCAACATCGCCTTGCAGTGTCAGAAGGCCATCCTTCTGCGCTTCCACCGTGGCTGCTTCCAAGTGCACGACTTCTGGATCGGCATCGATCTCGCTGGAGGGTGGCGGAGGATTGTATTCCGCCGGTGTCGGGCAATCGGCAAAAGCCAGCGTGCCGGCCAGCAGCCCCGTAGTCATCACGCTGACGCAGGTGGACATTCGCGAGCTTGATCTGCGACAAGTGAGCAATGGGCCCTTCATTGCTCGTGATTATAATGGCCGCGAACCTGTTTGAAGGCTGAATTGCATCATCTGATTGCGAATTTCGGAGCACACATCCGCGTGTCGTCCTCAATCATCGAACCTGCATCCACACACGATCCTCGCCTAGAGCAGCTTGCGCAGTGGCTGCGTTCAGTGCTCGATGCAAGCGATTTCGACCTGCGCCCGGCATCGGCGGACGCGAGCTTTCGCCGCTACTTTCGCGTGACTCGGGGCGATGAGAGTTGGATTGCGATGGACGCTCCGCCAGACAAAGAAGATCTGGGCCCGTATGTCCATGTCGCTCGGATCCTCACCGATGTCGGAGTGAACGCGCCGCGAGTGCTAGCGAGAGACGATGCTCAAGGGTTCTTGTTGAACACGGATCTCGGTTCGCGCACTTATCTCGCCGAGCTCGAAGCGCAAGGTGACCCCGAAAAGCTGTATGGAGATGCCATGCACGCGTTGGTACGCGTTCAAGCGCGCGGGCAATCGCATAGCGAGACTCTACCGCCCTACGATGAGCCGTTGCTCCGACGCGAGATGAAGTTATTTCCGGACTGGTTTTGCGAGCGGCATCTCGGCCTGAAGCTCGCGAGCGAGGCGCAAGCATTGAATGATGTCTACGATGCTTTGGTGGACGCGGCTTTGCGTCAGCCCAAAGTGTTCGTGCATCGCGACTATCACTCTCGCAATCTGATGGTCGGGGATGGCGCTCGCTTCGGTCCCAATCCAGGGATCCTGGACTTCCAGGACGCGGTGCATGGGCCTTTAACGTATGACCTCGTATCTTTATTGCGCGACTGCTACATCGCCTGGCCGCTGGAGCGAGTACATAAATGGCTTGGCGATTTTGAGCAGTGCGCGCGCGACAGCGGCGTACCTGTGGCAGGTAGCTCCGAGGAGCTGCTGCGATGGTTCGATTTGATGGGTGTGCAGCGACATCTAAAAGCGATCGGAATCTTCGCTCGCTTGTGGCATCGAGATGGCAAACCGGGTTATTTAAAAGACATCCCTCGCACAGTAGCGTACGTTTTCCAGGTCAGCGCCGCTTATCCGGAGCTGCGGCCGCTGCGATCGCTGATCGAACATCAGGTGCTACCTGCGATGGATCGGTTGAACGCCGAATCCCAGTAGTAAGGTAGATGGGCAGCACGCCGTCGTGCATGCATCGAGAGCAAAATCCATGCGGGCAATGATCTTGGCAGCGGGACGGGGCGAGCGAATGCGGCCGCTGACCGATACGATGCCCAAGCCGCTGTTGAAGGCGGGCGACAGATCCCTGATCGAATATCACGTGCTTGCCCTGGCTGCGGCCGGAGTGCGAGACGTCGTCATCAATCTGGCGTGGCAGGGATCTTTGTTGCGTGCAGCGCTCGGCGAAGGCGAGCGCTACGGCGTCCGTCTGCATTACAGCGATGAAGGCAGCGAAGCTCTCGAAACGGGCGGCGGTGTATTCAAGGCGCTGCCACTGCTCGGTGATGATCCCTTTATCGTGGTCAGCGGGGATATTTGGAGCGATTTTCCATTCGCGGGGCTGAGCTCGCGGCTCTCTCGAACCGATACCGCACACTTCGTCCTGGTACCGAACCCCAGCTTCCATCCGCGTGGAGACTTCGGGCTGCGAGAAGGTCGCGTCACGGAAGTAGATGGCGCTTCTTACACATACGCGAATATCGGTGTTTTCGCACCGAGCTTTTTCGCCGAGTGCGAGCCTGGTCGCTTTCCACTCGTCCCCATCATGCGCCGTTGGATTCGTGAGAATCGAGTGAGTGGCGAGCTCTACGAAGGCGCATGGCGCAATGTCGGAACCCCTGCACAGCTCGCGCAGCTAGATCAATACTTGAAGAGCCAGGAACAGAAGCGCTAAGCAGTCAGGACTTTAGAGGTCTGCCCATTGTCTGAGCAGGTTGTGATAGACGCCGGTGAGCTGAATGACCGAAGGGTGCTGTGGGACATCGCGAGCGACCCGTTGGATAGCGTTGTCTAGATCAAAGAGCAACGTGCGCTGGGTATCATCACGCACCATGCTTTGAATCCAGAAAAATGAAGCTACTCTGGCACCGCGGGTCACCGCCTCCACGCGATGCAAGCTGGTCGCCGGATACAAGACCATGTCACCCGCAGGAAGCTTGACCCGCTGCGTGCCGTAAGTGTCTTCGACGACCAACTCACCGCCGTGGTACTCCTCCGGCGCGCTCAAGAACAACGTAGCTGAAATATCGGTGCGCACGCGATGCGCAGTGTTGCGCACCTGTCGAATCGCATTGTCGACGTGCACCCCGAACGCTTGTCCGCCGCTGTAGCGATTGAACAGAGGCGGGAAGATCTTGTGCGGCAAAGCGGCCGAGATGAACAAAGGATGAGCCTCCAACGCCGCGAGGACGAGCTGACCGAGCTGCTTGGCGAGCGGCGCGTCTTCTGGCAATTGCTCGTTGTTCTTCGCTTTTGCCGACTGATGGCCTGCGGTGACCCGGCCATCGATCCAGTTCGACGCATCGAGCTGCCTGCGGCACTCGACCACTTGGTCGCGCGTGAGCACATTGGGAATGTGAAGCAGCATGCGAGCGACCCTATGCCGAGGAGCGCTGCCGGTGCAAGGCCGGCAGCGCTCGTATACCTCAGAAGCTTAGGTTCGCGGTCAGCGAGACAGTGCGTCCCGCCCCCGGAACGTAGTGACCGCCACCGAAGCGATCGACGTACTCTTCATCCGTGAGATTGGTGGCGTTCAAACGCAGCGCTACCGTATCGGTCAGCTGATAAGCGCCCATCGCGCTGAGCAGCCAATAGTCCGGCGTAGTGATCTGCACATCGGCCGTTCGCCGTCCCAGAACGTCGTCGGTGTATTGAATGCCGGCGCCAAGCGTCAGCCCGATCGGAAGCGCATAGGTCGTCCACGCGGAAAATGCGACGTCCGGGGTGACCAGGAGCTCTTGTCCTTGCTCTAGCGGATTGCGCGAACGTTCGTACTCGCTGTCGAGATAGACGATGCCGCCGAAGATAGACCAGGCGTCCGTGATGCTGCCAGCGGCGCTCAACTCGATACCTTGCACTTGTTGCTCGCCGCTCAACACGTACGTTTCGGTGTTGTCGGTGCCTGATCGAGTTCTGACGTTCTTCTTCTGCGTACGAAACAAAGCTGCGCTCAACGATAGGCGTTCGTCCAGCAGATCCCATTTCGTACCCAGCTCGAGATTTGAGCTTTCTTCCGGGTCGAAGTTGATGTTCGCGACGTTGTTGCCATTTTCGTTGAGCGTGGGTCCTACGGCGCCCGCGTCCACTGTCGGGTCGAAACCGGTGCCGTATGCCAAATAAATGGATCCCGTTTCGGCCGGCTTGAAAACCACGGCTCCATGCCAAGTGATCTCGGATTCCGACTTCCCTAATTCAGTCCTCTCGCCCGTGCTCAGCGTGAGCAAGTCGTAGTCCACGTCGGCATCGTCCCACCTCAAGCCGGCCGATACGTGCCACTGATCGGTGAATGAGATCGTGTCGAAGGCATACACCGCGAGCGTGTCGATCTGTGCTTCGGATGGATTCCCGGTGTTGGCGGGCAGCGGACCGAGGGGTCGATCGTTCGGATTCGGTCGGAAGAAATCCGCATATGTCGGTTGCGTGACGTTGTCCGCACTGTTGCGGTTATTGGTCTTCTCGCGTGAGATTTCCACACCCGTAACAAGCGCGTGGGTAATTGAACCGGTTGCGAAGCGAACGGAAAGATCAGTGAGATTCGTCAGGTTCTCGGTGCCCATCGTGCGTCGATGCAGCTGCCGACGCGGCGGGCGAGGGGCTGTTATCGCAGAGTCACGATCGACATCCAAATAGCGCGTAACATTCCGAAGCGCGAGCGTCTCGCTGAAGGAGTGATCGAACTGCGCGGTCACGATCTGCGTGTCTACGTCTTCATAATCGTAGTCACGCAAGCCGTAGAAGATACTTTGATCGGCATCATCGTATGCGCCGGTCGGGAACACGCCATTGTGCGAGGGATCCTCTGCGGTCGTCTGTTCGACGCTTAACCAAGGCAAGCCGTAGTCCGGAACATTGTCTTCCTCGACACGCAGGTAGCTGAGCGTGAAGCGGGTGTCATCGGACAATCCAAGTGCGATCGAAGGTGCAATGCCCCAGCGCTGATTCTCCACGACGTCGCGATTGGAGACGTCGGCGTCGTGATACATCGCGTTCAAGCGCATCGAGAAGCGATCGTTCACGGCAATATTCGTGTCCGCGGTGATTCGCTTGTAGTCATCGCTTCCGTAGCCCAACGAATAATCCTGGGAATCGCGAGCGTTCGGCGTCTTGGATATTTGATTGACGGCACCGGAAGTCGCGCTGCGGCCCGCCACCGCCCCGGTCGGCCCCTTGATCACTTCGACTCGCTCGAGATTGAACGAGTCGCGCGTGTAAGCGCCGGTGTCGCGCACGCCGTCGATGAATAGACTGTTGCGGGCGCTGAAGCCGCGCATGGTGAAATTTTGATCACCCGGAAGGCCGCCGCCTCCTTCTCCTGCCTGGAAGGTGATGCCAGGCGAGTTGCGCAGCACATCGCGCAGACTGGCAGCACCTTGTTCTTTGATGACGCTCTGTGGAATGACCGCGATGGTCTGCGGCGTATCACGCAGCGGCTGCGTGAATTTCGGGGAGGCAGCCTTATCGGTCTTATAGGTGTCCTCCTCGACATCCGCGCCCACGGAAATTTTCGGTAGCTGTTGGGGCGAGTTTGACGAGGGGGTTTGTGCTTGCGCAGAAGCAGCTTGCAGGGTCGCAAAGACAGCCGCCGCCAGCGGGCGGAGATGTCGGGCGTTCGTAGCCGGCATGGCCAGGGTTCTCCAGTCGAAGTAGCAGAGCATGGCTGACGAGTCGGAGAATCCGACTCGTTGGCTGGTCCGCGAGAGTTGTTGTCAACGCGACTATAAGTGAGAAGCGTTCGCATTTGCAACGAGGCTCGAGTGGGGGCATCATCTACGCGTGGCCACTCTCCAACTGTCATCCTTGAACTTGCCGCACGCGTTTCAGCGTGCGTTGGTTGCAGCGACGATCCTCGTCGGGCATGCGGCGGTTCTATATCTAGGGATCACCTTTGCTCCTGCGGCTTCGCGGGTAATCACCGGCACGCTCAGCGCGCATTTTGTGCAAGCCTCAATCGAGCCGCGTCCCGAATGGCAGCCTCCGAAAGCACAACCATTGAATATCGAGTTGAACGTGCCGGCACCGGTCGCTCCACCCATCGAGGTTGCGATCGAAGCGCCTTCCGCTGTGCGTCAAACCGCTCCCCTATATGTCGCCAGGTCCACGCCGCCTCCGGCGGAAGCGGGCAACAGGCCGCGTCTCATATCCGCCGTTGAGTACGTGCGCGAACCTGTACCGCGCTACCCGCCTCAGTCACGAAGACTCAAGGAGCAGGGCCTGGTCGTGCTGCGCGTCTTGATCGATGAGAAAGGTCAAGCATGCGATATTGAAATCGAGAGCTCGAGCGGGCACGTGCGCTTGGACCACGCGGCCAAAGATGCAGTGGCACGCGCTATGTTCAGGCCTTATGTAGAAGACGGCGCGCCTCGCAGAGCGCTGGTACTCATCCCCATTGAGTTCTCACTGAATAGCGGCAGTGCGTAACAATTCGGTTTTCAGGCTGCAATACAGCGATTGTGCGACCATGTGCCGCAGCCGGAATAGGAACAAAATTCCAATATGAGCCGTTGCGCAACGATTGTTCGCGCGTGAAGTTTCGTGGTGCAAACTGGGAACTCGAGCACACGATCGGCACACGATTGGTGCGGACCACACTATTGGTGCGAACTATGAATCGAGATTGCGGTCTGTATGCAGATATCGCGCGTTAGGCATGAGATTCTGTTTCGCAGTGCTTGCCTTCCGCGTGGAAACTTTATACCTTGCGCGGCGTTTCTGCGGTCTATGTGACTGTGACGTCAATCCGGAATCTACGGATATGCTTCTACTGACGTTACTCGTTCGGCCCGGGGAAACGGGGGGTTGTATGCCGCTACGAGCATACTGAGTCGAACGAAGATACAGGTTACGCACTAAATCCAGCGGGTCTGCTCCTGGCCCTGCATTTACATTGTTGAGCTGCAAAGCATGCCTTACGCACCAGCAGATGGTTCTTTTCTTACTCGCCGTACGCTCGTATTCCTTCTGATCGTGCTATTGCACGTCGGAATGGTTTGGGCCCTGAACTCCGGCCTGTCGCAACGCGTTGTGCAGGTCGTGCTGGGACCGATCGAGACTCGCATGATCGATGAGGCACCCAAGGTCGACGAACCTCCGCCGCCGCCACCGCCGAAGATCGAGACGCCGCCTCCCTTCGTACCACCGCCTGAGGTTGCCATCGACATTCCGATGGATGCACCACCCGCAACGGCAATCACGCAGACGACAACCGTCAAACCGACCGCCCAGCCGCCGATTCAGCCGAAGGCGCCGGCCGTACCGTCTACTTCTCCCAAAGTCGATCCAAGACGTCCTCCCACGAAGCCCGATTATCCCGCGTCCTCGCGACGCGCCGGCGAGGCAGGGACCGTGGTTTTGGATCTGTATATCCTCCCGAACGGTCGCGTAGGCGACGCACGTGTGCAGAAATCCAGCGGGTTTCCGCGGCTCGATGAAGCCGCCGTGAAGGAGGCGAAACGTTCGTGGCGGTTCCAACCGGGTACCGAAAACGGTCAACCTGTCGCGATGTGGCATTCGACGAAGGTCACGTTCAATTTGACGGACTGATCGCCGCTTCAGAACTCACTGGCTACTTTCAGGTCATAGCTTTAATAGTAGAGGACATCGTTCCATGGCTCCGAATACCGAAAATGTTGAAAATCCGTTTGGTCTAGCTCAGTTGTGGGCAACGAGCGGCGTGGTCATCAAGGCAACCTTGGTGGTCCTCATTATTATGTCGCTCGCTTCCTGGTATGTGATTTTGACGAAGCTGTGGGACCAGCGTCGTATTCGCAAGTCCTATAAGGAAGTGGAAAAGAACTTCTGGATTGCCGGCAACCTGCGTGACGGCATTGCGAAGCTCACGGGCAAAGACAACGCGTTTCGCATGATCGCTGAAGACGGCGTGCGCGCGGCTCAACACCACGAAGGACGCCTGACCGATCAGATCCCACTTCACGAGTGGATCACTGCATCCCTGTATCGCTCGGTCGATAGCGTGAGCAACCGTTTGCAGAATGGCTTGGCTATTCTCGCGACCACCGGTTCGGTGTCGCCGTTCATCGGTCTGTTCGGCACGGTGTGGGGCATCTACAACGCGCTGATCGCGATCAGCATGGAAGGACAGGCGAGCTTGGACAAGACCGCCGGCCCAATCGGTGAAGCCTTGATCATGACCGCGATCGGCCTGTTCGTCGCCGTGCCCGCCGTCATGGGATACAACTGGCTCCTGCGTCGCAACAAAGACATCAACGAAAAGCTTCGCTACTTCGCTGCGGATATGCATTCGTATCTGGTCAGCGGCGCGCGCGTTGATTCCGGTGGTGCGCCAGCTGCTCGCCCGGCTCCTGCTGCTGGCTCGGCGGCTCGCAAGTAACCCCGCGTCGTATAACGGGAGCGCACACGCATGGCGATGAGTGTTCAACAACCGGGCGGTGATGATGACGGCGCCCCCATGTCAGAGATCAACACGACGCCGCTCGTCGACGTCATGTTGGTGCTGCTGATCGTGTTCATGATCACCATTCCGGTGATCACTCACACGGTGCCGGTCGAGCTGCCGAAGGTTCACAACGTGGCGACGGAAACGAAGCCCGAAAACGTGAACCTCTCCGTAAACAAGGAAGGTCAGGTGTTCTGGAATCAGTCACTGATTCCAGACTCTGATGCTCTCCTGGAAAGGCTCAAAGCTGTCGCTGTCCTGAAGCCTCAGCCGGAGGTGCATGTGCGCGCCGATCAGAACACTCGCTACGAGCACGTCGGTCGCACGATCTTGACGGCGCAACGTGCGGGTATTCAGAAGATCGGCTTCATTACTGAACCCGGCGGCCGTGGCGCCGGAACGTAAGTCAAGAGGTAAGCATCCATGGCAATGCAAGTAGGTGGGGCGGAAGGCGAACCGATGGTCGACATGAACACGACGCCGTTGATCGACGTCATGTTGGTGTTGCTCATTCTCTTCATCATCACCTTGCCCATCACGACACACGCAGTGAAGTTGGACATGCCGCGTCCGACCAGTGCGCCGCCGCCGCCCGTTCGCGTCGAGCCGATCAGATTGGATATCGACTGGGATGGAGCGATCATTTGGAATGGCTCGCTGGTGAAACTCGATGATCTCGAGGGCTACTTCCAGTCAGCTTCGGCCCAGAGTCCTCAACCTGAACTGCACGTGCGTCCTGACCGACGCGCGGATTACGATACGGTCGCTAAGGTCCTTGCGCTTGCTCAGCGCAATGGCATGCAGCGAATCGGATTCGTAGGCAACGAACAGTTCATGGATTGATTAGTCCGTAAACTGCCGGGTATCTGCCCGGCAGTTTCCTCTCACGAATGTGAACAAAAAGCGCTGCCGTGAGTTTCCTGCTAAGTCCTGTTTTTGGAGTCTAGGATCCACATGATTCGAGTCAGAAACCTTGCTCTCGCGTCGGCGCTAGCCCTGGGTCTCTTATCCGGCGTCACCACCCTAGTCCCCGTTGCAGTCCATGCGGCGGAGTCTGGGAAATCAGCCAACAAGATCACGACCAAAGCAGTCGCTGAGCCGATGAAGAAGGCCCAGGAAGCGATCGCGGCGAAGAAGTGGGATGTCGCCTTAGGCGAAATCAAGAAGGCCCAGGCGGTCGAGAAGAAGACGCCGTTCGAGGCTTATCAGATCGACGAATTTCTGGGCTATGTGCTCATCCAGCAGAAGAAGTACCCGGAAGCTGCAGTCGTTTATGAGCGCACTCTAAGTTCCGGATTCTTGCCCGATGCGCAGGCCGACGAACGTACGAAGACCCTAGCCTCGTTGTTTTTCCAGACCAAGGACTACAAAAAGTCTTTGGAATGGGCGAAGAAGTCACTGGAGAAGCGGCCCGGGCAAGATGACATGGGCCAGATGGTGGCCCAGTCCTACTACCTGCTGAACGACTTCCCGAACGCGGCAGCCTCGATGTCCAAGCTCATCGACAGTGCTAAGCGTGCCGGCAGGACTCCGGACGAGAATTGGCTGCAGATCGTCCTGAGCTCACATTTCAAAGCGAACAACAAGGATGGCATCGCGACTGCGTTGAAGGACGTCGTTCGCTATTACCCGAACGAAGAGTATTGGGAGAACTTGCTCGACATCTATCGCCGCAAGACGAACGATGACCGCGTTATTCTTGGCTACTACCGATTGATGAACGACGTTGGTGCTCTCAAAGACAAGGGCGACATCGTGGAGATGGCCCAGCTCGCGATGGACGCAGGCGTTCCGGGTGAAGCGGAGCAGGTCGTCGAGCGCAACATTCAAAATGGCGTGCTGAAGAGCGACGATAAGACGGAACAGGGTCGATTCGATCGCTTGCTCGGCGGCGCGAAAAAGCAAGCTGCCGCCGACCGGGCCTCGCTCGATCAGCTAGCTAAAGAGGCAGAGAAAGCATCACAGGGGCAAGCGGACGTGGCACTCGGTCATGCTTACCTGACCTACGGCAAATACGACGAAGCGATTGCTGCGCTGGAGCGCGGTATCAAGAAAGGTGGCATCGCCGATGTTGATGAGGCGCAGGTCCTTCTAGGCATCGCTCAACTCAAGAAGGGTCAAAAGGACCAGGCTCGGGAAGCTTTCCGGACCGTGAAGGATGGTTCCAAGTGGGACGAGCTATCGGAGCTTTGGGTCCTTCGCACGCAAGCGTGATCGCAGCGTAATGAGAACCACGGAGACCCGGCCTAAGTGCCGGGTTTCGCGTTTCTGGGGCCGGGGAATTAAGATATGCCCTAGGCGAACCGAGTCGGCGATGGCTCGGCGCACCTTCGTATTCCACCACCCACATCGCTGCCACTACGGACTATCGAATTGACGACCTTCAAAGGCATTCCCATCGTTCCAACCGAGGCGCGCAGCGGAGGCAAGTACGTTACACCTCAGGGGTTCACGGCCATTAAGGATGGTATCAAGGCTACTGCGAATGCTCAGGCGTTGAACGTGGGTCGCAAGCCGCAGTGGCTGCGTGCGCCGATGCCAGCCGGTCACGCTTTCGATGCAGTCAGAGCCACTGTGAAGGAGCACCGTCTCGCAACGGTGTGCGAAGAGGCTAAATGCCCGAACATCGGCGAGTGCTGGAACGCAGGCACCGCCACGCTCATGCTGATGGGTGCCGTGTGCACCCGAGCGTGTCGTTTTTGTTCTGTCGACACTGGAAATCCGCGCGGCTGGCTCGATGCTGAAGAACCCGCGAACAGCGCACGTACGGTTCAGTTGATGAAGTTGAAATACGTCGTGTTGACCTCGGTGAATCGCGACGATTTGCCTGACGGCGGAGCGGCGCACTTTGCGGCTTGCGTTCGAGAGATCAAGCGTCTGAATCCCGAGACGGCCGTCGAGGCTCTCACCCCGGACTTCCAGGGCAATCTCAGTGATGTGGAGACAGTCGTTGCGAGCGGTTTGGAAGTGTTCGCCCAAAATGTTGAAACGGTGCGCCGCCTGACGCATCCGGTTCGCGACGCTCGAGCGGGCTACGAACAGACTTTAGCTGTGCTAGCACATTCGAAGCGATTCATGCCGCATGTCTTGACGAAAACCAGCCTCATGTTAGGACTCGGCGAGAGCGACGAAGAGATCTTCGAGGCGATGCGAGACATTCGTGGCGCTGGTGTAGATATTCTGACGTTGGGTCAGTATCTACGTCCGACGCTCAATCATTTGCCTATCGAGCGCTGGGTATCCCCTGAGGAATTCGCGAGCTATCGCGAGCACGCACTGGAGTTGGGGTTCCTCGAATGTGTATCCGGGCCACTGGTGCGCTCGAGCTATCGTGCCGAGCGCGCTCTGGAACGCAACAATGCAGGACTGAACGCAGCCGGTGAGCGGCGGACGGCGGACGGCGGACGGTGAAGAATGCCGGAGCGGACTCGACTTCCGTTCTGATTACCTTCCCGCCAACAACGTCCTTCTTAGTTCGCACGCACTCAACTCTGACGTCGTCACCTCGTCACTACGTCATCCCGTCACGCCTCTTTCCATGTCTTTTCACCATCCGCCGTCCGCCGTCCCCCATTCACCAATCCTGAAGTGGTTGGGTCAAGTCGACTACGAGCCTACTTGGCGGGCGATGCAAGCATTCACGGATAGCAGAGACGCGCAGAGCGACGATCAGATCTGGTTCCTAGAACATCCTCCCGTCTTCACACTTGGACTGAATGCAGCGCGAGAGCACGTGCTTGCGCCGGGCACTATTCCAGTCGTGCAGATCGATCGAGGCGGGCAGGTGACGTATCACGGACCTGGACAACTCGTGGTGTACCCTTTGTTGAACGTGAAGCGTCTTGGCTTGGGCGTCAGAGAGCTGGTGATGGCGCTCGAGAATGCCGTCATACAATGGGTGGCGACTAGGAACGTCGTTGCGGAAGGCCGACGCGACGCGCCCGGAATCTATGTGGAAGGCCGCAAACTTGCGAGTATCGGTCTGCGCATTCGACGCGGTTGCAGCTATCACGGGCTCGCATTCAACATCGCGATGGACTTGGGGCCGTTCTTACGCATCAACCCTTGCGGCTATCAAGGTCTGCAAGTCGTCGATCTCAAATCATTGGGCATCGAAACCGACGTTGCCTCGGTCGCCAAAGGGCTTGCTCCACATTTGCTCCATGCATTGAATTGTGCGACCGATCCTCGTTGGATCGAGTAGAGCGACAAGACGTTCTGGTTCCGAGATGCTGTAGCACGAGTTGGCAGCGGCGGCGTACCAGAGGAGACCAGGAGGGCCGACGCGAGCCGAGTGTCGTTCGCGAGATCTACAGCACGATCAACACACGCTCACACGAGGTGAGCTCGCGATAGAGCGCATCCAACTGTTCTCGGCTTTGAGCCTGGAACGTGCAGGTGAGACTCAAGTAGTTGCCATCCTTGCTTGGGCGTTCTTCGATATCGCGCGGTTCGATAGTGCCGGCGTGCTTCTGAACGATGCCAACCACAATGCTACGAAAATCATCGGTCTTGCGGCCCATGACCTTGAGTGGAAACTCGCACGGAAATTCAAACAAGGTATCGGACATGTTCCTGCCGTTGAATGACAAAGCTCAAGGTTCAAACGATGGCGTATCGGCAAGCTCCGCACGTAGCATCATGAATCGTTGTGCGTTGTTTCGCCAATAATCACCGGGCTTGCCCGCTCCGATTTTCTCGTCATCGATCGACGTGACAGGCAGAACATCGCGAGTGGCGGCCGCAATCCACACTTCGTCCGCGGCAAACAATTCCTTCACTGTCACGGGTCGAATTTCGATCGGCATATTCGATCGAGCAAGCTCCAATGCGGCGTCGCGGGTCGTGCCGGGAAGAATGCGCTGCGAATTCGGGGGAGTAATCAAAACTCCGTCGCGTACGATGAGGACGCTCGTGGAGGAACCTTCCATTACCTCGCCACCACGGACGATGATGGCTTCCTGAGCACCTGCATCGATCGCGCGTTGTTTCATGAGTACGTTCGCCAGCAGGGCTGTCGCCTTGATGTCGCAGCGGCCCCACCGGAAATCCTCGACGGTGATCGCGCTGAGCCCAAGCTCGCGATGCTCCGCCGATAGGACCGGGAGAGGCGATGCCATCGCAAACACGGTGGGTGTTACCGCGGCGGGAAACGCATGGTTGCGGCCATACTCGGTGCCGCGCGTAACTTGCACATACAGGTACATATCGACGTTGCCATTACGTCGGATCAGCTCCTGCAGCAACGCGAACCATTGCGCATGCTGGTGCGGAGAGGGAAGTTGAATCTCGCGCAGGCTGCGAGCGAGACGATCGAAGTGTTCGCGGAAGCGAAACATTCTTCCACCGAACGCCGGCAGCACCTCGTACACGCTATCTGCAAACAAGAACCCGCGGTCCAGCGGCGAGATACGGGCCTCGTGCAATGGCAAATACGTCCCGTTCAAATAACAGATGGGTAGAGGATCTGCCATGAATGCCTTGCCCGAGCCTTACTCCATCCAGAGCATCACGTCATCGAAGAGCTTGCCGAAGAAACCTGCTTCTGGGATTTCTTGTGTCACGTGTAACGGATAGGTGCCTAGCGGAGCACCGCCGAGGATCACGCGTAATTTGCCTATCGGCGCAGCTGAGTCGATCGGCGCGATCAATGGCTCTGCGACATCTGCCGCTACGCTGAGCGAGCTCTCCTGACCTCGCGGAATGGTGGCGTAAACATCGTGGGGCACGCTCAATGTCGCCTGATCCGACTCACCTTTCCATACACGAAGCTGCAACAACGGTTGGTTCGCGGAATACAGTTTGCGAGTCTGATAGAAGCCAAAGCCATAGTTCAACAATGCGGCACTGGCATCCTCGCGCGCACGCATGCTCGGTGAGCCCATCACGACCGATACGAGGCGCATGTCATCGCGCTTCGCCGATGACACGAGGCAGTAGCCTGCGGATTCGGTGTGACCCGTCTTCAAGCCATCGACCGTGGGGTCTCGATACAGCAAGCCATTGCGATTGGGCTGGGTGATCTTGTTCCAAGTGAATTCGTGCTGCGAGTACCACTTGTAGTACTCGGGGTAGTCGCGAATCAAAGCCGCGGCTAACACGCCGATATCGCGAGCCGTCGTGTAATGCTCCGGCGCGGGCATACCCGGTGAATTTTGGAAATGCGTGCTCGTCATGCCGAGTTGCTGCGCGTATTGATTCATCAAATCCACGAATACTGGCTCACTACCGGCCACGTGCTCCGCAAGCGCGACCGTTGCGTCATTGCCGGATTGCACGATCACGCCCTGAAGCAAATCCTCGACACTGACGCGAGATCCAACCTCTACGAACATGCGCGAGCCGTCTTGGCTACGGGCATACGGACTGATGTTGACCATGTCGTCCAGCTTGATGCGTCCATCCTTCAGCGCATGGAATACCGCATACGCCGACATGAGCTTCGTGAGGCTCGCAGGTTCAAGGCGCTCGTTCTCGTTGGCCGCTGCGAGAACTTGGCCGGTCAAATAGTCGATCAGATAATAACCACGGGCCTGAACTTTCGGCGCCGCCGGGATGGGCGGTGGCTTGATGGTCGAATCGAGCGCAGCCGGACTGACGCCGGCAATGGGGGGCGGAAGCGTCGCAGCTGCGGCTGGATCGCTCGAGGTCGAAGAATCGGAACATGCTCCAAGCGAGAACAGGAGAATGCCGAGAGGAAGATAGCGAAGAAGACGTGAAAACATGGTGCGTCGATCAACTATAGGTAAAGGCGCGCCGATTCTAACGGCACAACTGCGCGGCGGAAAACAAAGCCTTGAGGATTCCTAGTCGGCGGCGAGCCGCGCGTCCGGGATTCCAAGCGACTTCAGTCGCTGCACGATCCGGTCGAACTCCCTGACGTTCGGAATCGGACCGATGCGCACGCGATATAGCGCACGTCCATCGACTTGATCTTGGCGTACGAATCCTTTTTCGACGCCCTCCAAGCGTAATCGTTCCAGCAGGTCGGCCGCATTGCGTTCAGTGCTGAAGGCACCGGCCTGCACGAAGATCGCAGAGCCTGCGGCAGGTGCGGCAGGTGTTGCAAGGGATGTCAGCGCCCGCACTTCAACGAATGCGGTGCCATCACGCAAAATATCCAATTTCGATGCTGCCGTGTAGGACAGATCGATAATGCGGCCATCCTTGAACGGCCCGCGATCGTTCACTCGCACGACGATGCTTTTGCCGTTCTTCAGGTTCGTCACTTGGACGTAGGTCGGCAGCGGCAACGTTTTGTGCGCCGCTGTCATCGCGTACATATCGTAGCGCTCGCCGTTGGACGTCGACGCTTCGTGAAAGCCTGGACCATACCAAGACGCAATGCCGCGCTCCACATAACCGGCGGCATCGGCCATCACGAAGTAGCGTTTGCCCAGTACATCGTAGAAGGCAGGATTGCCTCGGGCCGAGCGAGGCTCCTGACGCGGAATGGCATCAGGGATCTTTTCGACTTCTTCTGGAAGCGGAGCTGGACTCGAGGAGGGTGAGGACGGCTGCCGAGCGGGCGGCGCATGCACACATGCACTAAGCAGAGCACTCAGTACAATCGCGCCCCAAAGGTTTGGCGAGATCACCAGCGTCGTAGCGTTACTTGCCGGCATCGCGCATGAAGCCTTGGATGGCGAGACCCAGATCGTTCACTGCCATCGCATACATCGTGCTGCGGTTGTAGCGAGTGATCACATAGAAGTTGTTGAAGCCGACGCGGTACTCCGGCCCCTTTTTCCCTTGCGCGACGATCAGCATGGCGGGCGCATCGTCCGGCAGTGAGGTTTCGAAGGTCACACCCTTGTCCCGCAGCGATTGCACGGTTTCGTTCAACGCTATTTTGGAAACATCGAAGGCGCTGATATCGTCGTTCTCGAGCTGTGCATTCGCGAGAATAGGCTGTTCATCCTGCCAGCCATATCCGCGCAGATAATTTGCAACCGAACCGACTACATCATCCCAGCTGTTCCAAAGGTCGCGCTTGCCGTCGGCATCCGCATCGACGGCATACTTTCGATAACTGGACGCGATAAATTGCGGTGCTCCCATCGCGCCTGCGTACGAACCCAAAGCGGCGGTAGTGTCGACCGATTCTTCGCGGGAGAGCAGCAGGAACTGGACGAGCTCGCCCCTGAAGAATGCCGAGCGGGGCGGATAGTCGAACGCAAGCGTAGCCAACGCGTCGATCACACGATAGCGACCTGTAATACGACCGAACGAAGTTTCGACCCCGAGAATTCCAACCACCGCCGCCGACAAGCGCGAATCATCGATCTTCTCGAGCCTTTCATGATGAACCGTCCAAAAATCGGCGCCCTGTTGGATACGCGTTTCCGTCAGGAAGCGCTCGCGGTATTCATGCCAGGGAACGACACGCTCGGCAGGGCGGCTGATCGCATCCAAAATCGGTTGTTTGGTCTCGGCCTGTTTGAGCAATGCTTCGACGTTCGGACGCGAGAAGCCATGCGTGCGGGTCATTTCATCGACGAACGAACGCACTTCGGGCCGAGCCACGTCGAGTGCGAATGCGGGAAGGGTGAGGCAGCTTGCCAATAGCGCGAGATATAGTCTCAACACGAACTCTCTGTAACGGGTGGGTCGGCGATTGCCGATGCTGTGATCAGCGGCTCACGAGCTTACGTTTCGCACACAGCGACATGAGAATACCGAAACCTGCCATGAGGGTCACCATTGCCGTGCCTCCGTAGCTGACGAAAGGCAGTGGCACGCCTACGACGGGCAGCAATCCGGTCACCATCCCGGTGTTGACGAACACATACACGCAGAACGTGAGGCTGAGGCTCCCGGCCGCAAGACGAGCGAACGTATCCTGTGCCGTTGCCGCCATATATAGAGCTCGGCCGATGACGAACATGTAGAGAACGATCACGGTGATCAAACCGATCAAGCCCCATTCCTCGCCGATGACGGCGAAGATGAAGTCGGTCGAGCGTTCGGGCAGAAACTCGAGCTGCGCCTGGCTGCCATTCAAGTAGCCTTTGCCGAACACGCCACCTGAGCCGATGGCGATCTGCGACTGGATGATGTGGTAGCCCGAGCCCAGCGGATCGCTCTGCGGATCGAGGAAAGTCAGCACTCGCTGCTTCTGATAGTCATGCAAAAGAAATTGCCAGGCTACGAGGGCAGTCGGTACCAGCAATGCGATGACTGCAACGATATAGCGCATCTGCAAGCCCGCGAGCAGCAACACCATCGCACCTGAAGATGCGACTAATAACGAGGTTCCGAGGTCCGGTTGCTCCGCGATCAACAAAGTGGGTACACCGATCGCGAGGAACAGTACGAGGAGCGAAAGCGGGCTGGGCGGCAAAGGCCGCTCGTGCAGATACCACGCACAGGCCAACGGTACGGCCAGCTTCATCATCTCCGAGGGTTGAAACCGTACGAAGCCCAAGTCGAGCCAGCGCTGCGCACCCATGGCAATATCGCCCGTGATCATGACCAACACCAGCAAGATCAGGCCAAGCAAAAAGGCCCAAGGTGTTGCTGCTCGAATCAAGCGTGGGGGCACTTGCGCGAGCAGGATCATCGCAATCAGGCCCAATCCAAAACGCATCAATTGAGCCTCGAGAAAACCGAAGCTTCGACCGGAAGCGCTGAAAACGATGATGGTGCCCACGGCGCCGACGAGGCACAGCCCAACGAACAGCGGCCCATCCAAATGCAGCGCCAGCAGCAAGCGCGTTCCACCTGTGAGCGTGCGCTGTGCGCGCGAAGCATCTAGACCCTCGTAGCTCATTCGGTGTTTCCTGGCGAGGGGAGGGCGGGCACAGGTTTGCGTTTCGCATCCTGCTCAGCCAATTGCTCGGGTGTGAGTAGATACACATCCAAAACTCGTCGCGCGATCGGTGCTGCGAATCCTGAGCCGCCCGCAGGCGCATTCTCCACGATGACCGCGACGGCGAGCTTCGGCGCATCCACGGGTGCAAAGGCGACGAACAGCGCGTGGTCTCGCAAGTGCTCGGCAAGCTCGCTGGCTTTTCGCATACGCTCGTTTGCCGCTACGGTGAAGACTTGAGCTGTGCCGCTCTTGCCCGCCATTTTGTACAGCGTGCCAGCGGCCGCGGCTCGAGCGCTGCCGTACGACGCATTGGCTACGTCGTACATTCCACCGACCGCGTATTCCCATGCGCCTGGATCTTTGGTCTTTGCATCGGGTAATGGTGCCGGCGGAATTTCGCGAGTCTCTCCCGTCGCCGCGTCCCGAATCGCGCGAACCAGCCGAGGCTTGAAGCGCTTCCCACGAGCGGCGAGCGTCGCCGTCGCGTGAGCCAATTGGAGCGGCGTTGCGGTCATATAGCCCTGTCCGATGCCGACACTGACCGTATCGCCAGGAAACCACATCTTCGCTTCGGGACGCTTGAACGCCGTGCGTTTCCATTCGGTTGATGGCAGTAGTCCGTCGCGTTCGCCGCTGATGTCGATGCCGGTAGCTTTGCCCAATCCGAACTGCGCCAAGTAATCGTGGATCCGATCGATGCCCATCAAGTTGGCGATGTCATAGAAGTAGACATCGCAGGAGGTCGCGAGGGCCTTGCGCATATCCACGCTGCCGTGTCCGCCTGGCTTCCAGTCGCGCCAAGGCCGCCGCACGCCAGGCATACGATACTGACCACGGCAAAAACGCGTCTCATGTGGTCCCACGATCCCGTACTCTAGCGCTGCCAACGCCATCAGCGGTTTCACGGTCGAGCCGGGCGGATAAACGCCACGCAGAGCCCGGTCGTACATCGGCCGTCTTGGGTCTTCCGTAAGCGCCAGATATTCCGGACGTGTCAGTCCGCGCGCGAATAGATTCGGATCGAATCCAGGCGTACTGACGAAGGCGATGACATCGCCATTGTTGGGGTCGATCGCCACGACCGACGCGCGCTGACCACGCAATGCTTCCTCGGCAGCTCGCTGCACGCGCTGATCGATCGTGAGATATAGGTCGTTCCCTGCAAGCGGTTCCTGGCGCTCGAGCGTGGCGGTTTCGGTGCCGATGCGTTCGACACTGCGCCCTTGAGCATTGACGAGCAATTGTTGATAGCCGGTGCGACCGTGCAGCTGATCTTCATACGCGCGCTCGACGCCGCTTTTGCCTGTGAGCGTCGTGCCTGCATATTCATCGAGGTTCAACCGCTTCTTATCGTCCTCGCTGATCGCTCCTACATAGCCGATCGCGTGTACGCCCGTGTCGGCCAGTGGATAGTAACGAGTGAGACGCGGTCGAATCTCGACGCCGGGAAATTGATGGCGGCGGGCTGCGAAGATTGCGAGCTCCTCTTCGGTGAGCTGCAACTTCACCGGAACCGCATCGAAACTGCGCCGGCTGCGAATGTCCTTCTTGAGCTCCACGATGTCTGCAGTCGCGACCAAGCCGAGTTGCGACAAGCCTGCGAGCGTTGCATCGATGTCTTCGACTTGTTCGCGCGTCAACTCCAGCTGATAGGAAGGCGCATTCGTGGCGAGCGGCAGACCGTTGCGGTCCAGAATCAATCCGCGGTTAGGCGGGATCGGTTCGATCTTGATTCGATTGCCTTGCGATAACTCGACGAAGTAGTCGTACTGAACGACTTGCAGCCACACCAGCCGAATGATCACCGCTCCGAGTGCCACCACCATGAGGATAGCCGCCACGATAGCGCGCTGTTCGAACAGCCGCTGTTCAGTATGGTGGTCCTTGATGCGTGAGGAGGAAGACATGTGAAGGAATGAATTGATCGTCGCTGTAGACGCGCCAGGCGCATCAAGCAGCAATCATCGACGCCTGCGATTCAAAGTATCCAATACGGCGACGAGCACCGGCCAAAGCAGCGCGCTCGTAAATACCGGCAGCCATCGCATCCACGAAGTGATTGCCGGACCGATGATGCCATCGATCCAGAAAACCAAGAATTCGTACAGTGCGAGCAGCATGAAGACCGTCAACGTTTGATGCCAGATGGGGAAGATCCGCATCCGCAGCTGAAACTTGTGCGTAAGGAATGCAACCAGCAAGAAGGCAATCGCATGTTGACCCAGTATTGGCCCGGCCAACAGATCGACTGCCAGACCGCACAACCAAGCAAACGTCAGACCGGCAAGACGAGGTGCGCTCAAAGACCAATAGATCACGAGCAGCAGCAGCAGCTCAGGCCTGGCCGGTTCGATCGCATCGGGCAACTGCACGATGGCGAAGATCAGCGCGAGTGCCACGCTGATCGTGACTCTCAATGAGCCGATACGTCCGTCGCTCACCATGACCTTGGCTCCTGAGCGTGCGGGTCCGTCGTTGCGGCCCTCGCGGTCGTAGCGATCCGTTCAACATGCAGATCGGGCTCGTATTCAGTTCGGCAGTTCCGCATCGGAGCGTCTCCCTGTTTGCGTTGGTACCGAACTTTCCACGGAAGAGCTTTCGGTGGACGGATTGTTCACGGGCGATTTTTCGGCCGGCGCCTTGTCAGCGGCGTTGGGCGCATTGGATTGCGCTGCAGGGGAGTCGGCAGGCGTGCTCGGCCACAACAGCAAGACCTCGCGGTCGCGATCTAACTGTGCGAGCGGCTTTGCCTCCACGGTGGCAAACGTGTCTGCAGAGCTCCTCTCCACCTTTGTGACGGTGGCGACGGGATACCCAGCAGGAAAGATTCCATCCAGGCCTGAGGAGACCAGAAGATCGCCGACACGAATGTCGGATTCCGCCGTCATGAACGGCAGCGACAGGGTTGCAAGGCTGCCAGTTCCCATGGCGATGGTACGAATGCCATTGCGATTCACTTGCACGGGCGTCGCGTGCTCGGCATCGCTGATCAGGATCACTTGCGAGGTGAACTTATCGAGGCGAGCCACTTGGCCGACGACGCCAAACGTGTCGAGCACCGGCTGGCTTTCGTAGACGGCATCATCGGCGCCTTTGTTGATCCGAACCCGATGGCGGAATGTATCGACCGTGACATGCAGAATTTCCGCGATCAGCGTGCGATCGCCGATGCCTTGAGAAGCCTTGCGCAGCTCTCGCAAGCGGCGGTTCTCTTCCACGAGCGATTCATGTTGCAGCAGCTTAGTACGCGCGATGCGCAGCGCCTCTGACAATTCCGCGTTTTCCTCGCGTAAACGCGCCCGATCCGCAAAGCTACCGGTAAGCCAATCCCACAGCGAGTGAGGGGCATCGACGATCACGTTCAAGGGGTGCAATACCGCGCTCATCCACAGCCGAGCGGTATCCAAGTACCCGCCGCGGTGATCCATGACCATCACCGTGATCGATAGCACTGCGAGGAAAAAGAAGCGTGCTCCGAGAGGGGGGCCTCGGCCAATGATCGGGCGAGTATCGGAGCTTAAGGTAACCATGGAAGCGGGCGGTTAGTGCGAGGGCAGAGCGAGTGGTGCCTGGGCACTGTACGCGATGCTCAAGATACGCCCAGTGAAGCTGCGCACAAGTCCGCTAATGATCGTGTTCAACGATGCAACGGATAGGCAGAGGGTGTGTCGCAAGGCGGTGAGATCACGGCAATCGCACCTATGCGCAGTAGGGCTCGGGAAGGCTATTCGAGGTTGAAGAGGGCAGGACCATGCTCGTCGATGAGCTCGAGCATTCGACCGCCGCCTCGAGCAACGCAGGTCAAGGGGTCCTCGGACACCACCACCGGCAGTCCGGTTTCTTCCATCAAGAGTTTGTCTATGTCTCGCAGCAGCGCGCCACCACCCGTTAGCACGATGCCTCGCTCCGCAACGTCGGCGCCGAGCTCGGGCGGTGTCTGCTCGAGCGCGACTTTGACCGCCCCGACGATGCCGGCCAGAGGCTCCTGCAAGGCCTCGAGGATTTCATTGGAATTCAACGTGAAGCTGCGAGGCACGCCTTCGGAAAGATTGCGGCCCTTGACGGAGATCTCGTTGACTTGTTGTCCCGGGTACGCCGAGCCGATTTCGATCTTGATCTTCTCGGACGTCGACTCGCCGATCAAGATCCCGTAGTTGCGGCGAACGTAGTTGATTATCGCATCGTCGAATCGATCGCCGCCGATGCGCACGGACGAGGCATACACGATGCCGTTCAAGGAAATCACCGCGACTTCCGAGGTGCCGCCGCCGATGTCCAACACCATGGAGCCGCGAGCTTCGTGAACCGGCAGCCCAGCACCGACCGCCGCAGCCATGGGTTCTTCGATCAAGCGCACCCAGCGAGCGCCTGCGCCTTCGGCGGATTCTTGGATCGCGCGACGTTCCACTTGAGTGGAGCCGTACGGCACGCAGATCAGCACGCGCGGACTCGGACGCATCAACCGATTGCCGTGCACCTTCTCGATGAAGTATTGCAGCATCTTCTCGGTGACGGTGAAGTCGGCGATCACGCCGTCTTTCATCGGGCGAATTGCCGTGATGTGACCGGGCGTACGGCCAAGCATGTTCTTCGCTTCTTGTCCGACCGCTTCGATTTTCTTACCTGCGCGACCTGGCTCCTCGCGAATCGCGACAACCGAAGGTTCGTTCAGCACGATACCCTTGCCACGTACATAGATAAGTGTGTTGGCTGTGCCCAGATCGATCGACAAGTCGTTCGAAAAATACCCGCGGAGATTCTTGAACATGGTTGTTGTGAGGCGAACGACGGGGGGCAAAAAAGTTGCGGTACTCTAGCAACGGGTAGGACTTTGCACAAGCGGAGGTGTATGATTGCGCGCGCTTTTTTCAGGCTTTTTTCAACGGTTTTCTCAACCCTTCGCGGACAGCTAACTGCATGAGTCTCACCCGTCACGACGTCGAGAACATCGCCATGCTCGCGCGCCTCGCAATTAACGAAGCCGAGCTGCCAGTGTACGTCGATAGTCTTTCCAAGATCCTGAACTTCGTCGAACAGCTCAATCAAGCGGAAACCGACAACGTTGAACCGATGGCGCATCCGCTTGCTGATCAAGTGCAGCGAATGCGAGCGGACGAGGTACTCGAGCAAGACCACCACGAGAAGTACCAGCGCAACGCAGCTCGCGTGGAAGCTGGGCTGTATCTTGTGCCAAAGGTCATCGAATGAGTCGCAGGCACCCGCCGCTCGCGGCCTCAGTCCGAAGCTGAATCGCCGTCGTCTCGACCCTGTAGTCAACGCAAGTCACAGCCATCCTCATGACCGAACTGCACCACCAAACCTTGTCCGAGCTGCGCGCCGGTTTGCGCGCGCGCCGATTTTCGAGTGTCGAGCTCACCAAGCATTATCTGGCTCGTATCGAGCGCTTCGACTCGCAGTTGAATGCCTTCATAACGGTCACCGCCGAGTCGGCGGTACGAGCGGCCGAAGCTGCCGATCGGGAACTGGAAACTTCAAATGCTCCGGCGCTGACCGGTATACCGCTCGTGCACAAAGACATCTTTTGCACGGACGGGGTTTTGACCACCTGCGGCTCCAAGATGCTTTCGAACTTCATCGCTCCCTACGACGCCACTGTCGTGGAGCGTTTGGCTCGAGCGGGTGTCGTGACGCTAGGTAAAGCGAATATGGATGAGTTCGCAATGGGCTCCTCGAACGAGACGAGTTTTTACGGTCCGGTAAAAAACCCTTGGGACCTGAAAAAGGTACCTGGAGGGTCCTCGGGCGGCTCGGCGGCGGCGGTAGCCGCCAGACTGACACCGGCGGCTACGGGCACGGATACGGGTGGCTCGATTAGGCAGCCGGCCGCATTGACAGGTTTGACAGGCTTGAAGCCCACGTACGGGCGCGTATCACGCTACGGCATGATCGCCTTTGCATCGAGCTTGGATCAGGCAGGAACGCTGACGCTCACGGCCGAGGATGCGGCGCTTCTGATGTCTGCAATGGCCGGATTCGATGCTCGCGATTCGACCAGCGTCGATGTGCCGGTACCGGATTATCTATCGGCGTTGGATCAGCCGTTGAGCGGTTTGAAGATTGGTTTGCTCAAGGAGTTCTTCGAGAAGGGATTGGATGAGCAGAGCGCAAAGCTGGTGCGCGAAGCGTTGAGCCTGTACGAAAGGCTCGGGGCCAAGCTCATAGAGGTCAGTTTGCCGAACCTGCCATTGTCTGTGCCGACCTACTACGTCGTTGCGCCAGCGGAGTGTTCCTCCAACTTGTCGCGATTCGATGGCGTGCGATTCGGACATCGTTGCGATAATCCCAGCGATCTGCTCGATCTATACCGTCGCTCGCGAGGCGAAGGATTCGGCCCCGAAGTTAAACGCCGCATCATGACCGGCACTTACGTTTTGTCCGCCGGCTATTACGATGCTTACTATTTGCGAGCTCAGAAAGTACGCCGCTTGATTGCCGATGACTTCGCGCGCGCGTTCAGCAACGTGGATGTGCTCATGGGTCCCACCTCGCCCACGCCGGCATTCGACATCGGTGCCAAAGTGGATGACCCGATCACGATGTATTTGAACGATATCTATACGATCGGTGCCAACTTGGCTGGTCTGCCCGCGATGTCTATCCCCTGCGGCTTCGCGGGAGAGTTGCCTGTCGGCTTGCAAATTATCGGCCCGCACTTCTCCGAAGCGAAGCTCCTCAACGTCGCCCACGGGTATCAGCGAGAGACACAGTGGCACAGGCGAATCCCGAAGGGGTTTATTTGAGAAGCGGTTAGCGGTTGGCGGTTAGCGGTTAGTCAGAATCGCCTGCGCCGATCGGAATCGAACTTATCATCGGAGTACACATGTCTTCATGCCTACTTCTTCATCGCTTTCCATACTGTCACGACGAGTTTTCGGGCTCATTTCCACTAACCGCTAACCGCTAACCGCTTCTTCTCCATATGAATTGGGAAACCGTCATCGGTCTTGAAATCCATGCCCAGCTGGCAACGAAGAGCAAGATCTTCTCCAGCTCTGCGACGGCATACGGTGCCGCGCCAAATGCACAAGCGAACCTGGTCGACCTTGGGTATCCGGGCGTGCTGCCGGTGTTGAATCGCGAGGCTGTGCGTATGGCGGTGAAGTTCGGGTTGGCGGTGGGAGCTGGCATCTCGCGCCGTTCGATATTCGCTCGCAAGAATTACTTCTATCCCGATTTGCCGAAGGGTTATCAGATCAGCCAGTACGAGAAGCCCATCGTCGAGAAGGGCACGTTGGAGATCCTTCTTGAAGACGGCTCGCGCAAGACAATCGGTATCACACGCGCTCATCTGGAGGAAGACGCGGGCAAATCGCTGCACGAGGATTTCCAAGGTCTATCCGGCATCGATCTGAATCGCGCCGGTACGCCACTTCTGGAAATCGTCTCCGAGCCCGATATGCGCTCGGCGAAAGAAGCCGTCGCGTACATGAAGAAGATTCACACGCTGGTGCGCTATCTGGAGATCTGCGATGGCAACATGCAGGAAGGCTCGTTCCGCTGCGATGCCAACGTCTCGGTTCGCCCTTTCGGTCAAGAGAAGTTCGGTACGCGTTGCGAGATCAAGAACCTGAATTCGTTCCGCTTCATCGAAAAGGCGATCAACTATGAATTGGCTCGCCAAATCGAGTTGATCGAGGGTGGCGGCAAGGTTCGCCAGGAGACTCGCCTCTACGATCCGGACAAGGGTGAGACGCGTGCGCTTCGTTCGAAGGAAGAGGCGAATGACTATCGCTATTTTCCCGATCCCGATCTGCTGCCGGTCGCGCTAGACGATGCGTTCATCGAGAGCGCCCGAGCAAGCCTGCCTGAGCTGCCGGATCAGAAGGCGGCGCGCTATGTGAAAGAGTTCGGATTGTCCGACTACGATGCCGGCTTGCTCACGGCGAGCCGTGAGATGGGCGACTACTACGAGAGCGTCGTCGCGAAGTTGCAAGGTCAGGAGAAGCTGGCGGCGAACTGGGTCATGGGCGAGCTGTCGGGTGCATTGAACAAGGATGGCTTGGATATCACTGCGTCGCGAATCAATCCGGCACAACTCGCCGGATTGTTGGCGCGCATCGCAGATGAGACCATTTCCGGCAAGATCGCCAAAGAGGTCTTCGAGCAGATGTGGATCGAAGGCAAAGATGCCGATGCGATCATCGAATCGAAGGGGTTGAAGCAGATAACCGATACTGGCGCGATCGAGAAAGTCATCGATGAAGTGATGGCCGCGAACCCAAAGCAGCTTGCCGATTACCGCTCGGGCAAAGACAAGTTATTCGGCTTCTTCGTAGGCCAGGTCATGAAAGTCACTGGCGGAAAAGCGAATCCAGCTCAGGTAAATGAGCTTCTCAAGCAGAAGCTCGCGGGCTAATGTGCTGCAAGAAAGTGACTCGTGACTGGCGGGTAGGCAGAAGAGGAATTTCACAACCCTCTCTTACTACCCGCGACCCGCTAATCACGACGCTGCGGCTACGCGCCGACAGTCTGCCGCTGCTTGAAGAGGGACGTTCTTCCCCAACTATCCTTCTTCCTTTTGCGAGAACTTCGCCCTGTCATGCACGACCGCGACTGCCTTCACAGATTTCTTTTCGAGCACTACCCGATTCGCGGGCATCTGGTGCATCTCGATGCGTCCTGGAAAGCGCTGCTCGAGCATCGAGAGTATCCGAATGCCATTCGCGACACGCTCGGTGAGGCGGTTGCGGCTTCAGTGCTGCTCGCCGCCACGCTCAAGTTCGATGGAACGTTGAGCCTGCAGTTGCAGGGACAAGGACCCATGCACTTGATGCTTGCGCAGTGTTCCAGCGAGCTGGGCGTGCGAGCGGTAGCGCGTTATCGGGAAAGCTCGGAGGTGCGCGACCTGTCAGCGTTGTCGGGCGAAGGCAATCTGAGCGTCACCCTCGAAAACGAGGATCTCTCGCAACGCTACCAAGGCGTGGTGCCGCTGAGCGGTGAGCGCTTGGCTGCTTGTTTACAAGGCTACTTCGAAAATTCGGAGCAGTTACCCACTCGGCTCTGGCTGCATGCGACCGAGAAGGGCGCTTCCGGAATGTTGCTGCAGCGCCTTCCTGTCAGCTCCTTGGATCAGCGAGGCGGCGGCGCAGGGCGGCGCGCGCCCCCGACAACAGCCGAAATCGAGGACGCCTGGCAGCGAGTCCAGCTGCTCGGTGACACATTGAAGCCCGAGGAACTCGAGACTTTGAGTGATCTCACGATTCTGCGGCGCCTGTTCGCCGAGGACGACGTCCGCTTGTTCGAGCCGGCGCCGGTGTTTTTCCGATGCCGCTGCTCTCGAGATCGCGTCGTGAGCATGTTGCGCGCCTTGGGGGCGGAGGAGATCCGCTCGATCGTCGCGGAGCGGGGCAAGATCGAAGTCCACTGCGATTTCTGCAACCGCGTATACGAGTTCGACGCCGTCGACGCGGAACATCTCCTTGCGGAAACCGCTGCTGGTCCGTCGGAGGCAAGACACTGAGGAGGAAAGGGGGTAACGGTTGGGGGGTAGGGGATAGTAAACGAAGCAGAGCCAAACAGTGCGCTTCGGTGCGGCCATAAGCTTGCACAAACAATGGCTTAGAAGGCATATCGCACGACCAGCTGAGTCTTTTTCCTCTCTTGCTACCCCCTACCCCCTAGTCATTACCCCCTTCCCTCCTCTATATTCGCCCTCTCACATAAACAAATGCTTATATATTGATCTTGGGCGCGTCCTTCTTATCCACCGTTTCCGTGTTGCGTGCTGCGGGTGAACCCACGCGGCTGCGGCTGCTTGCGCTCTTGGCGCGAGCGGAACTGACCGTGGGCGAAATTTGCGAGGTGTTGGGACAGAGCCAACCGCGAGTGTCACGGCATCTCAAAGTCTTATCGGCCGCCGGTTTGCTCGATCGATTTCGAGAAGAGCACTGGGTGTACTACCGCGTGCCGACACAAGGTCATGCAAATGCAGTGGCTCGCCAAGTGCTCGCGCTCGCGTCGTCCGAGGACGAAGTGTTCGTCCGCGATCAGAAGCGCATGGAAGCTGTGATCGCGGAGCGGGCGCGCCGCGCCGCCGCCGACTCTCTCCCAGTAGTGGCTGCGAGACCTCCAGAGTGGATTGCATCGGTGCTTTCACAAGAGATACTTGGGCGGCCTGTGGGGGCGCTACTCGATGTAGGAACGGGGAGCGGTCAGCTCTTGGAAGCATTGGCGCCTCACGCGACTCGCGCGGTGGGCGTCGACATTTCCAGCAATGCGCTGCGGCTAGCGCGCACGAACGTGCATACCGCTGGCTTTAGCCATTGTGAGTTGCAGCAAGGAAGCATGTACGACTTGCCATTTGCCTCCGCGACGTTCGACACGGCGACCGTCGATCGCATGCTGGCCGCCGCCGAGCGGCCGCTGCTCGCGTTGTCGGAACTTGCCCGAACGCTGAAGCCCGGTGGACGGCTCGTAGTCATCGAAGATTTCGACGCCTTGCACGAAGCGCTCGATGAAAATCCGATCATGGCCTTGAGGCAGTGGCTTTCAAATGCAGGATTCGAGTGCAAGCGGTTTCATCCCCTCGATACCGAATCGAAACATTTGCTGATCGCGGTCGCCGAGCGTGCAAGCGCGGCCAGCGAAGCAGCTTGAGCTTGAGCAAATAAGAACTGGAGCGCGAAATGTCCCTAGACCACATCAAGGAAAGAATCGCCGACACCGGCGCGCGGCTGCGATCGCGACCGACGGTGTCTTTCGAATTCTTTCCGCCGAAGGACGAGACGATGGAGCAGACGTTGTGGCAATCGGTCGATCGGCTCGCTCCACTACAGCCGCGTTTCGTTTCGGTGACCTACGGTGCGGATGGCTCGACGCGCGCACGAACGCACAATATCGTCACCCGCATTCAGCAAGCGACTTCGCTCACCGCGGCCCCGCATCTGACGTGCGTTGCTTCGCCGCGAGAAGAGATTCTGGAGATCGCGCGCAATTACTGGGCTCACGGTATTCGTCACATCGTGGCGTTGCGTGGCGATCCTCCGCAGGGCAGCGGAGGCACTTACGTACCTCATGCAGGTGGCTTTGCCTATGCGGTGGACTTGGTAAAAGGTTTGAAGTCCGTCGGCGATTTCGAGATCTCGGTTGCAACGTATCCGGAGAAACATCCAGAAGCACCGAGCGAATCGTTCGAGTTGGAGAACTTGAAGGCCAAGCTCGATGCCGGTGCCGATCGCGCGATCACGCAATTCTTCTTTGATCCGGTGGCTTTTCTGAAATTCCGCGATCGTTGTGCCGCCTCGGGTATCAACGCCTCGATCGTGCCCGGCATTCTGCCGATCACGCGCTTTCCTCAGATGCTACGCATGGCGCAGCGATGCGGTGCGAGCGTGCCTGAATGGCTCGTGCATCGCTTCGACGGACTGGACGATGATGCGGAGACGCGTCGCTTGATTGCCGCCGCGGTAGCCATCGAGCAGGTGCAAGAGCTACAAAAACATGGCGTCGAAGAATTTCACTTTTACACGCTGAATCGATTCGAGCTGACGTATGCCATCTGTCATTCGCTCGGCGTTCGGCCCGTGACGGCGCAAGCAGCAAGCGCCTGATCCGCTTTCGGATCGCTACATCAACGAAGCACTGAGAAAACCATGTCATCTCTCGATCGAATTGCCCAGTTCAAACAATTCCTCACCGAGCGCATCCTGGTGCTCGACGGGGGCATGGGCACGATGATTCAAGGCTATCACTTGACCGAAGCCGATTATCGCGGCGAGCGCTTCAAGTCCTGGCACTGCGATTTGAAGGGCAACAGTGACATCCTCGTGCTGACGCGCCCCGATGTCATCGGTGCGATCCATCGCGCTTACATGGAAGCCGGCGCCGATATCATCGAGACGAACACGTTCACCGCGAACTATCCCTCGCAGGCCGACTACGGCGCGGAAGAGCTCGTCGCCGAGATCAATCTCGAGGCGGCGCGGATTGCGCGTCGCGCAGCCGATGAGTTCGCAGCCGAAACAGGACAGGTCAGATTTGTCGCGGGTGCCTTGGGTCCGACGAATCGCACCGCCTCGTTGTCACCGAACGTCAATGATCCTGCGTTCCGAAACATCGACTTCGATCAGCTCGCACAGACATATCTGGTTGCAGCACGAGCTCTCATCGAGGGCGGTGCGGATCTTTTCTTGATCGAGACCATCTTCGATACGCTCAATGCGAAGGCGGCGATCTTCGCGGTGCGCAGGGCGATCGAAGAAACCTGTGTCGACCTGCCGATCATCATCTCGGGCACGATCACCGACGCTTCTGGCCGCACGCTGTCCGGCCAAACCACGGAAGCATTCTGGAATTCAGTGCGTCACGCGCAACCGATCGCAATCGGATTGAACTGTGCACTCGGCGCGAAGCAGCTGCGTCCTTACGTCGAAGAGCTGTCGCGAATTGCGGATGTCTATGTCAGCGCCTATCCGAATGCAGGGTTACCCAACGCTTTCGGAGAATACGACGAAGAGCCGTGTCAGACAGCAGAGCTCGTGCGCGAGTTCGCGACCAGCGGCTTCGTCAACCTGGTCGGTGGTTGCTGCGGGACGACGCCAGATCACATCCGGCACATCCGAGATGCCGTAACCGGCGTCACTCCTCGAAAGCCGCCGAAGCTCGAACCGCGCTGCCGCCTTTCCGGCCTGGAACCGTTGAACATCGGTCCGGACAGTTTGTTCGTCAACGTCGGTGAGCGTACGAACGTGACCGGCTCGGCGAAGTTCCGCCGCTTGATCGAGGCGGATGACTACAACGCCGCGCTGGACATTGCGCGTCAACAAGTTGCCAGTGGCGCGCAGGTCATCGACATCAATATGGATGAAGGGATGCTGGATTCAGAAGCGGCAATGGTGCGCTTCTTGAACCTGGTTGCCTCCGAGCCTGACATCTCGCGCGTGCCGATCATGATCGACTCATCCAAATGGACGATCATCGAAGCTGGACTCAAGCGCATTCAGGGAAAGGGGATCGTCAATTCGATCAGCATGAAGGAAGGCGAGGCCGCGTTCTTGGAGCAAGCTCGCAAGGTGCGCGCGTACGGCGCAGCGGTAGTCGTGATGGCCTTCGATGAGAAAGGACAAGCCGACACTGTGCAGCGCAAGGTCGAGATCTGTCAGCGCTCGTACAAGCTGCTCACCGAGCAGGTCGGTTTTCCGGCCGAAGACATTATCTTCGATCCGAATATTTTTGCGGTTGCCACCGGAATCGAAGAGCACAACAACTATTCGCTCGATTTCATCGAGGCGACAGCCGAGATCAAACGCACCTGTCCGCACGCCCACGTGAGCGGCGGCGTCAGCAACGTGTCGTTCTCGTTCCGCGGCAACGAGCGGGTTCGCGAAGCGATGCATTCGGTATTCCTGTATCACGCGATCAAAGCAGGCATGACGATGGGCATCGTCAATGCCGGGCAGCTCGCGATCTACGAAGATATTGCACCGGATCTTCGTGAGCGCGTCGAGGATGTCATCTTGAATCGGCGCGCGGATAGCACCGAGCGCTTGCTCGAGATCGCTGAGCGCTACAAGGGAGAGGCGGGGGCGAAGAAGGCCGAGGATCTCGCTTGGCGCAGCTGGCCGGTCGCAAAGCGACTGGAACACGCGCTGGTGAAGGGTATCGACGAGTTCGTCGTGCAGGATACCGAGGAGGCGCGTCCCTTGTTCGAGCGCCCCATACAAGTGATTGAAGGTCCCTTGATGGACGGAATGAACGTCGTCGGGGATTTGTTCGGCGCCGGGAAGATGTTCTTACCGCAGGTCGTCAAGTCGGCGCGCGTGATGAAGAAGGCCGTTGCCCATTTGATTCCTTATATCGAACAGGAGAAGGCGCGAGGTGGCGCATCGCGTTCGAACGGCAAGGTCGTGCTGGCGACAGTCAAGGGCGACGTACATGACATTGGCAAGAACATCGTCGGTGTCGTTCTTCAGTGCAACAACTTCGAGGTCATCGACCTCGGGGTGATGGTGCCTTGCGAGCGCATTCTGGAAACGGCAACTCGAGAAGGTGCGGACATGATTGGGCTGTCCGGACTCATCACGCCATCGTTGGATGAAATGGTTCATGTCGCAAGGGAGATGCAGCGCCAGGGCTTCGAGAAACCATTGCTGATTGGTGGCGCAACCACCTCGCCGGCGCATACTGCGGTGAAGATCGATCCGCAGTACAAAGGACCGGTGGTGTACGTAAAAGATGCCTCACGCTCGGTGGGTATCTGCCAGCAACTCGTTACCCCGGCAACGCGTGCCGAGTTCGTTTCGAAGATGAAATCGGACAACGCTCTGCGCCGTGAGCAGCATCGCGGCAAGAAAGTGAAAAGTCCGCAGCTCACGCTGGCCCAGGCGCGAGCCAATCGCTTCAAAGGCGGCTGGGATAATTACGTGCCTCCCGCGCCCAAACTTCTAGGTGTGCGCGTGTTCGAGGACTACTCTCTCGAGGATCTCACTCGTTACATCGATTGGATGCCGTTCTTCAATGCTTGGGAATTCGGCGGCAAGTTTCCGGACATCCTCACCGATCCGATCGTGGGCGAACAGGCCAGCAATTTGTACGCGGATGCTCGCCGCATGCTCAAGCAAATCATTCGCGAGCGCTGGTTGACCGCAAAGGGCGTGATCGGGTTGTTCCCGGCGAACAGTGTCGATGACGATGATGTCGAGCTCTATGCGGACGAGGCACGCACGAAGGTGCTCGAACGTCTACATTTCCTGCGTCAGCAAAAGAGCAAGCCGGACGGCCAGTCGCACGATGCGTTAGCGGACTACATTGCTCCGAAGGGCTCGGGCCGCAAAGATTACATCGGCGCATTCGCAGTCACTGCGGGAATCGGCATCGAGGCGCATCTCGAACGCTTCCATCAAGCGCACGATGACTACTCGAGCATCATTCTGAAGGCGTTGGCAGATCGCTTTGCAGAGGCATTCGCGGAGCGTTTGCACGAGCGTGTACGGCGTGAATTCTGGGGCTATGCGCCGGAAGAGAGATTCTCGAACGATGATCTCATCAAGGAAACGTACCAAGGTATACGTCCAGCTCCCGGATATCCCGCGTGCCCGGACCATACCGAGAAGGCGACGCTTTGGCGCTTGTTGCGTCCGCAGGTCAATGCAGGCATTCAGCTAACTGAATCTTTCGCGATGTATCCAACGGCCGCGGTGAGCGGTTGGTATTTCTCACACCCAGGATCGCGCTACTTCGCGGTCGGAAAAATTGCCTTGGATCAGGTGCAGAACTACGCCGCACGCAAAAAGATCTCGCTAGAGGAAGCGCAGCGATGGCTGTCACCGAATCTGGGTTACGACCCCGATGCGGATGCGGATGCAGCGTGAAGGCGCAGGCCATTCAGGCCGGTGATTACGTGATAGGGTGATAAGGACAGAAGGGTAGTGAGGCTTCGCTCTGTCGTCATCACTTCATCACTTCATCACCTTATCACCTCATCACGCAGTCCTTGCGTGGTATACAGCTGGCCTCGTCGGCAGCCACGCGTACAATTAAAGCGAACATGGTTGTACCGGTGTTGAAATGGCGAGCGCATCGAAGCTTTTCGCGGACGCAAGGTCCGCTCTGGAAGGTGTGGTCCAGGACGGGATCACGATCATGTCCGGCGGCTTTGGTCTCTGTGGTATTCCCGAGAACCTGATTTTGGCGTTGCGCGAATCAGGCGCACGCAATCTCACTGTCATCTCCAATAATGCCGGCGTGGACGGCCAGGGTCTCGGTTTGTTGCTCGAATCGCGGCAGATCGCCAAGATGATTTCTTCTTACGTAGGCGAGAATCGTGAGTTCGAGCGGCAGTATCTGGCCGGCGAGCTCAAACTCGAATTCAATCCACAGGGAACGTTAGCCGAGCGCATTCGCGCGGGCGGTGCAGGCATCTATGGTTTCTATACGAAGACAGGTGCGGGCACCCTCGTTGCGGAGGGCAAGGAACAACGTGTAGTCGACGGACAAACCTTCATTCTGGAAACAGGACTCGTTGCCGACGTGGCCCTGGTGAAAGCCTGGAAAGGCGATACGGAAGGCAATCTCGTCTATCGCAAGACCGCGCGGAATTTCAATCCGATGATGGCCACAGCGGGGCGTATCACGGTCGCGGAGGTCGAAGAGTTAGTCGAGCCGGGCGCGCTCGATCCGGACTGCATTCACACTCCAGGCATCTACGTGCAGCGCATCGTAAAGGGCGAGAAATATATCAAAGCGATCGAACAGCGCACCGTACGCAAGCGCACGGCTGCTTAACTCTCAGAATTCCATTTGGAGGCGCAATCGAAGCTATGCCTTGGACACGCGATCAACTTGCTCAGCGCGCTGCGCGTGAGCTGCAGGATGGGTTCTATGTGAACCTAGGCATCGGCATACCAACGCTGGTTGCGAACTTCATTCCGAAGAACATGAAAGTCGTTCTGCAGTCGGAGAACGGTATGTTGGGCATGGGGCCGTTTCCGTTCGAAGGCGAGGAAGACCCGGATTTGATCAACGCAGGTAAGCAGACCATTACCGAATTGCCGATCTCTTCTTATTTCTCCTCTTCCGATAGCTTCGCGATGATCCGCGGCGGTCACATCGATTTGTCTATTTTGGGTGCCATGGAAGTCTCCGAAGGAGGCGACCTCGCTAACTGGATGGTGCCTGGCAAGATGGTCAAAGGCATGGGTGGCGCGATGGACCTGGTGGCGGGTGTCAAGCGAGTCGTCGTCGTGATGGAGCACACATCCAAAGACGGATCACCGAAGTTCAAGGAGCGCTGTGATCTTCCGCTCACCGGCGCAAATGTCGTAGACATGATCATTACGGATCTCGCGGTATTCGCGCGTGCCACACGTCAGTCGGGTTTCAAGCTCGTCGAGCTAGCTCCGGACGTGACAGCAGAGCAGGTGAGGCAGAAGACGGCCGCAAAATATGAGGCTTTGGGGTCGGAGTGATTCGTGACTCGCGGTGGCAAGAGGAAGCGAAGAGGCTTGCCGAGGTTTTGTTCTGACGGCCCGCGAATCACCAATCCAGGACCCGCGTTTTTGACGTGGCGTACGCGCCGATACGCAGCCGCACGCCGCACGCCATCACACCGCCCCCAGCGCTTCCTCCACTGCCTTCAGCGCCGCTCGTGCATTCATCTTCACGCACTCACTGCGCACATCTTCGAGTTGCGCACTGAGATCTTTCGAGTGCGATCCTTCGGCGAAGTCCGCTAGCAGGCGGGTGCGCCTGATAAAGAGGCTGATTAGAGGCAAAGGTTCTCGAGATGTATACGACTCGAGGGCCTCAGCGTAGCGCCGCGCTTCCTCCCATTGGTGCTCTTGCAGGCTAACTTCGATCGCGTTGGTGTAGAAGTCCAGGTAACTGTGGCTCACGCAGCCGGAGGCGAGCAATGCTTCGCCTTCCTGCAAGGCCTTTTCACGTTCGATCGGGTTGCTCGTGGCTCTGGCGACAATGCTGAGTAGCACGGGTCCGCAGTACGACATGCCCGTCTCACGGCCGAGCTCGACACTGTCACGCGCGAGTTGGAGCGCTTCGGCCTTCTTTTCGTCAGCCAACTTTATGATCGCCAAGATTCCCATGCATTCAGCTTGAAAACGCCGAGCTCCCAATCGCTTCGCTAGCTCCAATGCCTTGATGGCGCGCAAATGTGCATCCTGGTACTGAGCCTGAATCAAAAATCCCGGAGCAAAGCAGAGGTGGATGAGAAGCTCGCTGCGCAGATCACCGACGCGCTTGGCGAGATCCAACGCCTCCTTCAAGCTCTCTCGCCCAGCCGTCGGTAAACCATAGTAGGCCTCCGTCAAACCTAGCATCGGCAAGTTCGCGAGCAGCACGCTTGCAAGATTGTGCTTGCGAGCCTCTTGCACGCATTGCGCGAAATGCTTGCGTGCAGTGATCAGCTCGCCTCGCTGGTAGTACGCATCGCCCAGGCCCCCGAGCGCTCGAGCTATTTCGAGTGGCGAATCGGCCTCCAACGCAAACTGATGCGCTTGTCGATGCGCTTCGAGGCACGCATCGAAATGCCCCAGCGGGAAACAAAGATTGCCGCGCATCGTTTGCAGCTGGGCTTTGGTGCGCACATCGGCAATATCTCGAAGTTGTATCTCGGCGCGATCCAACGCATCCAACGCTTCTTCATGGCGGTCCATCACCCTGAGTACCGAAGCGATGCCCAACAAACCGCGACCGCGACCCTCTGGATCCACGGCGAAGTCCAGCGACTCCCGGTACGCGGCTAGCGCATCGTGAGTGCGGCCAAGTTGCAGCAAGAGCTCACCCATGAGTGCGCTGGTCGAATGCAGCAGTGCCGGTTCGTGAGCAAGCGCCGCCGCTTTGACTGCTAGACTGAGGGCGCGTTCGAATCGCAGCGCCTGCTGTTCGGCACGTGCTGCGTCCGCATACGCCGCCGCGGCCCCTTCGTCTTGGGCCGCCGACAGGTGATCCGCGTACAAAGCGATATCGCGGCGCGCGAACCAACTTGCGGCTCGTCGATGCCAATCGCGACGTTGCGATTTCAAAGTCGATTCGTACACGGCATCGCGAAACAACGCATGAGCGAACTGAAATTCGTGACCGTCGCCTCGAACGAAGCCCGTATCGAGTAGTGCCGTCGCTTCGTAATCGGCTTCTTCCAACATGTGGCGCAGAGCATCCAACCGGAATTGCTGCCCCAATACCGCGCCCGCTTGCAGCGCTCGATTGTCGAGATCGCAGAGGCGATCGGCGCGCGTCAGCACCAATGCTCGTACCGAGCCGGGAAGCGACTCGTTGCCTGCATTTGCCGCACGCAAGAGTTGATCGAGGAACAACGGATAGCCTTCAGCACGAACGATGCAAGCATCGACAGTCTCGCGGGGAAGCTCAGGGAAGTACGCGGCCAGTTCTTCCGCTTCGTCCGGCGCCAGCGGCGCCAGATCCAATGTCGTGACCGGGCATCCACGCGCGCGGGCGCGCCACGAAGCATTAATCGGGTCACCTTCGGGACGCGTCGTCATGATCAACAAGATCGGGCAGTTCGCAACGATCGCGGCGATTTCCCCGAGTCGGGCGAGCTCATCCGTATCGGCCCAATGCACATCTTCTGCGATGAGCAACTGTGCGCAACGTTGAGCGGCGGATTCGACGATATAAGTAAGCGCCGAGGTGCGTCCACGCTGGCGGGTCGCTGCGTCCATGGCTTGCTCGAGCGCCGCAAGCTCGGGCTCCAAGGGTGCGTCGACCAAATCACTCAGAAAGATCGCTTGATCGATGCTGCCACCTCGCGCCGCCAGGAGCCGTCTAACAGCGGCAGCGCGGTCTGCCTCGCTGGCATTCACATTCGTACCCATGAGGCTGAGCGCCAATGTTTGAATGGGTCCTCGACCTGCGGATTGGCCGAAATCGAATATTTGTGCACAGTGCACTTCGACGGCGCGATCGCGAGCGGCGCTCGAAACGGCTTCGACGAGACGGGATTTGCCGATGCCTGCTTCCCCACGCACGACAATCGAGCGGCCGTGCCGGCTTGCAACACAGCGATCGAGTGCCGCGAGAATCATCGCTAGCTCAGGACGCCGACCGACGAACGGCCGAGCCGAGGCGTCGTCGTCTGCTCGCAACGACTGCAGAGTCCAGGCTGGCATCGAGGCGCCATTCAGATCGTCCGCGACATGGCGCTTGCAACTGGCGCGGTCACCCAACGATTGGCGTACCTCTTCGGACATGAGAATTTCGCCCGCGCCAGCACGGCTGGCCAGCGCATGCGCGATGTGTGTCGGCCGACCGCTCAATGGAAAGAGTGCCGATGTAGCGAGCACTTGCCCCTGGGCCAAGCCGATCTGCAGCCTCAAAGGCGCAGCAATCGGCCAGCTCTCATGTGCGGTCGAGTCCTTGAGCAGGAGCGCAGCGCGTGCACCACACTCGGCCTCGTTGCCGTAAGCATTTGGAATCCCAAATACCCCCAGAACATTGGAGCCGACGCGCCGATCGGCGACGCCGCCGAACTCTTGTACGATTCGATGGACTCGTTGTTGAAACGCACTTGCAAGTTGCAAAGCTTCTTCCGGATCCAAAGTCGCTTCGAGCTCGAGCAAGCCATCCAGCTTCGCGACCAACACGACTGCATCACGCAACTGCGGCCTGATCTCGATCCGTGCCGATTCGGTGGAATCGCTCGTCTCTTCTTCGACAGCGAGATCGGTAGTCTGCGCACTGGCACTATCGGGACTCGCCCGTCGTCGCTTCATTAGATCGCGGTAGAGTTGCTCCGTAGCAGGTTCCGGAGCAACGTCGAGTTCACGGCGCAATAAATCCTTGCACAGCCTGAATTGCCTCAAAGCCTCGGAGTACGCGCCGCGCCTAGCGTGCAAATCCATCATCGTGCGATGAGTGGTTTCGTTCAGCGGCTCCAATGCCAGCAGACGGTTGCAGGCGGTCGCCGCCCCGTCGAGCTCTTGGCTCGCGATACATAGCTGAATCAGCTTTTGAAAGGCATCGCACGCTTGTCTGCGCAACAGAACGCGCTCGGTAGTGAGCCATTCATCGAATGCGGCCGAACGCGCGTCAAACCCCTCCAGGAGATCGCCCCGATACAGCTCGACGATTTGCTGCAGACCGGTTCGAGTGGCCGTGTTCAGGCATTCTCGAAATCGCGACAGATCGCTGTCGAATGCATCCGCATCGAGCGCCACCGAATCGGTGGCGGTAATCAGAGCGTTTTGACACCCTTCCGGCAGCGATTTTCGTAGCGCGGCAATCGCTTGTCTCAGGCTGGTTCGCGCAAGCTCATCGTCGGCGTCCTCCCAGAGGAGCGATGCAAGGCGCTCGCGGTCATGCGACTCGGAGGGTCGAAGAGCGAGATAGGCAAGGAGGGCCCGACTCTTTCGCGAGGCGATCTTGATCTCAGCGCCGGAGTTCAGCACTCGTAGCGGCCCGAGCAATTGCAGAAAGAGATGCTTCACAGTGCCATCCGTTCGGTAAGTCGATGTTGTTGCTTGAGTGTCGCGCGGGTCGTGAATGGGTTCGCACTAGGGCTTTAGGCCAAGCGCCGCTCGATGTGTATGCAACGATGTCGGTGGGGTGAACACTAGCACCCCATTAGGGAGCTTCACGTATTTTTCACGCATCGGGCGACTTTGTCATCACGGAGGTGGGCTAAAAAGTATCTAACTTGTATGGAGATACCTATGTCTTTGTCAGATTGCCGTGGCGTTCCGTGCTCGACCGCCAACAGAAGCTCTTTGGATTCTTACGAAAGAGCGGTGGAATTGTCCGCCAGTTATTTCGTCGACCCGCTGGCGGTGATCGATTCCGCATTGGAACGGGATCCGGAGTTTGCGAGCGGCCACTGCTTGCGAGCGGGTCTGATGGTGATGGCCGCGGACAAGAGCGTACTGCCGATGCTCGCGGAAAGCATCGCAGCGATCGAGGCGCTGGGGCGTCGAGCAAACGAGCGAGAGCGCGCCCATGCCGCTGCCGCGCGAGCCTGGATGAACGGTGATTTCGCCACTTCTATCCGACGATACGGGGAGATTCTCCTGGAATATCCCCATGATCTTTTAGCCCTGCAAATCGCCCACGTCGGAGATTTCTATCTTGGGGCGACCAGCTTGTTGCGAGACCGCGTTGCACAAGTGCTGCCTCTTTGGGACATCAGCATTCCGGGATTTCACTACGTACTAGGCATGTACGCCTTTGGATTGGAGGAAACGGCCTTGTATGCGCGAGCCGAAGACGTAGGTCGGCGTGCTGTGGAAATCCAAGGACGCGATGTTTGGGCTATCCACGCGGTCGCCCACGTGATGGAGATGCAGGGCAGACTGCGCCACGGCATCGATTGGTTGACCGAACGGGAGAAGGATTGGTCCGTCGATAACGGTTTCGCCTTCCACAATTGGTGGCATCTGGCTCTGTATCACCTGGATCTGGGCGATACCAATCAGGTCCTATCGTTGTACGACCAGAAGATCAGGCCATCCAGGGTACCGCTCGAGATGGTGGATGCATCCGCCTTGTTGTGGCGCCTGCACATTCGCGGTGTGGATGTGGGGCTGCGATGGCAGGGTCTGGCAGATTCGTGGACGCCCTTCGCGAGCGACGGATACTACGCGTTCAACGACGTGCACTCGCTGATGGCATTCGTCGGCGCACAGCGTTTCGATCTGGTGGAAAAGGTGCTGTCCGGTCTCGAGCGCAGTGCGGCAGGGTTCGGTACCAACGCGATGATGGCTCGCGAAGTGGGTTTGCCCGTAGGCCACGCAGTCGTCTCATTCGCGCTTGGGCACTACGCCGAATGCGTGGATTTATTACTGCCGGTGCGCACGCAAGCCCATCGGTTCGGAGGCAGTCATGCACAGCGCGATTTCATCCACCTGACACTGGTCGAAGCGGCTTTGCGCGCAGGCAAAGTGCGTCTAGCGCGAGCGTTGATCGCCGAACGCACGCAACTCAAGCCAGCAAGCCCATTCAACTGGCAATTGGCGGCTAGAGCGTGCGATTCGAGCGGCCAAGCAAGCGAGGCCGCAAAAGCGCGGGATAGTGCTGAATCTCGTCGCAAAACCCACGCCGACGCCTTGCGTGCCAATGATGATGCGGCGACTACGATGTGACGGAGGCAGTCTTTCTCTGTTCTGACTTCGTCACCCCGTCACCTCGTCACTGTTCTTCTCACGCTTTGTGCTCGCGTGCGAGGTACTGCTGCGACTGCATCTCGATCAAGCGACTTTGGGTACGTTCGAATTCGAACGTGAGCTTCTTGCCCCAGTACAGTTCGGTGATCGGTGCGGCCGCAGAAACGACCAGTTTGACCGCTCGATCGTAGAATTCATCGACCAAAGCGATGAAGCGTCGCGCCTGATTCTCATGCTCGGGCGTTAGCACCGGCACGTCGCTTAAAAACACGGTGTGGTAACACTTGGCCAACTCGATGTAATCGGCTTGCCCTCGCGGACCGTCGCAGAGCTCTTTGAATGTAAACCAAACGACATCGTCGGCCTGTCGATGGGTTCGTAATCGTCGATGATTCAAGGCGAGTATCGAATCTGGCGTGCCAGGCTCACCCGCAACTTCGTCGAACAATACCTCCAACGCTTTGCTCTGCTCCGGCGAGGCTGCATCGAACCATGTCTTCGCACGCTCGAGCAGGCGCAGGCGGTAATCCGTCCCCGGTGCCATGTGCACGATCTCGGTGTGCTCCTTGATCCGCCGAATCGCAGGTAGGAAGCGCGCTCGTTGCAGACCGTCCTTGTACAACTCATCCGGCGCCACATTGGAGGTCGCAACCAACGTGATACCGCGATCGAAAAGCGCTCCCAACAAGGTGCCTAGAAGCATCGCGTCCGCGATGTCAGCGACGAACAGTTCATCGAAGCACAGGAGTCTGGTCCGCTTCGCAATCTTGTCTGCAACGAGATTCAAAGGGTCCGCTTCATTCTGATGCTTCTTGAGCTCGTCGTGGACGAACTGCATGAAACGATGGAAATGACTGCGTTGCTTGTCCTTGAACGGCAGGCTTTGGAAAAACAAATCCATCAGCCATGTCTTACCCCGTCCGACACCTCCATGGATGTACAAACCGCGTACTGCAGAACGACTGCGCTTCTTAGGCAGCAACGATTCGAGTAAGCCTTGCTTGTTTGGCTGATGAAGGAGCCGATTGCGCAAGTCGTCGAGGCGGGCAACGACACGTTCCTGCTCCGGGTCGTGCGTATAACCCAGACGAGCGACCTCGTTGCGGTAGAGCGTGGTGAACGTAAGCGGTGGGGTGGGATGAGTAGTCAAAGCTCGCCTGCGGATCGGGAAGTGAACGGCGGGCGGGGGGCGGCGGGAGGGGGGGGACGCACAAACGAAGGGCGTGCGTGGAATAACCAAACCACACCCACC
>JAICPY010000051.1 GCA_025929585.1 Steroidobacter sp.
CGGTATCTCGTACGTGACAGATTCGCAGATCGAAGAGTGTTGTGAGGGCCAATGAGTACCATGTACATGCCTAGGGTCTTAACGTTGCTGGGGCTGGTTGTTGTGACATTCGGCATTTTTACTGCTTCGGTGGCAGCAGATGAGACTGTAGTTTCTGCCGCGCTCATGGCGCTCGCTCTGGGCAGCATCAGCGTTGGAGCTGTTGTTCTGGTGATTGGAGTTCAATCTGCCGCCGCTCAGCGAACCCAAGCCAGATCATCTTCATCTACAGTTCGCGAACCCCAGCGGCTTTCCAGAATTGTGATCGGCTCCTTCCGGCGCGCTGCGGTAATCGTGGTGTTGCTTGGGATTCTGATCGTGCTTCTCTGGGGGGACCAATTGGCTCGCGCACTGGCCCCGCTACTTGGTCCCGGATTTGTCGCTGCATGGCTAGTAGGTATCGCGCTTTCTTGGCTCCTCGGTAGGAAGCGAGAGTTCTTATTAAGGAAGTGAGACGTCGATGTCCACCACTAGCATGCGAGCGCAAGCACCAGCTTTCCGAGCAGCGGGTTCGCTCACGGGGTGCCCTGGTGCCGGGGCCGTAGGTTCGTCTGTTTGATCTCAAGGGTAATTGAAGTGAAGTTCGACGTTTTGTCGTAGTGCACCTTCGGTGCGGTGAAAGTGTCGAGCCACCGATCAGAGGGAGGAGCGTGACTCCGGTGTTGGGGACACTCTTCGAAGACGAGGAGTGTCCCCACGGCGAACACAACTGAACACTGGCTTCTCAGCCGCGACGCGGTGGAGCAAGCGTTCGGGTTCAAGCTTCGACTATCTCACTGATCGAGCAGCGTCTCGAAGCCTCCATAGATCATGCGCTTGCCGTCGAAAGGCATTTGGTCTGGTTGCATGCGGGGATCGTTCATCACCTTATCCCAAGCGGCGTCGCGGATCTCCTTTGAGGGCCATTCGACCCAAGAGTAGACGACCGTCTCATTGTTCTCGGCTTTTACCGCACCTTTGTAATCAGTGATCTTGCCTTCCGGCACGTCATCGCCCCATGCATCGACGACGCGCGTGGCGCCGCATTCCTTCAGCACCTTTGCCTTTTGCTTCATGCTCTCGAGATACGCTTGTTTCTTGCCGGACGGAACGGGGATGACGGAGCCGTCGACATAACCGGCTTTCGCCTTCTTGCCTTCGTCTATGATCGGGTCGAAGCCAGCGAAGATCATGCGCTTTGCATCGAAAGGCATATTGCTCATGCTTTGCATCGTCGCCTCATTCCGCATGCTTTCATTCGCTTGGTCGCGCGTAGCTCGATCGGGATACTCGACCCAAGAGAAAACGATGTCTTCATCGGGCTTCGCTTTTACAGCGCCTTTGAAGTCGGTGATCTTGCCATCCGGTACGTCATCACCCCAGCTTTCCACCATCCGGACGGCACCAAGCTTCTTGAAAAATGGCACGGCTTGCTCGGCATGCTTGCGGTAGGCGTCTTTGTTAGCCCGCGGCACCGCAGCGACAAATCCTTCAATATAGGCCATAGCATTCTCCTCTCGTGGTCACGTAATTAGAAAAGACGTGTGGAACGGTCGACTGTTCCGCGCCTCGCAGAGCAATCATTGCGCGCTGTCCTCATATGCAGACGTGCTAATGCGCCTGACAGGGCGTCCTTAAGATTCGAAGGTACTGTTCACACGTATCTAGCGTGTTCCAATGCCTTTAATTGCGTCGTAGATGCAGACTAGGGATAGATTGAAGCGCGCTCTCAACGTATTTGCGCCTTTAAGTGCGGCGGAATTGGTGACAAGCCGTCAGGTGCGATCGCTGACACAGGAATGCGAAGAAGCGAGAATGGCTAATGGTCAGGCAATCTCCTGGTAATGCCACCACTCGCGCAGTTCGATACACACGATGCCAGTTGGCGTGCTGCGGAATTTGAGATGAAACACGCCATCCAATGTGCTGTTCGCGTTCACCGGCAAACGTGTGAACGTCGTGTGCCAATGTGAGATCGCGACGTCGCCGTCGATGTTCCACAGCTCGGAGCGAAAGCGGATGTCTTGTTGGGCTGATACTGCCTGGTGCCAGTAAGACTGGATCGCCGCTAAGCCGCTAAATGGTACCGAGAACGGTGTTTCGAAATAGTTAGCCTCACCGTCGAACAACGCGGTGAGCTGAGCCGGGTCCCTTTCCTCCCAGGCTGTGCCGTACGCGGCAAGCCACCTTTCCACGAGATCACGATTCAACGATGTATTCATGAGTCAGTCCTGTGGTCGGATGAGGATGAGAGGCTATGGTGGGGACACTCCTCGAAGACGAGGAATGTTCCCGGTCTATTCAGCAAGCATTACACGCCTTAGTCGCATCAGGAACCATCCCGCCCATCCAATGGAAAGCAGAACCACTGCGGCACCTATCTTATGCACCATCCAGCCCAGCCCATGGGCCTGTTGCAGCAAACCCAATTCGTTCAACAAATACACCCAGTCATGTCCGCCTTCTTTGCCGGTGTGTCCGCCGAGTAATACGAGCTGCGGATCTAGTGCATCGTAAATGTAGGGAGCGACGTCGAGTAAGCTCACGCCGAGAAACCATGTTGCGATCGCCGCGCCGTAAGGATCGCGATTGCGGAACAGCAATGCGCCCGCCATGATCGCCGGCATCAGCAGTTGGGTGAGCGTGCCGCCTAAGATGGTGATGAATTCACCGAAGAAGCTGAAGACGACATGGCCGGCTTCATGGAATATCAACAGCGGTCCATGCAAGAACGACTCGCCTAGTTGTCCGGTTCGATGATCGAGCCAGATCAGGCGCCAACCCCAGACCGCGAATAGTAAGAGCAATGCTGCGCGGCCCCAAAGCGCGGCTGGCTCGACCTGCGCAGGCAAGTGAACGATCGCTCCTTTGAACCGTTGCGCTAAACCTTCGACAGCACCGACTTCCGCAACGGGCTCCGAGACGCTTTCGGCCTTGGGAAGCGCAGTAGCGGTGAACTTGGCCAAGATGATTCCGCACGCCGGGCAGGCAGCCGGCAGCGCTTGATCCCGCGGCAGCGGTGCGTGCAGGCACTTAGGGCACTGTTCGTACATGGCATCGGTCATCCATCAATGCTCAGAAATGCAACCGGCCATGCCATTTTGACCGTGCCGCTCGCCGGAAATGGCGACCTGTTTAACAGTGGGGCAATTTGGTGTTCGCTTGAGGTGATCTATGTGCTGGATCGGTGCGAACCGAGGATACGTATCATCAGCATGATCCGATGCGCATCCTCGTTCGATGCACGATTGTCGTTATGGTGGGGCTACATCAACTTCGACGATCCTCGATTGGAGAGGTCTTTCTTGCGCCACTCGCCCGTACCGTGGCCGTTCCTGCCCCGCGACAAGAACATCGCTCCGATCGCAAGCGCACCGGCGGTTACCAATGCGGCTCCAGTTGCCGTGCCGACAGGGAACGAACGAGCAGTACTGGTGGCTATCTCGCGGGCATATGGCTTCATGAGTTCAATGCGCCGTTGAGTCATCTCCGCGCCGAGCCGGCCGAGCTCGTCGCGCAACAGTCGTTCCGCTGCGGGTAAGAGCCGCGTTTCTTCGTCCGCGACGTGGTGAATGACGATGCGCATCAGCTGCATGAATTTCTCGTCGAACACTTCATCGATAGACTCATCTGTCTTCGACCGCTCTCGAAGCTCGCCGATCAGTTCGCGCATCTGTTGATGTTCCGGCTCGCTCTTGTCCAGTACCTCATCGCCCTCGAGCACGAGGCGCAGCGCCGGATAGAAAATCTCTTCCTCCAGTTGCGCGTGCACCTGCAGCGCGATGCAGGCGTTAGTGACCAGAGCTCGCTTCTTCGCCAGTGCCGTGTCGGCTGTGTAGCGATGAGACAGCGCCAGGACGTGGGTGTGATCCATGCGGATCATGGTGGTAATACTCGGAGTCATCCGATTGAGGACGGCGTTCATCTGTTGTCTCCAATTTGCCTTGGCTTACTGTCGTGAACGCCGATGGTTGGGTGAGGTTCCTCTTGTGGGTTCGTAGGCGAGTTACTCGGGGGGCATGGTGGGGACACTCCTCGGGGACGAGGAGCGTCCCCAGCGGGCAGCGTCCCCGGCGATGCCTTCGTGCTGTAGGATCGCGCCTCAATCTATACGAGCCAGCCTAGAGGGGCCTATTCAAATGATAAAGAAAGTACTCCTGCTCGCTTTTCTGACCGTGACGACGGGGGCTACCGCCGCCGAGCAGGACAAAGAGATCGAAGCGAAGATCACGCCTGAGGCGATCCAAGCTCGCATCGAGGAGCTGCGAATGGGGGATCTCGTCATCAAGACGCGCCGCGGATCGAAGGTCAGGATCCAGCAGGTCAAGCACGAGTTCCTGTTCGGCACCGCGATTCCAAATCAGCTCGCGGAGAATGCTGAAGGCGCGATGACACCGGAGGAGCGGAAGAAATTCCTGGAGATTCTCACGCAGAACTTCAACTACGCCGTGCATGAGAACGCGTTGAAGTGGTACGACAACGAGAAGCATCCGGGTGTCGTGGATTATGCGGTCGCGGATCGGATTTGGGAGATGATGAATGAGTTGCGCATTCCGATGCGAGGCCACTGTATTTACTGGGAGAAGGAAGAGTTCCTGATGGACTGGCTCAAGGAGCTGCCCAACGACAAGTTGCGAATGGCGGTGAAGGATCGCGCTGTGAGCCTAGTCAACCACTTCAAAGGTCGAATCGACGAATACGATTTGAACAATGAGATGCTGCATGGTGATTTCTTTCAGCGCCGCCTCGGATTCGGAATCATCAGTGAGATGGCCTGGATGGTGAAAGCGCAGGATCCGAGCGCGAAACTCTACATGAACGATTACGGCATCGTGGATATCGGTTTCAACGCAGGTCCATACGCCCAGCAGATTGAAACGCTTCTAGCTAACGGCGTGCCGATCGAAGGGATCGGCATTCAAGCGCATCGCACGATTCGCGGTGAGATCAACAACACGCCCTTCATGGTCCAAAGGAATCTCGACCGCTTCAACAAGTTTGATTTGCCAATCAAAATCACCGAGGCGCTCTTCGCGTACGAGGACGAGCAACGACAAGCCGATGAGGTGAAGAAGCTGTTCCCGATCTACTTCGCTCACCCAAAAGTCGAAGCGATCTTGCTGTGGGGATTCTGGGAGAAGGTGCATTGGATTCCGTACTCGGCGATGTGGAAGACGGATTTCACACCGACCAAGCAGGCTCAAGCCTATCGGGATCTGGTGTACGGCGAATGGTGGACAGACACTGAAGCGACGGCCGACGACAACGGCGAAGTCCGCACGCGTGCGTTTTATGGCGACTACGTAATCACCGTGAACGGCAAGCGCAAGAACGTGAGTTTGCGCAACGTGGACGGAAAAGCGCAGGTCGCGTTCTAGTAGGGCCGCCGCTTAAACAGTACGCTGAAGCAGTAAGCCGCCTTCGATCGGAACGAAGCGGCTTGCTGAATCGATCAGTGAGCGCGCGGTGAGTTGCGGAACGCCATACACTTCCACCGATAACTGATGGCGCTCCCGCAGACGGTGCACAAGAAGGTCGAAATCCCCGTCGCCTGATGCAAGTACCACGACGTCCACACTCGCCGCCGCGTCCAGGACCTCGAGAACGATTCCGACGTCCCAATCTCCCTTGGCGCTGCCATCCGCTCGCGAGATGAACGGTTTGAGCTTCACGTTGAAGCCGACGCCGCGCAAGATATTCTGAAACTGACGTTGCTTCGGGTCGGCACGATCGATCGCGAAAGCCGTTGCGACGACGACTTCGCGATTCGCAGTCACGCCTCGCCAGAATGCGTTGTAATCGAACTGCGCGCCGTAGGCTTGTCGCGTCGTGTAGTAGATGTTCTGCACATCCACGAAGATCGCTACTCGTTCCATTCAGGGTTCTCTATTCTTGAATCTTCAAGCGAATTGGAGGTTCATGATTCAATACATCGCTGTACGCCGCGAGGTTCTCTTCCACTACCTATCACTGATGTACACGTTCCGTGCGAATTGAGCGCGACAAGAGTGATCTCGCAGAGTACGCAAAGCCCGCAAAGGTAAGAGCAGAGCCGGAATGTGCAAGCTGCTGCAGCAGAGTATCGTAAACGATAGCAAGGCGCTCTCGCCGCAGCGGCGCGAGAAAGAATAAATGTGCGATCCTTCTCTTACCTTTGCGGCCTCTGCGCGCTTTGCGAGAGTACTTCTTGACGAACCGGAACACTGCTGTTCCGCCGCGCAGTTGCAAGGCGCTCTCGCCTACCTATCAATCTATGAAGACAGCTATTGCGCTGTCTGTTCCGACTACCCCCTACGCCCTAATCATTACCCCCTTCTTTAGTCAGTCACCTTCGGGCACGTTTTGGCTTACCATACGTGACGCGCCAGATGCGTCCGTGTCTCGAGTCCATCACATAGAGTGCGCCGGCTTTGTCGGTTGCAAGGCCGATCGGTCGATATCGCGCGTTGCCTGGATGATTCTCTTCGATTTCCCCGAGCGTGAAGTTGTCCACGAACTTGTCCCATTGGCCACTGACAGCACGTTTGTTGAATGGCACGAATGTGACGTTGTAGCCGGCCTGCGGCAGTGGCGCACGATTCCAACTGCCATGGAAGGCGATGAATGCTCCGCCTCGATAGCGAGGAGGAAACGCAGTGCCGTCATAGAAGAGAAGATCGCCGGGTGCCCAGTGAGCAGGAAAGGCAATGATGGGATTTGCATACTTGCCTGGAGGTGCGGGCGTTTGACCATCACCACCATATTCCGGGGAGCGCATCCGCATGCCGCGACGAACATCGAAATACGTGTAGGGCCAGCCGTAATCTCCGCCCGGCCGAATCAAATGCATTTCCTCCGCGACCGTCTCTGCATTGTCCTCGGGAGTGAAGTACTGAGGCCATAGACTGTCGAGTTGATCTCTACCATGAACGACGACGAACAACGCGTTCGCTGATCGGCTCCAGTCGATGGCTACCGCATTACGGATACCCGTGGCGTAGCGAATGCCATCCGATGGCTTTTGACCCGTTCGCCGCGCATCGAAGTGCCAGATCCCAGCGTACTGATCCCGCAATGGGCAGGGCTGCTGTCCCGGCGACTTCGGTGCTCGATCTTCTTGCTGACAGGAGTTTGAAGGTGCGCCGACGTTGACGTACATCCGCCCTCGGTGATCGAAGGCGAACGTCTTATCCGCGTGTTGTGCCTCAGCGGTGAATCCATCGACGATGGACTCGCGCGGTAGACTTGGCACGAGCTCATTGCCCTTGAATCGAAAGCGATACACACCGAGATGGTCAGACACGTACAGAGCGTTGTCGTAGAAACGGATGCCAGTGCCGAGTATCTTCGAGAAGTTCTGTACGATGTCGACGTGTCCATCCTTGTCGCTATCGCGAAGAGCCAGAATCCCGCGATTGGCATCCGGATCATAGGTCGAGAACAGCGGCAGCTGAGTCGTTACATAGATGTCGCCATTGTTTCGAACTGCGAGGTGTCTTGCAGGGCCCGTGCCTCCAAATACGACTTCTGCTTGGAAACCTTCCGGAAGAACCAGGTCGTCTTCATTCTCGGCTTGAACCGCGCTCGCACACAGTAGGAGCGTTAATAACGTGCTACATATGAATCGGCGCACCTGCGATTCTCACTGAGCAAGGGAAGGTAACTCCATCTAGATACCTGGGTAGCGCATCAAGTTCCGCCTTGCTCGCATAAAGGCCAGAATCCAGCTGCGAAAATGGCGCGCAGGAAAGTCGAAGAGGGGCATCTCATGAACGTTGGTTTTGTTGGACTTGGGAAAATGGGATCGGCTATGGCGACTCGGCTGCTGGCCGCGGGTCATGCGCTCACCGTTTACAATCGCACTCGGAAGAAGAGCGAGGCGCTGAGAGAATCGGGTGCGCAGGTCGCGGATCGTGTGAGCGAGGTGTGCGATGCAGACGTCGTCGTCACGATGGTCGCTGACGATCGTGCACTGCGCGACATCGCTTTCGGTTCAGGCGGTTTGCTGCAAAATCTCAGAAAGGGGAGCGTTCATCTCTCCATGAGCACAATCAGCGTCGATCTCGCGAATGAGCTGAGTGACGCGCATGCAAGTGCGGGACAGCAGTTCGTATCTGCACCGGTGTTTGGACGGCCCGAAGCTGCGGCCGCAGGCAAGTTGTTCATCATCGCGGCGGGTGCTGCAGATACGATGAAGAGCATCGACCCTCTGCTGAGCGCAATGGGGCAGCTCACGTTGCCGATATCGGAGCTACCGCGCGATGCGAATGTCGTAAAGATCGCCGGCAACTTCCTGATTGTTTCGATGACCGAAGCTCTGGGCGAAGCTGCTGCACTCGTCCGCAAAGGTGGCGTCCCGGCGCAGACGTTCGTCGATGCGATGACCTCGACGATCTTCAATGTTCCGATCTACAAGAATTACGGCGCGGTGATTGCTGCTGAAAAGTTTTCGCCACCAGGCTTTGCTGCACCGCTTGGACTCAAGGACATCGGATTAGCGTTGCAGGCCGCCGAAGCGCTGCGAGTGCCGATGCCACTGGGTGATTTGTTGAGCGATAGGCTCAAGAGATTGGTTGCGCAGGGTGGAGAGCAGCTCGACCTCACTGCCCTGGCGAAGCTCAGTGCTGAGGACGCAGGATTGAGATAGTGGAAGCCCTCTTGAGGATGGGGACACTCCTCGAAGACGAGGAGCGTCCCCTAAGCTCAGTCTGAGGGCATCGAGAACGTCAGCGATTTTCCCGGCTCGACCAACGTCAAACGGCCATTCAGGCCGACAGCGGAGAACGTCTTCTGGATGTCGTGTTGCGATTGAGTGAAATGAGCCCAACCTTCGTGATGCACCGGAACGATGGCGGCATTCTTGAATGCAACCGCGGCCTCGACGGCTCCGTTCGTGTCCATCGTTAAGTAGAACGGTCCTCTTGTGACGACGGCGCCCGCGAAGAGTAGGACGACTTCCGGTTCGAACCGTCGCGCGACTTCTGCAGTACCGTCATACCAGACGGTGTCGCCCGTGACGTAGACAGCATCACCGCTCCCTTCGATGCTGATGACAAAGCCGATGACGTCGCCGGTCAGTTTCTCGATACCCGCCGGGCCGTGTCTTGCTGGGGTTGCCGTGATACGAAGCGTTGTACCCTCCGGTGATTTCACTTCCTGCGCTTCCCACGGCTGTAATCCCACGGCTCCGTTCCCCAATCGCTGAGCTCCCGCATCGGTGGTGAGTACGAGTGGAATATCCGCGAGCAGTGACTTGCCCGCGGTATCCAAGTTATCGGGATGCTGATCGTGACTGATGAGCGCGATATCGATCCTTCCGAGCTCACTGGAGGGCACTGCTGGCGCAGAGAGCTTCTTCAGAGTCACGGAGCCGGAAGGATATTCTCGACCGGCTGGGTCGAACGTCGGATCGGTGATGAACGTTACGCCGCCGATGGTGAGCTTGGCGGTCGGTCCTCCGATGTAGGCGATTTCGATGGCAGGCGGATCGATGGCGGGCATAGCTATTTCGTCCATTTACATGAGGTGAAGATGATTGCTGATCTCGACGAGCTTCATTCGCGTGGCAGCTTTCGGTCGAAGAAGTCGAGCATCAATCGTGCGATCTCATGGCCTTTGTCTTCGAGCGCGAAATGCCCGGTGTCCAACAGGTGTAGCTCTGCTTTCGGAAGATCGCGAAGATAGGCACGTGCGCCTGCAGCCGGGAAAATCTTATCGTTCGCACCCCACACGATCAGAGCGGGTGGTTGGTGCTCGCGAAAGAACGCCTGTACGCGCGGGTACAAATCGAGATTCGTACGATAGTCATAGAATAGATCGAGTTGTATCTCCGCGTTCCCGGGTCGATCGAGCAACGCGTGATCGTAGGTCCATGTCGTGGGATCGATCCTAGACACGTCTTTTACGCCGTCCGTGTATTGCCAGCGTATGGCCTCCAATGTGGTCGCGCTCCGCAGAGCTTCTCGGTGCTCCTTCGAGCCGCTGGCCCAATACGCTTTAATCGGATCCCAGAACTCTTCGAGACCTTCCGAATAGGCATTGCCGTTTTGCACCACCAGTGCCGTGACGCGCTCGGGATGTTTGATCGCGATGCGATAGCCGACCGGAGCGCCGTAATCCATCACGTAGAGGGCGTAGCGTTGCGCACCAAGTCGAACCAACAGTTTGTCGACGAGATCCGCAAAGCCGTCGAATGTGTATCGATAGTGCTGCCGATCAGGAACCTCGCTCTGCCCGAAGCCTGGATAGTCAGGCGCGATGACGCGGTAGTTTTGCGCGAGAGCGGGGATGAGGTTGCGAAACATATTCGAGGAGGTCGGGAATCCATGAAGCAGAACCACCACGGGTGCGTCCTTCGGGCCGGCTTCGCGGTAGAACACATCGATTCCCTCGATGTTCGCGGTGTCGTACGTGATCGTGGCATCGGCAGAGTTGACAGGGGGAGAGGCACTGGCCGAGAGGGTAGCCATCGCTGGGACGAGCAAAGCGGCCGCAAGAGCTGGCCCTTTCTTGTGTCCGGCGCTGTTGCGGGAAGAGGATTTGGCGTTCATGGGTGACTCCTGGCTGTAACGTATGAAGCGTCATTTTATAAGTTACATCACTGTAACGTGTCAAATGTTATTTGAGTAGTTACAATGTCGACTCGGTACAGGAGGGAAGAAGCCATGCAAGCTCCGTTGATCGGCGGCCACCCTGCGGTCGATTTCTTGAACACCTCATTCACGCCCGAAGGGGAGGTGATCGAGACGATCGGAGATGGCCGATCGCTTCTGAATTGGTTCGTAGGCGCAGGCCTTCTCGATGAATTTGCGGCGGCCAAACTCAGTAAGCGATTCGGCGCAAAGGCCGTCGATACGACGGCGTCGGAGGCTAGGAAGCTTCGCGAGTGGGCCAAGGAGTGGTTGCTGAGATGGCGCGCGAAACCCAATGGTGACTACACGGATGAGCTTGGTTACTTGAACAAGCTACTCGCGCGCGGCACCTCGCGGCACGAAGTGATCGAGAGTGAGCGAGGGCTGAGTCTGGTCGAGCGGCCGAACATCGACAGCCCCGATGCTCTGCTCACGCTGATTGCCATGCAGCTAGCAGCACTCATCACCGAGACGCCACCCAGCCTTGTGAAGAGCTGCGCGGGTCACAAATGCTCGCTATGGTTCGTCGATCGGACCAAAGCTCATCGCCGCATGTTTTGCAGCGCTTCGGCGTGTGGGAATCGCGCGAAGGTCGCAGCGTTCAGGCAAAGGCAGAAGGAGGAGTGAACCTTGCGCGCTACGTTGGGGTACTCCTCGAGGACGAGAAATGTCCCGACTGTGCAACCGAGCGTTCATTGCCCGCTTCTAAGGGATACCTTCAATAATCGATAAACAACGATGCATCTGTATATATTCCGATCGCCTTGGCTATCGATCATGCTCGCGTTGCTCGTCGCATCTGGCTGCGCGTCCATGGATACATCCAAACAGGGCAGCGGTGAGGATGCGGCGCGGACGGCAAAGATCGCTCAGATAGATGCGCTACTTGAGGATTTGGTAACCGATGGGAAGGCGGCGGGAATCGCCCTCGGTATTCAAGTAGAAGATGAGGACCCCATCATCAAGGCGTACGGCCTCGCCGACGTGAGCACTCGGAGGAAGATTCACGGCAACGATCAGTTTCGAATCGCCTCGGTTACAAAACCGCTGACTGCAACAGCGGTGCTGAAGCTCGTGGAGATGCGAAAGCTTTCCCTCGACGATCAGATTTCGAAGTTCTTCCCCGCGTATCCCAACAGTGAAAACATCACGATCTATCAGTTGCTCTCGCATACGTCGGGGATTCCGAACTGGTGGGAAGGCGAGTTGCCCAGCGACACACCGAAGGACTTTCCGATGTGTGCTGAACCGCATCGATACTTAGCGCGGATGAAGACGGCCTCGACATTTCCGCCCGGAGGGTTCTACAAGTACTCGAATACCGGCTATGTGCTGCTAGGGGAGATCATCGCAAAGCTCTCCCGCCAGAGCTACGATGACTTTTTGGCTGAACACGTATTCGCTCCCGCGGGCATGAACAACACGGCGATGGAGTACATCGATGAACCATCGGACACGTGGGTAAAAGGTTATGCGCGCGGTTCGGATCCCGCTGTGAGCTTCGTCGATCCCGAGATCTACCACATGCCGTTTGCCGCAGGTGGACTGCGATCGAGCGTGCCGGACCTGCTCAAGTTCATGAACGCGCTGCTTGGAGGCGAGATCGTTTCCAGAGAACGTGTCGCACAGATGACTTCGTATGCACGCGTGAACGACGGAAGGCCGACGTACGAGGCGCGGTTTGTCGCACCAGGAAACGCACCGTCAAAATCGCAAGAGAGTATCGACAAGCGAGGCTATGGATTCGGTTTCAATCTCATGGAGCTATACGGCAGGCCCGCGTACTACCACAGCGGCGGCATCGCCGGATTCAATTCCTATTTGCTGCACGTTCCCGAGAACCGGACAACGATCGTGTTGCTTGCGAACACCGAAGACGGGCTTGTGCCGGGGTTGAATCAGGTACTCAAAATTGCTGCAGAGATGTGAGGGCGCTCTCGCTGGTGAGGGCGGGATCATCGGTGACATTCCTACTTCGAAGAGGGGACACTCCTCGAGGACGAGGAGCGTCCCCAAGACGAGCGTCCCTGGGTCGCTTAGCGAGGAGCATTCGCTTTTCGCAGTTGCCGCGCTTCGGGAATGAGTTGCCGCATTCGGCGCGTGAAACTCCGCAGGCAAACTTCTTCAGTGCTCAATGGTCCGGCTGTATAGCTGCTCGAGCGCATGCCTGACTGCACGCGTTCGATCAGCGCTTTATCTTCGATGTTCACTCGGCGGTTGATTCGCCAGTTTAGATAGCGGGCCGCGCGCATTTCTCTGCGCGTGTCGGGATGAACGTACGCGATCTCGCGAATCATGGTCTCGGTCGGCGAGATCGGCAGGAACTGCATGAAGTCGATCTGATCGGGATAGATATCGAATGCGACATTCGGCCAAAGCTTGAAGTACGTCCAAAGGCGTTGCCGTTCGGGCGGAAGGGAGTCCACTTTGGGCAGCAACGTTTGATAGAGCCGCTCGGACCAGCGCTTCGAGGGCGTCTCGCGAAGCGTTCCCCACATTTTATCGATCCACTCCTGCGCCTCGATGCCGTAGCTCTTACCGAACAAGCGCGTGAGTCCCGGATGCGCGACGTTGATGTGCAAGCCATCCGAATAGTTGTCGGCGACATTCTTCCAGTTCACTGAGCGCGGTCGCAGCGTCACTCGGCCCTGCGGCACGAGCTCTTCCATTCGGTAGGCGGCCATCTCGTGCGCGTACGGCTTCGCCATCTCATGTACGCTCGGGCCGCCCGGTTCGAAGCGCACGAAGATAAAGCCCATGAAGATTTCTTGCTCGAGCGGAGCGAGTCCGTGCTTCGCGACGTCAAGCGCTGGGAAGGTTTCGCGATGCGGCACACCGACCAGCTTGCCCTCGAGTGAATACGTCCAGGCGTGATAGGGGCAGGTGATGCGGCCTGGACAATGACCTTTCGGTCCATCGAGGAGGCGGGAAGCTCGATGTCTGCATACGTTGTGAAAGCTGCGAACTTGACCGTCGAGTCCGCGCACTGAGATGACGGACTCGCCTAGAAAATCGAAGGTGTGATAGTCGCCGGTGTTGGGCAAATCGCTCTGGTGGCAGACTAGTTGCCAACTACCGCGGAAGATCGTTTGTTTTTCCAGCTCGAAGAAGTCAGGATCGGAGTAGATCCACGCAGGCAAGCTGAACGCGTCATCCACGCTATCGATCTGCGAAGGCGAATCAGATCGTGCGGGCTGGACAGAGGAAATCATGAACTCGACCTCGCTGGCTCGTACATCCGAGCAAGGACTGACGGTGGGCATATTCGAACGATCCTACGGCCGTAGCGGACGGCCGGTCAATCAAGCAGTCGAAATCGAGCATCGACCATGATTCGCAATCGAAAGATCGGCCTATTCCTGGCGACCATGCTGGTTGCCAACAACATGATCGGGTCAGGTATCTTCCTATTGCCGGCAACGCTTGCGAGCGTCGGCAGCATTACGATCATCGGCTGGATCATTGCGACTCTGGGCGCCGTACTCATCGCGGTCGTTCTCGCAAAGCTTGCACAGATCGCGCCGCAGCCGGGCGGGCCCGCCGCGTATGCCGGCGTAGCGCTCGGACCCTACTTTGGATTCCAAGCGAACTTCGTCTATTGGATCTGCTGCTGGATCGGCAATATCGCCATCGCGATTGCCGCGATTGGCTATCTGGCGAGCTTGCTTCCGATTCTTGCGCTGCCGGTATACAGCACGCTTGCGACCATCGGCATCATCTGGCTGGTCACGATGGTAAATATCTATGGACCACGTCTCGCTTGCCAGTTCGAATCGCTCACGCTGCTCGCGGGGTTGATTCCGATCTTGCTGGTCGCAACGGTCGGTTGGTCATACTTCGATCCGGAAATTTTCAAAGCTTCCTGGAACGTTCAAGGACAGCCAGCTTTCGCCGCGATTCCGAACTCGCTGGTGCTGGTGTTCTGGGCGTTCGTTGGTTTGGAAAGTGCTTCGGTTGCGACGGCTGTCGTCGAGAATCCACAACGCAACGTTCCACTCGCCACGATCGGCGGCGTACTCATCGCGGGCCTCGTGTATGTGGCCTCGTGCGCTGCCATCATGGGACTATTGCCCGCATCCCAATTGGTGAGCTCCACCGCGCCGTTCGCAGACGCGATTACACTGATCTTAGGTCCGATCGCTGGCGTGCTCGTCGCATTGATGGCGTTGATCAAAGCGACCGGCACGCTGTGTGGCTGGGTGCTTCTGACCGCGCAGACAGGAAAAGCGAGCGCCGATCGCGGTTTGTTTCCCGCGATCTTTGCGCGTGTCGATCGACACGGCATCCCAGTGCCGAATTTGATCGTCATGGCGATGGTCATGACGGTCGTCGTCATTCTCACCAGATCACCGACACTCGGCCAACAGTTCGCAATGCTGATCGAAGTCTCGGTGATCCTTTGCTTGCTCGTCTATGTGTACGCGTGCCTTGCGATGTGGCGCTACGACACGTCGTTCCCGTCGAAAGCAATGGCGCTCGCGGCGATGTTGGTGTGTCTCTTCGTCATCCTGCGAGCGGGCACGCCGGTGCTGGTGCTCTCACTATTCATCGCGTTACTGACGCTGCCGCTCTTTGCATTCTTCCGGCATTCAATGCGTGCTGCGGATGTTCCGGGTCTTTCTGGGGACGCTCCTCGTCCTCGAGGAGTGTCCCCGAGAGGCTGATGCTGCCACTCTTGCGTTCTTCAGTCTTCATGGGACGCTCCTCGTCTTCGAGGAGTGTCCCCAAGCAGCCCAAGCAGGAGCGTCCCCGAAGCGTCCGAAGCGAAACGCGAGGAGGATGAGCGCGAGTGCGCCTGGGATCCAGGCGATGTCGGTGGGTACGCGCGTGCGTTTTGCAAAGCGCGAGTCGCGTAACGTTTCTTTGATCGAATCCAGATCGCTCAAGCGCCGATATTGAAATCCAACTTGTCTCGCGAGCGACTGCAAGTGGCGTTCGTGTAAGGCGGAGAGATGTTCAGTGCTTGACCCCGCAGGTTCATCTGGACTCGTCGCGCGCTGAATGACTTGATCGGCGTGCCAGTATCCAATGGGATTGCCCTCGCCGTCGGTTCTCGGAATTGGCCGAGGTGTGTCGCTGCCGACGCCGACGAGCCAGCCCTCGATTTCACCTACGGTCAGATCGTCGAATAGAGCGACGGCTTCGCGCGTGGAATCCAGAGGAGGCGCTTCCTGCCCATCGCTCAAGAAGATGATGTTTGCGCTGGCGCCGAGATCTCGCGCTGCGCGCATCGACCAGAACACACCCTTGGTAATCTCGCTCGCTTCTTTCCAACGCATGCGGCCATCGATTCTATCCAGAGCGGCGAGCAAATCGTTGTAGCTGCTGCACACTTCTACCGGAGCGAGTAGCACCACGGTTCGATATTCTGCGAATGCGCCCCAACCGATCCTCGAGCCGCACGGCAGATCTTGGAGCGCAGAGCGCACCGCGTGCTTCGCGAATGCGAGCCTGCTGACGGCTTCGCCGTCGAGCTCGTAGTCTTGCACGTTCATGCTTTGAGTTAGATCGAATACGACGATGTAGTCGTATGTGTCGCGGGGCAGGTCCAGCGGCGGCGAAAAAGGAGCGATGATCAGCAGGAGCAAGGCGAAGGCGATCGGGACATCCACGCTGCGCGGAGTTTTGTTTTCCCCCTTCCTAACCTTCCCCCGCAAGCGAGGGAAGGGACTGGAAAAGGCGCTCGGGTCGTCCACGCTGTGCGGAGTTTTGTTTTCCCGCTTTTCGACCTCGCCTCGCAGGCGGGGGACGGAACCGGATCGGAGTCGAGCGAAGAAGTTCGAAACCTTCAAGGCAGCTCCATGCGCGTGCTCGAGATCGTCGATGTGGTGCGCTCGCTATCGGGCGGCGGGCCTTCGTCGGTGGTTGCCGTCTCATCGAATTCGGGTGCGAGGCGTAACGTGCGCTCCAAGTTGTATCTGGCATCCCAGTCGCTCGGGTTCTGCCGAAGCAGCGTGCGATAACTTTGTTTGGCGAGCTCGATCATCGGCAGCCACCGCGCCTCGCTTTCAGGACCGTGCTTCAGAGCTTCGAGTAGATGCAGGTTGCCGAGGTTAAATTGGGCGGCAAGCTCTAGATCTCGTCGTCGACTCTGTGTCAGGTCCTTGTACGCCGCGACCGCCTCATCGTAGCGACCCTCAGTAGCAAGCCCAGTCGCTTTCGCGAATCGAGCTTCGGGAAGTGCGCTATCGAGCGTCGCAAGGTCGGTGCTCACGATCATGGTATTCACAGTGCGCGCTTGATGTAGCTTCGCTGCCTGGTGAGCGGCAAGCGCGGCCAAGACCAACGTGCCGGCAGCGAAGACGGCGTGAACGTGATTGCGTTTCATGTCCAGCTCCGCAATTGCAGCGCTCTGTAGATCAAGAGCATGAGACAAGAAAAGGCGGCAGCGCCGTAGAAATAGCGCGAATAGTCTCGCCGCGGGATTTGCTCCAGATAATCCAGAGGAGCGTTCTGTTGTTTGCCTACGTCCGCAACGGCGCGTTCGAAATCCTCGGGCACCTCTGCCTGGTATGCGCGGTAAGGAGTGCGCAGCCCTTGAAAGAAGCGATGCAACGCGATTTCAGGCGCCATCTCGGTTCGAGGATCCTCGACATCCAGCGGCGGACTATTGATCGATCTCAAGTAAAGCCAATACAAGGCGATGCGATTACGCGCTAGGCCCGAAGCAACCGTCGCTTGAGTGGCTGCATCCAAGTGAGCGCCGCCATCTGAAACCAGCAGGATGATGCGGCTGCCGGAGTAGGGACGTTCGTCGAATTCACGAATCGCGGCCGTCAGCGCGCGGCCCACGTTCGTCTCATTGAGGCCGACTCCGATGCCTGCTGCGGTGATGCCAGCTTGCAGCAAAGAGTCGCGCTGAGTGAACGGGACCGCCGGCAACGGCCCACCGCTGAAGAACATCAATGCGAATCGATCATCCGCGCGCTCGTCGATAAATTTAGAAAGTAGGTCGCGTGCTGTCTTGCTCTTCTGCGGTCCGCGAGCCCAGGCCTGATGGGTTCGAATGATTGGATCGATGCTGCGCCAGTCGCTCGGCATCATGCGCAGGTCCATGCTTCGGCTCCTATCCATGAGCACCAGGATCTCGGCACCGCGTCCCGTCCGAGACACGTAGCTTTCGGGCTGACCGGGCCCGGCGAGTGCAACGACGATAGTTGCCATGGCGGTGACAGCAAATGCAGTGCCGAAGAATCCCGCCACGCGCCCGAGGCGATCGGTGGGTAGCCAAGGCAAGTACGAATAACCGAGGGCGTCCCGCCGCCTGCGCAGCAGCGGCAACAATGCCAACGGCAGCAATAACAGGAGCCACGGGTGTTCTAGCTCGAAGCCGCTCATCGCTCGTGCCGCTCTTCGATCCGGCGCAGGTCGCGACACAGCTCGCGAACCGATAATGCCTTTTCAGGCAGGCCGCTTCCGAAAAAGAAGTCGCTCGACTGTCGAAAGAACTGCTCGATTCGATCGCGTTGCGAAACAAGGTGCGGCGCTTGGTCGAAGAGCTCGGCAACAGTCGCGCTGTGAGTGACACGTCCTGCCGTTCGATCGAAAGCGCGATGCAAGGCTTGCCATGCGCGGGCTTCGCGATCATCCAGTTCGCGAATCTCCTGCCAGGCGCTTGCGAAGGGCAGGTGTGTGCGTGCACGCCAGTTTCGCCACCCAATCCACGACAGCCAAGACAGAAGTGTTAAGGCGAATGCGGTCGCATAAATGACAAGTCGACGCTGAATCGGGCTGGTCGCGATGTGCGGAGCCGCACGATCCGGTCTCAATGCTCCCGCCAGATCGGCACCTTCCGGCAATGCAGTCGTCAGCGGCGCCACGTCAATCGATGATGCAGGAACCGCAATCCCGCGTGTGCCTGTGGCATCTTCGAGCTCGAAGCCTGGGATCTCAATCGTCGCGAGCTCTTGCGGCGCGTTGATGATTTGATATTCGAGGATCAGCCAACGACGGCCATCCTCCGATGAGACGATCGTCTTCACGGGTCGCCGCTCGAACCACACTCCGATGCGTTCGGTTTGGGGCATTTCGCCGATTTCGAAATCTTCGTCGGGCAACAACACGTGCTTGCGAACGATGTCGCCGATGAAATAGCCGAAGGGACGCGGCTGAGCGACAACTGCATCGTGGCTGTTACTTGCGCTTGATGATGGAATGCTCGCTTGCTCGCTGGCGTTGGCGAACAAAGTCGTTAGTGTCACAGCCAGACAGAGCGCCGCGCGAATTGCTATGTTAGATCGATGGTTCATGCGGCAGCTTCGAAGAAATAGCGGGACATCGCGTCGGCATCGAACGCCCCTTGCATATAGAACGCTCTCATCGATCGAGATTCGAAAAAGTCGTCGAGCTCGGCGCGACGTGCCGTAACCGCGTCACGCCATCGCTTTTTATAAGAAGGCCGTAACCATAGGGTGCCCGTCGCACCTGTTTCGAGGTCCCGAAGCGGCGCAATTGCATCCCGATCGGGTGGTTGTGTCTCCGCCTCATCCCACACGACGACCGGGACGACGAAGGCGTGCGACATCATCTCGAGGATCGGACCCAGCCGAGCCAGGGGCCAGTGAAAGTCGGACACCAGAAACACGAGCGCTTGGCGTCCCGCAAGCTGCGCCACGACTTGCTCGAGCCCAGTAATGTTGCCGGCGGATCCGGTGCACTCTCGCAATTTGTTTGCCATTTCAATGCCCGATCCTCGGCTCAGCCGAGCCGGCGCATACAAATCGTCTCGTGCGATGGAATCGAAGGCCAACATGCCGAATACATCGCCGACGCGAAAGGCACTCATGCCAAGCGCCTCGACGAAATCGGCGGCAACATCGAGTTTCGATTTTTGTGCACCAAAATGCATGGACGTGGATACATCGATCACCGCATGCACCGCGATGCCGGCGCGTTGTCTATTCACACGCACCAGCCACTCCTCGCGCACTGCTCGGACACTGGCGCGAATGTCGAGCCGGCGTGGATCGGGCCGATCGAACAAACTCATGTGAGTGGCGAATTCCAATCCTGCGCCTAAGCTCATGCCGCCATGCGAGCCGGGACGCTGTCCGCCCATGCGTCTGGACAAGCGATAATGGAACTCCTGCGGCGAGCTCATCGCTATCGAGGCGTCGGCACGTTATCGAGAATCGCCGCCGTCAGCGCATCTGCGATCTGCGAGCGGCGCAGCTCGTACACGGGCGTGAAGAAGACTCGATGCCCGAGTACTGCGGGCACGACGGCCCGAACATCGTCGGGAGTCAAATGCGAGCGTCCATCGAGCCACGCGACGACTCTCGCTGCGCGGGTCAAAGACATCATTCCGCGTGGACTTGCACCGGCGAGGATCAACCTATCCATGTCGACACCCTCGATGCGAATGTCGAACTTTTTCGGCGACTGAGTGGCGGTCCATAAATCCATGACATATCGCTCGAGCGCTTCGCTGGCACTCACGGCGCTCTGAATAGCCGCTGCGATGTCGTTCAGATCCCGCCATGGCAGGACATTCGGCGTGACCTTCTCGAGCAATGCATCCACATCGTGAAATTCCGGGTGAAAGACTAGCGATTTGCGGATGGCCTCGTCCGTGGGCGTGGGCATGCGCAGCTCGAACATGAAGCGATCGCGTGCCGCCGAGGCGAGCTCGAATGTTTCCTCCTTTTCCACGCGATTGCGGTCAGCAAACACGAGCATGTATGGAAAGCGATACTCACGGTTGAAAGCGGAGACGGAGCGCTCGGCCATTGCGCGCAACAACAAGGATTGGACTTGAGGCCGCGCACGGTTGATCTCGTTGAAGAAGAAGGTGGTCAGCTGCTCGCCATGACGCAGCAGAGGACCCGGTTCGATTCGCGGCTTGCCCTCGGCATCTACGTAGGTGTGGTAGATCAGATCGCTCGGCATCAGATCGACAGTGCCTTCGACGCGCTCGAAGTCGCCGCCGATCGCGCGCGCAAAGGCGCGCAATATCGTCGTCTTGCCGACACCGACATCGCCTTCGAGGAGCACATGACCGCGCGCGAACAGCGCGACATTGATCAATCGAACGGTCGCTTGCTGTCCGATGATCGCGCTGCCGACAGCTTCTTCCACGCGCAGCGCGCGTTCGCGCCACTCATTCAATTGCTCATGCAATTGGTCTTGGGCAATCCTCATCGAGCCGTCCCCCTACATCGCGGTAATGAAACGCATCGTTACAGAAGACCGCCAAAATCCAGCGCGTCATTCCTTCTGTGCGTTTCGAGTGATTCTTCGGTGTGTGGACAAGCGCGTCAAGCGATGTTCCGCAGCAGCGAATCACAAAACTTTGCAGCGAGCACGCGTCGTATCGAGGAGTGTCCCGAATCTGGAACAGAGAGTCACAGAGTGGGGACAGTTGACGCCGGGACGCTCCTTCCGGTCGGGGACGCTCCTCGAAAGACGAGGAGCGTCCCCAAAGACGAGGAGTGTCCCAACAAGCGCGGAGCGTTCGCGTTGACACTTCCGACGCAAGCACCTAAGGTGCCGCTCGGCTTTTGCGTGCCAACGCCCTCTCAGTTCGCTGTGAGGGCGTTTTGCATTGGCGCGCCGTTTTCGCCTAATACAACACATTCATGAAAGATCTTACCCAGGGTTCTATTCCCGGGCATCTCGTTGCAATGGCCATTCCGATGGCCGCGGGCATGCTCTTTCAAACGCTGTACTACTTTGTCGATCTGTATTTCGTCGCGCAGCTCGGAGATGCGGCCGTTGCAGGGGTGAGCGCCGCGGGCAATGCGATGTTCATCGTGCTCGCGCTCACTCAAGTGTTGGGTGTCGGCACGATGGCCTTGATTGCTCACGCCGTAGGGCGCAAGGACCCAGAGGATGCGAATCTCATCTTCAATCAATCCCTCGTCATCGCTGCGCTCCTAGGGTCACTGACTCTCATTGCGGGCTACACGCTCTCGCATCCATACGTGAGCGCGATCGCAGCTGATGCTGCCACGGTTCAGGAAGGTACTACTTATCTATATTGGTTCGCGCCCGGACTCGCATTGCAGTTCGCAATGATCGCGATGTCCTCGGCATTGCGCGGCACTGGGATCGTGCAGCCGACGATGGTCGTACAGGTGGTCACCGTGTTGCTCAATGCCGTGCTCGCACCCGTGTTGATTGCAGGGTGGGGTACAGGGCACGCGCTAGGTGTTGCAGGTGCTGGTCTCGCGAGCACGATCTCCATCGCGGTGGGCATCGTGCTGTTGGCGATCTACTTCGTGCGTCTGCAGAGGTATGTGTCGTTTCATGCCGAACAGTGGCAGCCGCGACTCGCAGTTTGGAAGCGCATGTTCAAAATCGGCCTGCCGGCGGGCGGTGAGTTTGCGCTCATGTTTTTATACATCGCGATCACGTATTGGGTGATCCGCGACTTCGGGTCGGCCGCGCAAGCCGGCTTCGGCATCGGCTCGCGAGTCATGCAGGGCATCTTTCTGCCGGTACTCGCGATCGCATTCGCCGCCGCTCCGGTCGCGGGGCAAAACTTCGGTGCGAAGCATCCGCACCGCGTGCGCGAGACGTTTCGATCGGCTGCGCTCTTGTGCGCGCTGCTAATGTTCATCCTGACACTGCTGTGTCAGTGGCAACCTCGAGCGCTGATCGGTTGGTTTTCGCCCGAGCCGGAAGTCATTCGCGTTGGCGCGGTGTTCCTATCGATCATCTCCTGGAACTTCGTGCTCTCTGGAATCATCATGACCTGCTCGAGTTTGTTCCAAGCACTCGGTAATACGTTACCATCATTGCTGAGCTCGGCCACCCGAATGATCACCTACGCCGTGCCCGCGATCTGGTTGTCGACCCGACCGGATTTCATTCTCGAGCAGGTGTGGTACCTCAACGTTGCAACGGTCGTCTTGCAAGTCATCATCAGCCTGGTACTGCTCAGGCGCGAGATGCGGCGGAAGCTAGCCGGCGTCTGACTAACGACATCCGCGAATCTCTCGCGGCGCCTCATCACGCTCATCACTTCGTCAGCTCGTCTGCACGAACCGTCCCAGGCGCGCATCTAATTCGGGATGCTCAGGCAATTCGATGGTGAAGAGATCGCTCAAGATTGTTTTCAGTTCCTGTAGCGAGATCAGAGTACGTGAAGTGCTTTCCGCGCCGAGCGTATGAGTGGAGAGCTCGTTGTTCAGCAAACCATAGCGACGGCCGGGTACGGAACGCGCAACTCTCAATGTATTCACGAACTGAGATTCCGGATGGGTCGATACATACCAATTCGTGATGTGGTAGTCCTGCGGATATTGAGGTTGCAAGTCGAAGCGATACATCGATCTCCAAGCATCTCGCACTTTAGTCTGGAGAAAGTAGTTGCCGTATTGCTCGATGACTCTGAAAGGCTCGTGCCGTGTCTGATGCTCGATACCAACAGAGAAGGGTAGCGGGCTGGTGAGAGTTTGGCCTCCGAAGCCAACATCGGCGATGTAGCGCTCTTGCCCAAGCGTTACGAGCAGCACCATGTGCGTGCGTGGCGTGATTGCATCATCCGTGCGGTTCCAGATGACACGCGCTGCGAGTCCGGTTACTTCAAACCCCAGATGTTCGAGGGCCGTCTTGAATAGGAGGTTCTGTTCGAAGCAATAACCACCACGGTGCGATTGGACGAGCTTGCGTTGCAGAGCCTCCAGATCGAGACTGACAGGCAAACCCAGCAGTGGATTCAGGTTTTCAAAGGGAATCACAGCGGGCTGCAGCGCGTGGATCGCGCTCAGTGTCTGAAGGGTGGGCGTGCGCTCGCCTGTATATCCGATGCGCGAGAGATAAGCATTCAGATCGAATTGCGCGGTCATCTGCCAGCCAGCCTAATCCATTCAACAGTCTTCTAAGTCTAAATCAATGCCGCGCACGGCTGGTAGGCGCCGTTCTGACCGTCAACCGTCAACCGCCAACCAAGAGATGGCGAACGCTCGTCGTATCAGAGATCCGCAGCCGTTCTCGATGCCGGCCGCTGATACGGTGTCGTTGCGTCGGATCGAAGTGCCGCCGTTCGTGTTTGATCCGGCGGCAAGGGCGCGAAGATCCTCCATGCCTGCGTCGGGTTGAAGATCGCCCATATAGGAGCGGCTATGCCAGGCCAGACCCTCGGAGTCACGACTTCACGACGACCTCTCACTTCGACTTCTTCCGTACGCTCCTGATATGTCGAAGCCAGAAGCGCGTCGATCTGTTCCTGCGTATACAGGGTCCTGATGTCTGGTATTCGAAGGTCGAGCTGTGCCGATTGATCGGCTTCGGTGTGCTCGTCTGTCGCAGCGGCTTCCTGCGCCCAAGCCAATGTGCTTAGCAGCGCAGTGAACGTAAGCAGCGTCACGGATTCGTATCGGCGGATCATCGGTTTATCCCCGCACTGAGCAATCCTCGATACTTTCAGAGTCTCGAGAGACGAGTTTGTTCCCGGGCTCGCGGGCAACACCTATGCGAACGTCCGGCGCGCCGCCACAATTGTTCATAATCAGTCATTACAGCTTCCTTGCTCTCCCTTGTCCGTCCGATGAGCATCCTTCGCGCTGCTCCTTTCCGCAGTTTTCGCGAAGTCCGCTCGATCCATGAAGATCGCTTTGGTAAATCCGCCGCACACGGCGATTGGCAGTCGCATTCCAAAAGAGCATTTGCCGCCGCTTGGATTGTTGAGCATCGGCGGTCCTCTGTTGGACGCCGGGTTCAACGTGAAGCTTTTGGATGCCGAGTTCGGGCCGATGCTGTTGTGGGACATCGTTCGCGAAGTCCAGAGATTCAGCGCCGATGTCGTAATGATGGGTCACTCCGGCTCCAGTACCGCACATCCCACCATCGTGGAGCTGAGCCGTTTGCTCAAGCTCACGATGCCGCGGCTGATCATCGTGTATGGCGGCGTGCATCCGACCTATCATTGGAACGAGATCTTGGCTGAATGCCCCGAAATCGACATCATCGTTCGTGGCGAAGGCGAAAGGACGGTGCTTGCATTGATGACGGCGTTGAGCGGCGATGTGCCGCTCAACTACGTGAAGGGAATAGCGTTCAGGAGCGGCAATGACATCGTAGCTTCGGCTCCTGCGGAGATGATTCGCGATCTGGATGAATACCGCGTGGGATGGGAGCTGATCGAGCACTCGCGCTATTCGTATTGGGGCGGTAAGCGCGCCGTTGTCGCTCAGTTCTCGCGCGGGTGTCCCTATCTGTGCAGCTACTGTGGACAGCGCGGCTTCTGGACGCAATGGCGTCATCGCGAGCCAGCGAAGTTCGCAAGAGAGCTCGCCCGGCTGCACCGCGAACACGGGGTCGAGCTCATCAACTTTGCAGATGAGCTGCCTACCGGCTCTCGCAAGGCATGGAAAGCTTTTCTCGAAGCGCTGATCGCCGAGAAAGTACCCCTGCTGCTCGTCGGATCGACGCGGGCGAGCGACATTGTGCGTGATCGGGATATCTTGCATCTGTACAAAAAGGCCGGTGTGATCCGGTTCTTGCTCGGCATCGAGAGCTACGACGACGCGACGCTCAAGAGAATAAAGAAAGGCGGTACGACGACCGAGGATCAGCGTGCAATCGATCTACTGCGCGAGCACGGCATCATCTCGATGGCCACTTACGTCGTCGGATTCAGCGAAGAGTCTGACCGAGATTACTGGAAATCCTACCGCCATCTGCTGCGCTACGACCCCGATCAGGTGCAATTACTTTACGCCACCCCGCATCGCTGGACGCCGTTCTACAAGACCGTCGAAGACCGGAAAGTCGTGCTAGCCGATACTCGGCGGTGGGATTACAAGCATCAAGTGCTGAGCGCTCCTGGCGTGCCGCCTTGGCGCGTATTCCTGTGGTTCAAGGCGATCGAAGTGCTGATGCAGGCGCGGCCAAAAGTCATCGCTCGCACGTTGTTTCATCGCGACGCAGACTATCGTCATGCAATGCGCTGGTACACGCGCATCGGACGCCGCGTTTGGTTTCACGAGGCCTTCGAATTCCTCTTCAAGACGCGCCTCATGAGGTGTGGCCCCTCGCTACGCGAGTTCATGGGACGAACGCTTGAGAACCGCGAGTACGCTTTGAGCAAGAAATCCATGCGTGAGGTTGTCACCGAGGCATAAGCCTTCACGGGGCGGTGAGCGAGACTAGTTCGAGGCTGCAATGGCTTCTCGAGCTCGGCCTAGTCCCGAGATCGCACCACGTCGGCCCGGTGCGAAACGCAGCACGGCGGAGAATTCTGGCAAGGCTTCGTCCGGTCTGCCGCTATCGAGGAGCATTTCGCCAAGTTGCTCTCGAGCCGGCACGATCGGACCGGGCGTGACCGGCAGCTTTTCCAAACTGTCCTCCTCGTCTGCCGCCGCGCGCATCATCGCTATGGCCTTTTGTCTGTCGCCCTTTGCGAAAGCTGCCCATGCGTTCGCCTCTTCGAGCAGGATGGCCGTTTGCTTGGCCCAATAAGTATTCTCATTTGCAAGCAACTGTTTGTGACAGGTCTCGAGGCGCTCGATCTCCGTGCTTGCGGCGCCGGGCTCACCAGCGCGCGCCTTTCCGAGTGCGCGTGCCCAGTAGACAATCGCCGCGACATGAGGAGCTGAACCTGCGATCGGCTCTAGAGTGCTGACAACGGGCCATTGTCGTTGCTCGATGGCAAGACGCACCGGCATCGCGTTGGCGGCATAGCCGATTTTGAAATCGGCTCCCGAGAGTGCATGGCTGCTTGTCGCTTCTTCGACGATGCGCTTCGCTGATTCGAAATCGCCGAGTTGCAAATAGGCGTAAGTCAGATAATCCATCGCGTGCAGCGCCTCGCCGATGTCACCTGCCTTTGATGCAGCCTCGCGTGCGGCCTGATTCGAGGTTATCGACTCTTCCCAGAAGCCTAGGCGGGTGAAAATGTGCGACGGCATGTGCAACGCATGCGGTGCAGACGCGGCAATTTGCGAGTACTCGCGCGCAGCGTCTAAGCCTTGCGAGGCGAGCTCGCTACTATCGTAGGCGTGGATCAGATAGTGGGCGAGGCCGGGGTGGTCCGGGAGCTTGGTGTAGAGCGGCTCGAGAATCGTAGCGGCCTTCTTCTGCTTCAAATGCGATGTATCGGTGGAAGGCGCCGTCGACAGCAATGCCAGCGCGTAGAGGATTTGTGCTTCGAGATCCTCTGGATACTTGCCAGCGAGCTCGGCCATCGCATGCTCATACGCACGCGCGCGATCCGCGTGTGGACGCTTATCGGATTGTCGATAAAACGCGTCCGCCGCATTGATGTACATTCGTTCGCGATCGGTCGCAGAGAGGCGCATCGCTGTCTTCACCGCCTCGGCTCCGACCTTCAGATCCTCGGGCGACGGAGCGGCCCACAGTGGGTGGTATCTCGAGAGCGCAATTCCCCAATGCGCCATCGCACATCGTGGATCTTCAGCTGCAATCGCGCGAAAGGCGGCCTCGGCAGGCTCATACGTAAACGAGTGAAGCAGTGCGACGCCGCGCGAGAACTCATGCTCGACTTCCGGCGAACACGAGGTATTGAAAACGACCTTACCCAGCCTTTCGGGAGGCGGATGGGAATGCGTCTCCTCTGCAATCGCATGGGAGAGTCCGACGGACAGTGCAATGCACAAAATAAGTATGTATCGCATGACCGAGATCTTACGCTTCCCGCATCCCTCCTTCGTAACGTCCTCAAGTACTATCCTGGCGTGGAGCAGCATGGTCGCCGCACGCCCGGGCTACTCGGCGATCGGTCAAGCGAATGTCCCTGACGATCAGCGAAGGAGTGTCGTATGCCTTTGGAGCTACAAACGATCATTTGCAGCACGCGCCCGGGCCGCATTGGTCCACCGATTGCAAAGTGGTTTCACGACTTCGCGACGCGACATGGCAAGTTTTCGACGAAGCTGATCGACTTGCAGGACTTCCAGTTACCGATCTACGACGAGCCGCATCATCCGCGGATGCAGAAGTATGAGAAGGAACACACGAAGCGTTGGTCCGCGAGCGTCGCGACTGCGGATGCATACGTGTTCGTCACGCCGGAGTTCAACTATTGCCCGCCGCCCTCATTCGTTAATGCTTTGAATTTCCTGTATCGAGAGTGGAACTACAAGCCATGCGGGTTTGTAAGTTACGGCGGCATATCGGGCGGAATGCGGGCAGTGCAAATGGAGAAGCAGCTCGCGATGTCCTTGAAGATGATGCCGATGTTCGAGGGCGTCGCGATGTCGATGATCACCAAGCTCTTCGATGAGAGGAAGAACTTCCATACCAACGAGCTGATCGACAGCTCTGCAACAACCATGCTAGATGAGTTGTACCGATGGGCCAAAGCACTCAAGACCATGCGGATGGATCACTAGTGCCGCTCAGTTGGGCGGCAGGTTGACAGTTGACGGTTGGCGGTTGACAGCCGAAGTGGGATTTTTTCTGGCCGTCAACTGCCAAGCAAAAAGCGGATTGTGATTAGCGGGTCGCGGGTAGCAAGAGGAAGAGAGCACAATCAAGCACCTTCCGACTACCCGCTAATCACGAATGACGGATCACTTTCCCCTCGCGAGGCGGTGAGCGGCTAGTCCTGCAAAGAGCAGTGTTAACCCCAGCAGCACTGCTACGCAGATTTCGACGCTAATCACGCTTTCTCCAAGAGTGATCGCAAAGAGTATTTGATCGAGGTAGAACGTCGGCCAAATCATTGCCCACGGTGCCAACGTTTCGGGAAGCGGGAAGAACGTGCCTGACAGATACATCATAGGGAAGTAGACAAGGTTCACGATGCCTGGCGCCGCGGAGCCGCTAACGACCGACCCGATGAATAGTCCGATAGCGCAGAACGCGGCCATGCCCAATCCGCTGGTCGCGAGAATCTGTGCAATCTGCGTGGTGCTCAAGGTGACATTGCCGAACGTCGTGGCGAGTGCAATCAACAGACTCATGGCTATTCCCACGCACACGAAGGCGCTCAACATCTTGGCGATCAGGTAAGCGCCGGCAGGCATCGGCTGCGTGCGCTTGAGTGTTAGCACCCCTGATTGGCGTTCCATCGCA
>JAICPY010000243.1 GCA_025929585.1 Steroidobacter sp.
GATGATTCGTTGAACAGAAAATACCGGAACGCAAGCGGTGCCGCTACATTCGAGGGCCGCAGATCGTCTCGGGTTTTGCGGATCCGTCACAGATCGAATAAGAAATGCAGGGATGTGCTTATTGTGCTCGCCAATTTGCACCAGCACTTGCAAAAAAAAGGCGCCCGGAGGCGCCTTCACTCACACAGACGCTATTAACCCTTAATGATGGTCGCTACCTGTCGGCCGACGTTCTTCGACCGGCGCTAAGCGGCCATCATCTCCTGAACCATAAACGATGTACGGTTTGCTCTCCCCGAGAATTACCGTCTCGTCTACAACAACTTTTTGTACGTTGCGCAGCGAGGGCAGTTCGTACATGGTCTCGAGCAATACGTTCTCCAGGATGGTACGCAGGCCACGCGCGCCTGTGCGACGCTGCATTGCCTTCTTGGCAACGGCCTTCAGCGCATCCTGACGGAATTCCAATTCGACACCTTCCATGTCGAACAGCTTGCGATACTGCTTGCTCAGCGCATTTTTCGGTTCCAGCAGAATCGAAATCAACGCGGACTCATCGAGCTCATCGAGCGTGGCGACGACGGGCAAGCGGCCGACGAATTCCGGAATCAAACCGAACTTGATCAGGTCTTCAGGTTCGACGTCGTGGAATACGTCGCTCCCGTGAGGTCGATCGCTCTGCTGGCGCACATCAGCGGTGAAGCCGATGCCCGTCTTCTGCGTGCGATTCATGATGATTTTTTCCAGACCCGCGAATGCGCCACCGCAGATGAACAAAATGTTCGCGGTGTCGACTTGCAGGAATTCCTGCTGCGGATGCTTGCGTCCGCCCTGCGGCGGCACCGAAGCAATCGTGCCCTCGATCAGCTTCAGCAGTGCTTGCTGCACGCCCTCGCCGGAAACATCGCGCGTGATTGACGGGTTGTCGGACTTGCGTGAGATCTTGTCGATCTCATCGATATACACGATGCCCGTCTGCGCTTTTTCTACGTCGTAGTCGCACTTCTGCAGTAGCTTCTGAATGATGTTTTCGACGTCTTCACCGACGTAGCCGGCCTCCGTCAACGTGGTCGCATCCGCAATCGTGAACGGCACGTTGAGTAGACGTGCAAGCGTCTCTGCGAGCAGCGTCTTGCCGCAACCAGTAGGACCGATCAGAAGAATGTTGCTCTTGGCGAGCTCGACTTCATCTTTCGCGCGCTGTTCGGACGTCTTGGTTTGCAATCGCTTGTAGTGATTGTAAACGGCGACCGAAAGCACCTTCTTCGCGCGCTGCTGACCAATGACGTATTCGTCCAGCACTTTCTTGATTTCGTGCGGACGCGGCAGCTTGTCACGGGTACGCTCCGCACGCTCTTCGAGCTCTTCGCGAATGATGTCGTTGCACAGCTCGACGCATTCATCGCAGACGAACACGGACGGTCCGGCAATGAGTTTGCGCACTTCGTGCTGGCTTTTGCCGCAGAAGGAGCAATACAGCAACTTGCCGTCGTCGTGCTTGCCGCGGGAATCGTCAGACATGAAAGACCCTCAATAAATCAGCGAGCACCACAGTCGATGAGGAACGGGTGCCTGGGCTATATATCACGCGTCGCCATTAGGCTGCAAAGACGCCCTGCGCGATCGCACCCAACGGTCTCAAAGTCAGCAAAAAACCTATCCGCCTGAACTACTTAGCTGCCGGTGCCGCCACATCGAGGCGGCGTTCCATAACCTTGTCGATTAAACCGTAGCTCACCGCTGCCTCCCCGCCCATGAAGTTGTCACGGTCGGTGTCCTGACGAATCTTGTCGATCGTCTGGCCCGTGTGCTTGGACAGAATCCGATTCAGACGGTCGCGGGTTTCCAGAACCTCGCGCGCATGAATGTCGATATCCGAAGCCTGCCCCTGAAAGCCCGCTAACGGCTGATGAATCATCATGCGCGAGTGCGGCAGACAGTAGCGCTTACCCTTGGCACCGCCCGCCAGCAGAACCGCGCCCATACTGGCCGCTTGGCCGACGCACATGGTGCTCACGTCTGGTTTGATGAACTGCATCGTGTCGTAAATCGACAGCCCGGCGCTGACCGAGCCTCCCGGGGAGTTGATGTACAACGCGATATCTTTGTCCGGATTTTCAGATTCCAAGAACAAGAGCTGCGCTACGACCAAATTCGCCATATGGTCTTCGATCGGTCCGACGATGAATATCACCCGCTCCTTGAGGAGGCGAGAATAGATGTCATAAGCACGTTCGCCGCGAGCCGTTTGCTCGACGACCATTGGGACAAGGTTCATAGCGGCCATTGCGTGTCGGGTTGCTGGAATGATCTGTGGATACTAACGAGAGAAGCGGATAGCGGATAGCGGATGGCGGACGGGAAAAGCGGAAAAAGTGATCTGATCCTCCAGATCTATCCGCTATCCGCGACCCACTGCCTGCTTAATCCAACGCTACGCGCCGAAATTCATCAGCTCCTTGAAGCTCGATGAGGCGTCCGAAATTCGGGCGCGCTCGAGCACCCAATCGACCACCTGCTCTTCGAGCACGGACGCTTCCATTTGACGGTGGAGCTGAGGGTTAGTGCGATAAGTTTGCATGGCCTGCGCTGGATCCGGGAACTGCGCGGCCAAATCCTCGAAGCGCGATTGCACCAAAGATTGATCCACGTGGATGTCAGCGATCCGGATCACCTCACCTACGAGCAACGTGAGCGCTACTCGCCGACGCGCCGGATCTTGAAAATTCTCTGCCGGAGGAATTTGCGATGCATCGCGTGCGCCCATGCGGCGAGCCGCTTCGATCTGCAACTCGCGCACTTGCGCATCGACCATCGTTTTCGGCAGATCGATCGGATTGGCCGCAAGTAAACCGTCCATCACTTGCTTCTTGAGTCGTGCACGGACCGCATCTGCCAGTTCACGCTCCATGTTCTCTTTCACTTCTTGTCGAAGACGTTCGATCCCGCCCTCCTCGACGCCGAAGGATTTGCAGAATTCCTCGTCGAGCTCGGGCAAGCGTCGCTCTTCGATCGACTTCACCGTTATGGCGAATTGGGCCTTTTTTCCCGCAGTCCCGGCCGGATAGTTACTTGGAAACGTCAGCTCGATCGTCTTTTGTTCGCCGGCTCGCGTGCCCACTAGTGCCGCTTCGAAATCGGCAAGCATGCGACCTTGACCGAGGACGATCGCGACGTCTTCACCCTTGCCACCGTCGAAAGCAAGACCATCTATCGTGCCAACGAAGTCCACGGTGACGCGGTCTGTGTCGCGTGCTTCGCGATCGACCGCAACATACTCCGCGCGTTGTTCGCGCAGGGTCTCGATCATGGTGTCGATGTCTTCTTCGGTCACCTCGGCCACAGAACGCGAAAGCTCCATACCTTCAACGCCTTTGAGCTCGATCTTCGGTACGATCTCGAAGATCGCTCGATACTTCAGATCGCCCTGTCCGAGATTCAACGGCTCGATCTTCGGTCCGCCAGCAGGCGTTAGATTCTCTTGCACGACGGCTTCGGCGAAGGATTTTTGCACCACATCGCCGAGCACTTCTTGACGGACTTGCTCGCCAAACTGCTGACGCACGACCTTGACCGGCACTTTGCCCGGTCTGAAGCCCTTCAGCCGTACAGTACGGCTGAGCTTCTGCAGCCGCTCATCGACGGCCTTCTCGATGCGTTCCGCGGGAACCTGCACTTCCATCCGGCGCTCGAGCGTGCCGATCGCTTCTACCGAGACCTGCATTTGATCGAAATCCTCTGTGATTCATCAGGCAGCGCTTCAGCAGCGCCGGCTTGGTGCGAAAGGAGGGACTCGAACCCTCACGGGGGTTACCCACTGGAACCTAAATCCAGCGCGTCTACCAGTTCCGCCACTTTCGCGGATATCGGACCGCTCGAGCGCGGCGTTACCGGCTTTTGCGGGCGGCGGAGTATACCTGAGGGAAAACGGGTTGGCGGTTGACAGTTGGCGGTTGGCAGTCGGGAGTCCCGCCTAGTCGCGGAATCTGGCCTTTGCCGTCAACAGTGAACCGTCAACCGCCAACGCCGCGAGAAAATGGTGGGCCGTATAGGACTCGAACCTATAACCAACTGATTAAGAGTCAGCTGCTCTACCAATTGAGCTAACAGCCC
>JAICPY010000053.1 GCA_025929585.1 Steroidobacter sp.
CGAGGGCGATCGCATCGACCATTGCTTGTGCGAGCTCTTCAGCCGCGACTACAACAACTCGCTGCCGGGAAACATCGTCGTAGGTTGGCCGGCCGGCTGTCCCACGCCCGAAGAGCGCATTGCGCAGAAGTGTCTCGAGAATCCGTACGACGAAGTCGATGGCGTGCGTCCCGAATGCAAACACCTCATGCAACCCATCTCTATGGATCGCGACGTCATGGGCGCCAGGATGTGCGAGAAGATCTTGCCAGACTGCGATCGGACCTATCTGGAGCCCGACGACAGCTGCGGATGCGCGACTCCAAGATCAGGTGGCGGCTTCAATTTGCCGAGCTGCACTAACATTCCGAACTGTCCGGAAGGTTCGATCCCATCGGCGACGATCTGCGGCGCTTGTCAGCCCGATAACAGCGGCGCAAATCTCTGCACGCCGGGCGGCAAGGACTTCTATCTGACACGCGATTCGGTCAACGATCTCAAAGTTCGCATATTCCCGAGAGAGCCGAATTTCCCGACCGACAGTATCTTGTTGGCGAGAACAGGCGGGGTGCGTTTCGTAACGCCCGGATTCAAGCGCAGCGACTTGTTCAACGATCGGCAGTTGTGGATTCGCACCGCCTTGCCGGGCGCGTCATACGACGGGACGGGACAGATCAAAGTGTCCTGCACGAATCTGACGACGGGTGTGAAGAATCGCCTGGTTGAAACGATCCCGTTGTCGGAGCTGTCGAGCGAGATGCCGACGTTCGTGCCTATCGAGCTGAGCTCGACTGAGCGCGCCGCGTGTTTCGGAAGCGATCCGGACAGCAAGGTGCATTTGGAATTCTTCGTCGATACGAAACCGAATCAGCCTGTGGGTTTCTTCGACATCTTGGGCGACATCGGCAACATCAAGCCACCGTGTCTAGAGTTCCCGCCGCGTCCGACCCCAGGTGGACGACCGTTCAACGACTGGCCGCAGACCTGGACATTCAGCGATGGCATCACGATTGAGCCGTTTTTCAATGGCGTCGGCACAATCCCGATTCAGACGAATCCTCCACCACTCACTCCACCGTCACCGACCTTCCCGGTCTGTGTCGTGGACGGAATAGTCAGGCCTTGCCCGTAGCGGCGCGTGCTTTCGATCGGCCGCCCATCGAGGGCGGCCGATCGAGGCGGTGACGCCTTTAACCTCACTTCCTCATTGAGATTCAGGAGCTCACTTCCAGAACTCCCGAAAGTGAGATCGGAATCCAAGCACCTGTTCGTCAGTCCCGAAGGTGCCCACAATCTTGCCGTTGTTGTTGATAGCACTCACTTCAGTGTAGCTCGATCCCGGAATATGAACGGTCGCGAACCTTCCTTTCCAAAAGATGAAGCCTCGTGTCGTAATCCCGTCTTCCGAATAGGTGCCGACGATGACTCCGGCATTGTTGATCGAGGAGGCACCCGTACTGAGTGCACCAGGCACTTCGATCGGCGTGTAGGAACCGCGGCGAAATAGGAATCCGCGACGAGGGAGTAGCGTGCCGTCGTCCGGCTGGAAGTCACCGACCACATCACCCTTATCGTTGATGTCGAAAGCTCTCGACATACCCTGCTGTCCGTTCAGCGGATCCAAGGTGGTGTACTCCCCGTTCCTGTATACGAACGCGCGGCCTTGCACAGCCGTCGGCGTATAGTAAAAACCTGCGAACTCACCCTTGTTGTTGAGGCCGTGGACGTTCGTAGCGTAACTGCCGGGAAACTCGACTCGGTTGAGCACTCCTCGTGACAACAAATACGCAGTACTCAACCCGCTGGCTGCGATCGCCATGCCTGTGATATCACCTCGGTCATTGATGCCGTTTGCGATCATCTGATCGTTGTAGAGCCCGGCGACGGAAAGCACGAGTCGCTTGTGCTGTACGAAGCCGACGAGAACATCGCTCTCTTCTGGCGACTGCGGAGAGGCAGGCGGTCGATAAAGAAATCCCGCGACAATCTGCTGATTATTGATGTCTCTTGGGTAAGTAGCGTTGCTGTCTGGTATCTGGATGACGGTATAGCGATGAGGCTCGTGCTCGCCTCCCCAGACGACCGTTGAAATAAACAGTGCAACGATAGACGAAAGCGCCGCTCGAACTTTCATGACGATTTCCCTGTGACTGATGAGCGCAACAGCAATGGACGAATTCAGTGCACTGTTCCGCGAAGGAAAGTGCAGGCTCGCCCAATTGCGAACTGCTTCACAGTCCTGGTTGTCGTGGCATTCCGAAGACGCGAGTAAATATTTCTCGATGCCGGACACGCACAGGTAGCCAAATTTTTTAAGGGGCTATGCGGCCCACCGCTACAAAGAGTCTGCTGATCTCGCCGCGTCTGAGCGCTCACGCCTTCAACCGATATCCCGTCCGGAACACCCACCACACGATCACTAGACAAACGATCATGAACATCAACGTCATCCCCAAGCTGACTCCGACTGCGACGTCCGAGATCCCGTAGAAGCTCCAGCGGAATCCGCTGATCAGATAGACAACCGGATTGAACAGCGTGATCTTCTGCCACAGCGGCGGGAGCATGCTGATGGAGTAGAAGCTGCCGCCTAGGAAGGCGAGTGGCGTTACGACCATGATGGGAATGATCTGTAGTTTCTCCCAACCGCTGGCCCAGATACCGATGATGAAGCCGAACAGACTGAACGTGATCGCCGTGAGAACGAGAAAGGAGATCATCCAGAAGGGATGAGCAATTTCGAACGGAACGAAAAGACGCGCGGTGGCGAGGATGATCAATCCGAGCAAGACCGATTTCGTCGCAGCAGCGCCGACGTAGCCGGTGACGATTTCGAAAGAAGAAATCGGTGCGGACAGCACTTCATAAATCGTTCCCGAATAGCGCGGCATGTAGATGCCGAAAGATGAGTTCGAAATGCTCTCGGTTAGAATCGACAGCATGATCAGGCCGGGTACGATGAAGGCGCCGTAGCTGACGCCGTCGATCTGCGTCATGCGCGAGCCGATCGCGGCACCGAAGACGACGAAGTACAGCGATGTGGAGATGACGGGCGAGAGCACGCTTTGCACCAGCGTGCGGAACCAGCGCGCCATTTCGAAACGGTAAAGGGATTGAATGCCGTAAGTATTCATTTGCCGGCTCCCGCGACAGCAGCGGAGCGCGAAGGAGGCTTATCTCGCTTCACGAGGCTCACGAAGATTTCCTCGAGCGAGCTTTCGCTCGTCTTCAGATCCTTGAAGTCGATGCCTTGCTCGTTGAGTTGCCGGAGCAGGCTTGCGATGCCGGTCGCTTCTTGTTGCGAATCGAAAGTGTAAATCAGCTCATTGCCCTCTGCCGCCAACTCGAGGCCGCGACTTGCAAGCGCGGGTGGAATGCGCTCGAGCGGTGCCTGCAAGTGCAGCGTCAATTGCTTGCGTCCGAGCTTGTGCATCAACGCTTGCTTGTCCTCGACCAGGATGATCTCGCCCTTATTGATCACACCAATGCGATCCGCCATCTCTTCGGCTTCTTCGATGTAGTGCGTCGTCAGAATGATGGTCACGCCGCTCGCACGGAGCGAGCGAACCATTTCCCACATGTCACGGCGCAACTCGACGTCGACGCCGGCGGTGGGCTCATCCAAAAACAGAATCTGCGGTTCGTGCGCCAGTGCCTTTGCGATCATCACGCGGCGCTTCATGCCGCCAGACAAGGCCAAGATGCTGCTGTCCTTCTTGTCCCAGAGCGACAGATCTCGCAATACTTTCTCTAGGTGAGCGGCATTCGGCGGCTTGCCGAACAAACCTCGACTGAACTTCACAGTCGCCCACACACTTTCGAAGGCATCGCTCGCGAGCTCCTGGGGCACGAGGCCGATCAGCGAGCGTGCGGCGCGATATTCTTTGATGATGTCATGGCCATCTGCGAGCACCGTTCCGGAGCTCGCATTCACGATGCCGCAGATGATGCTGATCAGCGTCGTTTTGCCTGCTCCGTTCGGCCCGAGCAGCGCAAAGATCTCGCCGCGGCGAATGTCCAGGTTCACACCCTTCAACGCCTGGAAACCGGACGCGTAGGTCTTCGTGAGATTCTTGACTGAGATGATCGACTGCACGGGATACCTGACGGTAAGCAATAGCTGACTATCGAGTCATCACGGACTCGGGAGCCGCATTATAAGGAAAGCCGCCGCCGGGACAGCGTCAGTTGAGGAATAACTGAGATGAACGAGAGTGCATCGTGCGGCTTGGGATGACGCGCTAATTAGCAAGGATCGCAACTGCAGAGACCAAATACAGGTCCGCCGCACGCCTTCATTCAGCGAATCGCCTTGCCGTAGCTTACTTGGACGGGACTTTTACGTAATTGCCGGACCCGCTGTCCAGTACGTCCGATATGCGCTCGAACAGTTGCGCCCGGGTGAAGGGCTTCGACAGAAGCGGAACATCCGCAACAGCGCGTGATCCGACTGGACCCGGCATATGCGCATAGCCGCTGGTGAACAAGACGCGAATCTTCGGATGCCTGCGCTGCACAGTCGCGACCAACTCCCGACCGTTGAGGCCAGGCAGACCGATGTCCGTAAACATCAGATGAACCTTGGTGCCGGCGTCAAGGATCTTCAGTGCCTCGGAGGCATCGCCTGCTTCGATCACCGAGAAGCCGAAATCATGCAATGCATCGACAGTGAATGATCGTACGTCCTCGTTGTCCTCCACCACCAAAATCGTCTCGTGGCGTTTGTGACCTGATGCGAACGTCAGTTCCGTCATTTCAATCGCATCGTTCGCTCGAGTCACTCGGGGCAAATAGATCTTCACAGTCGTGCCCTGCCCTGGCTTGCTGTACATCTTGATGTGCCCACCGGACTGTTTGACGAATCCGAATACCTGACTCAAACCGAGACCGGTACCGTGCCCGAGTGGCTTGGTCGTGAAGAAAGGCTCGAATGCACGATCGAGAACTTCCTGACTCATGCCACAACCTGTGTCGCTCACGCAGATCAGAACATAGTCTCCCGGCTGAAGATCGAATAGCGCCCGGGCCTCGCGTTCGTCTATGTGTCCTTTCGTCGTTTCGATCGTCAACGTGCCGCCGGCAGGCATTGCGTCGCGCGCATTGACCGCAAGATTCAATAGAGCGTTCTCGAGATGATTCGCATCGACTTCGGATACGCCCGTGTTGTCATCGTTGATCACTCGAATGCGTATGCTTTCCGGAAGCGTGCGACGCACGAGCTCTGCCCATCGCGCGACGAGGTGATTGATGTCCACCGGCTGCGGCTTGAGCGGCTGGCGCCGCGAGAATGCTAATAGCTGCTGAGTCAGTCCGGCTGCACGCTCCGACGCTCGGAGCGCCTGATCCACGGATCGCCGCCATCGGATTTGTTCGGCTGGAAGCTGCTGGGAAAGCATATCGAGCTGCCCGAGGATCACGGTCAGAAGATTGTTGAAGTCGTGGGCGACGCCGCCCGTGAGTTGCCCAATCGCTTCCATCTTCTGCGACTGATGGAGCTGCTCCTGCATCGTTCGTCGTTCGGTCATATCTCGCGTGATCTTCGCAAATCCGACCAGCTCGCCCTCCTCGGTTCTGATCGCGTCGATCAAAACGCTCGCCCAGAATCGCGTTCCATCTTTTCTCAGCCGCCAACCCTCTCCTTCGAACTTGCCTTGCTGCTCTGCTGTTTTCAGAGCGTTTTGCGGTACTCCTTTCTCACGGTCCTCGGGTATGTAGAATTCCGAGAAATGACGGCCGATCACCTCTTCGGCTCGGTAGCCCTTGATCCTTGCCGCTCCCGCATTCCACGACGCAACGTTGCCGCGCGTGTCGAGCATGTAGATCGCACAATCTCTGATGCCTTCGAGCAGGCGAGCGAACTGCTGCTCGCTTACCTGAGCTGACGTGTCGGTAAGAGGCGCATTTGACCCCGGTGGGCCGCCGTTTTTGTCGGTCACATCAACTCCTGGCAGTCCCGCGGCGTGCTTTTGTTAAAAGAATATTGCCCCAAATAAGTGGGTTCCGCGTAATCGAACGCGTGCACACCGTCGATGTTCCGAGAAGGCTGGGATCTGTGGCCTTAAGCTAGCGGCCGGCCGGTGCACCCCCAACGCCGAGAACAGACAATCAAGGCACAGCGACCACCACGTCATCGAAGCGAACTTCGTTGTAGCTGGCGATCACGCCCACTCGTTTCACGCCAGCCACTATGGGTTGACTCAACACAAGACGCAGATCCGCAGCGGTTATTTCAGTCATCTCGCCGAGCCGGCGCACACCGAGCGGCGTCCATTGCTTGGATAGCACCCAGGGGCCTGCGGCGGTGTTCGAGCGATGCACGACACGGCGTATCCCATTCCTCAGCTCGATCACCTCGAGTGTGCCGCGAGTGCTGACGCCGTTCACTCTGGTGCCCGCAGCAATCAAGATCGCTCTATAATTCTGAGCGTCTTGATAGTCATACACGATGCCGCCTCGATTTCCGCTCTTCGACCATTCCAAAAATACAGACGAGTCGATCGAATATTCGTTCTGGGGAATCTCGCCTGTTGTCGAGATAGCGGCAGGTAGATTAGAGGAACTGTAGTAGTAGCCGCTTCTGTCCCCTGGGCCGTTACCGTCAATGACCGTCCACGTACCGCTCGTTATCGTCCAACCCTCTGCGGGTCCGGAGGCTCTGAATTCGTTTGAATAGCTCAGCTCCCAATTAGGATCTTGGAATAGCTGTAAGTTGTCGAAGCGCGCTCGATTCCAGCTGGAGAAAAATCCAGGAGAACCACCACGCATTGCACTAACGTCAATGGTGAAGATATTTTCCGAGTGAAGCTCGTTCCACAAGCTGAGCGTTAGCTCGTCTCGGGATCGATTAACGTAGGCATTGAACCATCGGCGCTTGCCCGGCAGCGTATATCGCGCCGTCTGCACCATCGTACGTATGCCGTTACGAATGCGGTTGTAGCTGACGGTGCCGAGCGGGTTGAATCGGATCTCATCGAAATTGTCAGGGTCTCGATAGAAGAGTACGACGCCAAATGTGTTTCCGGAATTGCCCCATTCCGAGTACATACCGACGATGAAGCTGAAATATCTACCCTTCAATTCGAAGTCTTCGTAGACGGAGCTGGTGAATGCCGTGTTCGCTACATTGCGATACACACCGCCTTCGGCGATCCACTCGCCTCCTTCATTCGTCCAGCCATCGGGTGTCGCGTCGAATCCCTCTTGATAATTGGTCGGACTCGAAGGTCCCTCCTCCCACAAATCCGTAATATGCCCTTTGAACGAACTCACTGAATGCGGATCGCACTGCAGGACACACTCTCCTCGGTTGATTATCTCCAAGGTCCATTTGTTCGGTTGCAGCTGTGCAAGGTCGATCGAGCTCGCGTTCGTCGGATCTGCAGGCAACTGTCCAGCTTCGCTGGAACTCCAGCTAAAGAAGAAATCGCCGTTCGAGGGCATCGAGCTCACCTCGATGGTTCCAGAGCTTTGCAGACGGAGGGTTTCGATGCCTGCGGATCTGATGACCGAGACTCGCGAATCATTATTTGCCGCGAGGCCTATTCTCGGCTGCATCTGAAAGCTGGGGATGACCTCAACATCGACGATTGGCGCCGCGTATTCCTGCAGCGTTTCTGGATCCGTCAATCTACGATCCGGGTCGTACCACACGGTACCCGTGAACGGCAAAGGAACGGACACACTTTGAGCGAACTGCGCAGCGGCATCCGTGCCCTGCTTTTCCGCCGAAAAATAGCCGATAAATCGATAAACAGTGACTTCCGCCTGCGCCGTAAGGGCGAAGCAAAGCAACAATGCCGCACAGGGTAAACGAGCGTTCATGGAGCTACTCCCGATCTTGCGGACCTCTGTTGACTGTTCGAATCGTTTCTCTCAGTGCGACCTGTCTATGATCGAATCGCCAGCTTGCCACCACCGCGGAATGCAGCAGAATCGGCGCTTGCAGGTGACGCCGATCTGCTGCTCCTTGTACGAGCTAACGTGGAGTTCCAATCACGACATCGTCAAATCTCACTTTGTTGTAGCTCGCGATCAATCCAGCACGCTTGGTCCCGGTGACAACGGGCTGGATGATTTCGTATGTGAACCCAGCTATGGTGATGACCGTTACATCGCCAATGCGCTTGACGCCCACAGGAGTCCACTCCTTGGACGCCGCTTGGCTGGCGGGGTAGCGCTGCACGACGCGACGCACGCCGTTTCGCACCTCGATGGCCTCCAGAGTTCCATTGGTGAAGCCGTACTGCCCTCGCACTCCGACTGAGATCAAGATGGCTCGATAGTTCGACGCGTCTCGATAGTCATACACCAGGCCGCCTCGATTGCCGCTGTTCGACCATTCGGGATACATCGACGCGTCGATCGCATAATCGCGGGCGGTGATCGGTGCACTAGTGGAAATGGCTGCGAGCAAGTTGGCAGAGTTGTAGTAGTAGCCGCTGGTCGGCGCCCACGTGCCGGTCACTGGCATCCATCCGGGCGCGGAGGAAGTGAAATCGAACTTCGTCCGATCCCACGAGGTCGCGGTTGAAACGACGAACTCATCGAAGCGTGCTTGATTCCAACTCGCGAATACGCCCGCGTATCCGCCCGTGAGTGTGCCGACGTCGATATCTAGGAGATCTTGACCATGAACCCAGAGGTGGAGATTCGCTCCGTCTCGTGAAACCCACACACCAGTCCACTGGCGAGGTGCGGCTGCGGAGTACGCTGCTGTCTCGAGCATTGTGCGAGTGCCATTGCGCACCTGGTTATAGCTAACGGTGCCGAGCGAGTTGAAGCGAATCTCATCGAAGTTCGAACTGTCGCGATAGTGCAGCACGAGACCGAGGGTATTCCCTGACCCGCTCCACTGCGAATACATCGATGTGAAGATCTCGTACGAGGTATTCAGTGGCTGCCCAGTGTAGACCGAGCTTGTGAATGGTACGTTCGCAGAGTTGCGGTAGGCGCCATCAGCCACCCAGCCGCCTCCCTGTGTCGACCAACCGCTCGGTGCAGACTCGAATTGCTGGACGTAGCGAGTACCGGACGAAGATCCTCGTCTCCAGAAGCCGGTGATATTCGCTTTCAGCCGATGGACCAAAGCTGGATTACACGATGACGGACACGCTCCCTGATGAACGATGTCCAACACCCAGTTGTGAGGGTCTAGATTCGCAGGATCAATCGCGCTGAAGTCTTCGAGATCTGGCGGTAGCTCTCCGATCTGAGACGATGCCCAATTGAAAATCACCGTGCCACTGAATTGCTGCTCCGATGTGGAGAACGATCCATAGTTCCCAAAGCCAAGGGTCTCCACGCCGCCATATCGGAAAATGCTATGTCCAGATGTGTTGCCGTCCCCGCTGATCAGAACATCGGTACCTATGTCCAGCTCGAAATAGGTCACGGGCGCAGGGTGTTCAAAATCGAAGTCCGGATCCGGCTGCGTGCGCTCAGCGTCGAACCTCATATAGCCCGTGAATCTCTGCCCCACTTGGAATGAGCTCGGGAAGCGCATGCTCGGATCCGTCCCTATCTTTTCCGATGCGATATAGCCTTCGAATGCGTATTCGACGGGCTCGGCATGAGTATTCAGCGTTAGACACAACAGTAAAGCGACGCAAGGCAATCGAATGCACATAGCGCAACCCTCGTTAAGAGCGAGCATGGGAAAGTAGTCCGCCCACGATCGGTGAGTAAAGTTGATGGAGTGTTTGTCGAGCGAATCTCGACTTACTTAGGCATACCGATCACGACGTCGTCGAATCGCACCTTGTTGTAGTTGGCGATCAGACCCGCTCGCTTTGTGCCGGTCACCATCGGTTGAACGAGGCTGACTGCACTTCCTAGCACTGTGATCGTCGTAACGTTGCCCAAGCGGCGTACGCCGACCGGAGCCCAGTCTCTCGGCAGGACAACTCGATGAGTACCGCGATGCACGACGCGACGCACGCCGTCACGAACTTCGATGACTTCGAAAGTTCCAGGGATCACCACCTCTTGAGAAGAGAGCGATCCGGAGGAGACCAATACGGCTCGATAGTTCGAAGCGTTTTGATAGTCATAGACGACGCCGCCGCGATTGCCGCTCTTGGACCATTCCAGATAGAGCGAGGTGTCGACCGAATAGTCCGCCAGAGTAATAGGGTCGCTGGTCGAGATCGCAGCGAGCAAATTGGAGGAGCTGTAGTAATACCCATTGGTCCGGGTCCAGGTGCCAGTCGCCGAAGTCCACCCGCTCGAATCCGCAGCGAAGTCGGAGACTTCGAAATTCCAACGCGGCGACAGGCGCAAAGAGAAATTATCGAAACGAGCTTGATTCCAACTGGAGAACACGCCGGCATAGCCGCCACGCGGCCCTCCAACATCCAGCTCGAAAACCAGTACGCCCCCAATGTGCAGCGTGATTTCATCTCCTTCTCGACTTACCCGAGCCCAGGACCAAGTGCGCGGCGCCAAATCGGGAAGATGAGTCGTCTGCAACATGACCCGTGTTCCGTTCTGCACTCGGGTATAGGTAATCGTTCCCTGGGCGTTGAAGCGAATCTCATCGAAGTTCGCTGCGTCTACGTAGTGAAGTAGAATTCCATAGGTATTTCCGGAGCTGCTCCATTGTGAGTACAGGTCGACGATCAGCTCATACGAAGTCGTGAGCTGCGCGCCCGAGTACAGGGAACTGGTGAATGCAACGTTTGCGGCATTTCGGTAAGTGTCGGCATCAACCGTCCATGCCCCGCCTTGCGTAGCCCAGCCCTCCGGGAGCGTAGTGAAGGACTCCGTGTGATAAACCCCAGGAATCTCACCTGACCTCCAAAATGCGGTGATATTTCCATTGAGCTTGCTCACCAACTGGCCATCGCACCAAGGCGGGCAGTCGTAGCGATTCGTCACCGTGAGCGTCCAGTCGTCCGGCCGCAAAATGCCGGGATCGATCGAGCTCTTATCGTTCAGGTCTAGAGGCAATTGTCCGGCTTCGCTCGAGCTCCAAACGAAAGCGATGTCACCCTCTGCGCGTCCCGCGGCCGACGTGTAGAAGTAGCCCGAGAGTGTGAGCCCGAGTGACTCGAGGCCGCCTGCACGCGAGGCGCTTATCCGAGATTCGTTATTGCTCAACATGACGATGGTCTCACCGTCCGGCGTGTTCAGCGTCACATCGATGAGCGGCGCAGGATATGACTCCATGATCTCCGGATCGACGACGGTCCTGTCGGCGTCGTAAGTGATAGTGCCGCTGAACCGTTGGCCCGCGTGGTACTCGGGCGGAAAACGCATGTTTTCGTCCGTGCCCTCTCTCTCTGATGCGAAGTAACCTTCGAACCTATAGACAACGGGCTCAGCGTGAGCAGCGAGCGCAAGGAAAGTGAGCAAGCTTGCGCAGAAGAGACGAGCGACCATAGAGGAGCCTCCAGCGGAATTACGTCCGCAGAGGTACGCTCGCGCTCACGTGGTGGTTCCGACCTCTGACGCTAATTTTATGGACTACACGCGCGTTGTAGGATCAACGACGCACGTGGCGCTCGATCGCGTGTACTCCCTACATGATCGATCTGCCCACGCATCCAGTTGGAAAAATGTTCGTGTCAGATTGCTCGGCGCAGGAGAGGTGAGAGATGATGAAGTGATGAGTTGATCGAGAAAACTCCGAATGCCTTCCTTATCACTTCATTACCTGTCACCTCATCACCGCATCACTTTCTCTCCTCTTTAACAGAACCGTCATTCTCGACGAGTAACTTTCCTCCGCATTCATCCGAGCACTTGTTCGGATGTCTTCGTGCGCGTCCCTAGGCGCGACGTCTCATTTATTAGATGCGGAGAACAAGCAGTGGAAACCTCGAAGCAAGCAGTCGCAAGCGATACAGAAACCCAGGACGTTGCTGAGCCCTCGCGGCGCAGTTTCTTGCGCGGCTCCAGCCTGATGGCCGGTGCGGTCGTGAGTGGCGCGACGCTCGCGACATTCGCAGCACATAGCGCGCGAGCGAATGGCAACCATCACGAGAAGAATCGTGATCATGGATGGGACAATGACTTCGACGGATGGCGTAGCGAGTACGGCGAGGTGCGTCCGGTGCCGGACCAGAACGGCAATCACATCCTCGCCTTGCCGAAAGGCTTTCAATACGTGACGTTCAGCGCGATCGGCGATCGCATGAGTGATGGGAACATCGTGCCGCGCGCGCATGACGGCATGACTTGCTTTGAATGGCGCGGCAGCGTCGTGCGCTTGATTCGCAATCATGAAGTGCGTACCGGTCCCGGCGCGTTTCAGGACCCAAGCACCTTCTCGATGGGCGGGCCTGCGCGGACTCGTTACGATGCGCTGGGCGTCGGCGGAACAGTGACGCTCGACTTCGACCTGAAGCGCAAGAAAGTTCTGCGTGAGTTCGTTAGCCTGAACGGTACGATCGTGAATTGCTCAGGCGGACTCGCTTGGCGCAACAGTGGATGGATCACGAGTGAGGAAAGCGTTGCAGGACCTGCGCAAGGGTGGGGCGAGAAGCATGGCTATAACTTTCTCGTGCCAGTGATGGCGCAATCCGCCGTGCCCGCGGTACCAATCAAGTGGATGGGGCGGTTCGCTCATGAAGCCTCGGTCGCCGATGCGCGCGGCTATCTGTATGAAACAGAGGATGCGGGCAACACCTCCGGCTTCTATCGTGCGATTCCCCATCGACCAGACAGCTTGCTGAGAGGCGGCAAGCTCGAAATGCTTGCAATCAAAGGTTCGCCGCAATCCGATCTCACGACGAGTCAGAATGTCGGCGCACGGTTACCAGTCGAATGGGTCAGCATCGAGGATGCCGATCCGGATCTCGAGAACGGCGCGTTGAGTTGCTTCCGCCAAGGGTTCGACAAAGGCGGCGCGTTCTTCAACCGACTAGAGGGTGTCTTCATCGGCCTCGACGGCCGCTCCGTTTACTTCGTCTCGACCAGCGGGGGAGATAGCCGATACGGTCAACTGTGGCACTACATTCCCGCCGATGGAAAGTTGAACAAGACCGATCAGCTGGTACTCGTGTTCGAGTCTCCGAACGGCAGCGTGCTCGACTCGCCGGACAATATCTGCATCACGCCGCGTGGCGGCATTTTATTTTGCGAAGACGATGCGAGCGGCGATGGCGATGGTCATCCTCTCGCACCCGGTTTCAGCGATGTGAATCGGCTGATAGGCATGGGTGGACTCGGCGAGCCATTCGAGTTCGCGGTGAACCTGCTGAACGAAAGTGAGTTCGCAGGTGCGTGCTTCAGCCCGGACGGCAGCACTCTGTTCGTCAATCTCTTTGGTGGCAGCAGTGCGGGGAGCGGCATGACCTGCGCGATATGGGGTCCCTGGGCGCGCGGTCCTCTTTGATTGCCGAATGCGGGGCAGGTGTGCGTTGCGCATCTGCTCCGCCAGTCGCCTGAATCGTTTCCTGGTAATAAAGGGCCCGCCCGCTCGGTCTGGTTCCCCGAAGATCAACAAGGACCTTGCCCTCGGGCTTACAAAAGTTTACATGCCTCGTAGCCGACCCAATGCGTATTCATCGCTATGATCGGCGCTCACCAGGAGAATCGATTATGCGTATTGCCTTCCTCGCCGCGTTCAGCTTGTTCGCTATCAATGCTCACGCATTGGACTGCGCATCGACCGATATCGATGCCAGCCAAAAGCGTTTACTCGGTGAGCCCGAGAATATCTGCCAGACCTATGGCGGCAAGGTGTTGCTTGTCGCGAACGTCGCCAGTCACTGTGGCTTCACGCCGCAATACGAAGGGCTCGAGAAGCTATACAAAGAGAACAAGGATAAAGGTCTCGTCGTCCTTGGCTTTCCTTCAGCGGACTTCAATGGTCAAGAGTTCGAGAGCGATGCCAAGATCGCTGAATTCTGCAAGTTGAATTTCGGTGTGAGCTTTCCTTTGTTCACGCGTTCGTCCGTCAAGGGAGAGAATGCGAATCCGCTCTTCAAGAAATTGATTGCGGAAACCGGCAAGGAGCCGGGCTGGAACTTCAACAAGTATCTCGTTGGCCGCGATGGCCAAGTGATCGCCCATTTCGACAGTAAGGTCGAGCCGGATAGCCCGGAGATGAAGAAGGCGATTGCAGCGGCGTTGAAATAAGCGTTGCGTTGACAGTTGACGGTTGACGGCAAGAGTTGGGAATCGCTTATTTTCCAGTCAGCCGCCAACCTTCCTTTCTGACGGCTGACTGCCAACCGTCAACTGACAACTGTCAACCCTCCCTTCTGACTGCCAACCGTCAATCGTCAACTGTCAACCTGACCTTCTAGTACACCTTCACTCCTCCGAACTTCTTCGTCACGCGGCGTGCTAGCGTTTGGTAGCCGGCGAAGAAACCCGCGCCACCAGCAAGCAAGACGAACGGTGCCCACAGGAAGGCGCTCTTGAATGGACTGTCGGAGCTAGCAATCTCTTCGGGCTCCGGCGCTGGTTCCGGTGGAGGCGGAGGAGCCGCAGCAACAGGCGCAGGCGCTTCCAACTTGGTCTTGAGTGCATCGATCTCAGTTCGAAGCGACGTGTTCTCCTCCTGCAGTTTTTTGAGCTCGGCGGAGTGCTTCTTCTCGGCTTGCTGAAGCGCGGTTTTCTGCTCGCCCTCCAATCGACGCAAGCGAATGACGGCAGGCGCGTCCGAGGAAAGATAGCTCGCGCCGACCCAGCCCTCCGTACCGTCAGCTAAACGGACCAGAACGAAGTCCTCGGATTCTTCTACGGTTTCAACTTGATCGCCGCTTTCTAAGCTTGCGACCTTCTCGCTCGATGAGTCCGGCGCCGCATAGACATTCAGAATCAACTTGTCCGAGACGAACATCTGCTCCGCCGCGGCCACCCCGCCGACGCATGCCAGGCAGATCGCAATCCCGACGCGGATGCTCATTGAATAGCGTGTCATGTTCACCACGGCCTCGCCCCGCCAGGTATTCGATTTATGTGAAACCCAGTGTACTGGCGAGCCACGATGCACACTACCCTTTCGTACGATTTCTCCGCACATTCCAAGAGGTGGTGATGGGGTAGGAGTAACGGGGTGACGAAGTGACGAGGTCAGAAGGAGTCGTCAGAAAGAAAAAGAAATGGGGACATTCCTCGAAGACGAGGAATGTCCCCACAAGAGACGATCCCCTCCTAGCGTGTCACTTCGTCACTTCGTCACCCCGTCACCTCGTCACCTCGTCACCTCGTCACTCCCTCAGCTTCGTCAACCGCCAACGGTCAACTGTCAACCGGGCCCGCCCTCATTGCCTTCCCCGGCACGATGCCGCTACTTTGAGGCATGCGCACGGTTCCGGCTGTATCGCGGCGGCAGGCTCTATTCGGGGGGCTCTGCCTTTGTTGCGTTTCGGCGCTGGCTCGCAGTGCGACCGATGAACGGCGTCTGCTCGAGACCGAGGAAATAGCGACTGGGATTCACATCCGCCGTGGAGTGCATGAAACGGCTTCGGCCGACAACGACGATGCCATCGCCAACGTCGGATTCGTTATTGGCCGTGAATGCGTCGCGGTCACGGATGCAGGCGGAAGCTTGAAAGATGGGGAGCGGCTGCGCGAGCACATCCGATCTATCACGCCATTGCCGGTTCGCTACGTGCTCATGTCTCACGTGCATCCGGATCACATCTTCGGCGCCGGTGCCTTCCTGGCCGACAAACCTACGTTTGTCGGACACGCTGCATTGCCCAATGCACTGGCGCAGCGCGGTGAGTACTATCGCGATCGTCTCGAAGAGATCATCGGAAAAGGCAGTGCCGGTCCGATCGTCGAGCCCACGATGCTCGTCGCGCAGCGCGCGCAGCTGGATCTCGGACAGCGAGTATTGGAATTGAGAGCTCATCCGATCGCCCACACAGACAACGATCTGAGCGCCTTCGATGTGCAGACCAAGACGCTGTTCGCCTCGGACCTATTGTTCGTACAGCGCGTTCCCTCTCTCGATGGGAGCCTCAAGGGATGGCTGAACGAGTTGAAAGTGCTGGCCTCGATGGGCGCAGCCCGGGCGGTGCCCGGTCATGGGCCCGCGAGCGTGGATTTCGCGTCGGCGAGCGCCAAGCTCCATACTTACTTGAACGCCTTGCTGCGCGAAACGCGTCAGGCGATCGCTGCGGGCAAGGACATCGATGCCGCGCCGGATATGGTTGCACTCTCGGAGCGCGAGAAATGGACACTATTCGACGAGTATCATGGTCACAATGTCATTCAAGCCTTCAAGGAGCTCGAATGGGAGTGAGAATTGCCGCCGCTCTAATGCTCGCAAGCATCGCGAGCACTCAGGCTATTGCGCAAGCACCGGCGAATGAAGAAGCCAAAGCGGAGCAGCGCTGGTCGGAATTGCAGCGCGCGATTTTTCCCGATCGCACGCTCAATAATGGCCAAGGCATCATCGAGCTCGAAGCTCCGGCACGCGCGCTCGATGCCGCGTTGGTCCCGCTTAGCGTGACGACCAGCGGCACCAAGCCTGTCAGGAAAATTTATCTCGTCATCGACAACAATCCAGGTCCGTTAGCTGGTCGATTCACTTTCGGTGAGGCCGCGGATCCGAGCATCCTCAAAGTGCGGATGCGCGTGAATACGTACACGAACATTCATGCTGTTGCCGAAGACGCCGAAGGTCAGCTGTACTCCGTGCAGGAATTCGTCAAAGCCTCAGGCGGTTGCTCCGCACCTGCGGGTTCGAACGATCCGAAGGCGTTGGAAGAGATGGGACAGATGCGCTTCAAGCTTCTGTCGAACGTGACCCTGGGCCAGCCTGTGCAGGCACAGCTCATGATCCGCCATCCGAACTTCAACGGCATGCAGATGGATCAGGTCACTCGCCTTTACACGCCGGCTCACTTCATCAAGACGATCGACATTACCTATGCCGGCCAAAGTGTCATGCAGGTGGAATCGGATATCGCGCTGAGCACCGATCCAGTCATTACCTTTGGCTTCGTTCCGCGGCAGAACGACACGCTGAAAGTCGTTGTGAGCGACAGCAAAGGCAATCGATTCGAACGCTCGTTCGATGTGGCTGCCGCCGAGCAAGTTTCCGAGGCGATGTAACTGGATAGCTCAATGCCGCGAATGTCTCAATGTCGAGCGCCCTCCTATTCCGGCCTCGTCACCCCGTCACCTCGTCACTCCGTCACGCTCTTATGCATGATGTGCCTGGCAGCACTCGTTTCGCTTGCAGAAGCCGCGGAGGAAGTCGCTGAACCTGAAGGATATTGGACGGGCCCGATCAACTCACCGGTGCCCACCACGATCGAAGGCGGCAAAGTCGTCCACGCCCAAGAACTATCGAATCTCATCGATAACGAGGAGATCGTTCTCATCGATGTGTCCGAGTCGCCGAAGAGACCTGAAGGGATGGCGGCCGATGCGCCCTGGATTCCGCTCGCTCATGAATCGATTCCCGGCAGCATCTGGATTCCCGATGTGGGCGGCGGAACAATTTCCGCAAACATCGAGGAGTTTTTTGTTTCTCAGCTCACGGACGAAACCGGAGAGGACTACGACTATCCGATCGTCATCTATTGTCACGAGCAATGTTGGCTAAGCTGGAACGCGGCGAAGCGCGCCATCAATCATGGCTTTCGCAACGTGTATTGGTTTCCCGAAGGCATCGAAGGGTGGCGTGCAGCCGGTTTCGAAACCGAAGTCGTGAAGCCGCGCACGACGCCCGAGCTATCGCAAAGAACGCCGTGAGGCGGACGCGAAGACGCGCAGCCACAAGAGATGAAGTGTTGAGGTGATGACGGCAGAATCGGAGTAGTGATGACTTCCTCTCCGTCGTTATCACCACATCATCTTATCAGCTCATCACTCATTCCAATTTAAACGCCACCCGGACGCGCACGTTCTGCGGCGAGTCGGCTGCGCCGCTGACCTGATACTTCCATTGTTTGACTGCAAGCAATGCAGCGCGCTCGAACGACCGGCTGCCCTCCCTCTCTTCGATTTCGGCGCCGACGACATCGCCTGAAGGGGCGACGGTCAATGTCAGATCGACCCAGCCTTCGATGCCTCGATCGCGTGCCGCTTGCGGATAGTTCGGTTGGACCAATTTGAGCGCCTTCAACACAGGAGCAGACGTCATCGGGTCGACCGCCGCTGGCGCTTGTTCGACCGGTTTTGCAGACTCATCACGTCGGTCGGGCTGTACTAGGTGCGCTGATATGTATGCATCGGAGATCTTGAATGCACGTTCGATGCTCGCATAAGTTTCTTTTGCACGAGGGTCCTTCGTACGAGGCGCTGCGCTCGATGACATTGCCTCGCGGCTCTGACTCTCCTCTGCGATCTCGATCGCGCTGATCAAGCGCACCAGTGCCTGCTCTGGAACGCGTAAACTGCGGGCCTCGGCAACACGCGCGCGCGCTTCGGTGAGATCGCCGGCATCGATAGCCAATTGCGCCTGCGCGAGAGCAAGGTCTCGCGCTTCTTGTTTCGCCCTTGTGACCTTCGCTGCATCGTCGGCAGCTGGCGCTGGCTTCGCGACGCGCTCTTGCGACTGCGTGCTTTGTTCTTTCGGCGAAGGCACCAAGCTGATGTGCAAATCGATTGCTTTGCGAAGCTCGGCATCGAGAAGCTCCAGCCGCCGATTCGTCGGATCCAATCTACGCAGATGATCGATGGCTAGGGCAGCCTCGGCAAACTTGGCCTCGAGAACGGCATCCTTGGCCTGAGTCATGAAGTGCTCCGCAACACTCTGCAAGCCACGCATCGCCTCTTCGTTATTGGGATCGAGCGTCAGCACGGACCGGAAATAGTGCGCCGCGCTGTGCTCAGGCGGATCGATATAGCGATCGTCCTGAAGCGCCAATCGTGCAGCCGACAGATTCACTGCGATCACTTGTCCGGGATCGATCTCCGGCATTCGTTGACGCATCACGCCCCACGTCAGGCCTGCCACCGCTGCGGTCGCCACAATGAGCAAGAACCATGACGGACGAGGTAAGTTTCGGTGTGCGCGTGCATGCTTGGGAACCGCACGCCGGTGAAGACCCATATTGGGCTGACGGTACGACGCTACGCTCGAGTGACCCATCGCCATGTCCTCGCACCCTCGAAAAGCGAACTTTCCGTCACGGCAGTGACAGAACAATCAGAGGATCACGCTATGCGCCGCGCGACACTTAAAAAATCGGCCTGAAGACGTAGGAGTCGCTGCAACGCAAGGCGGGTGTAAGAATCCGCGAAGGATTTCGGCACACACGACGCACTAACGCTCGATCTACTAGGGACTCTACCGAATGCTTTCGAGTCGACTGAGAAAGGGCCGATCCAGCCTGTCCACTTGCATCGCAGCACTCCTGCTGCTTTCGGCGTGTGGCATCGATACACCGCCGGATGAGCAAGATCGCCGCTTTGCCTTTCCAACACCCACGAACGAAGAGCTCGAGACGATCCGAACGATGTGGGCAGATCGGGATCTGGCTGCTCGCAAAGTGATGCTGCTGGAGCAAGACGATAGGGATCCGGACTTCAGCGTTCGGATCTACGAGCATCGGGTCGGAGAGAATACCCATTACGGAGCGGTTTCCATTCCTAAAGCCGCGTCCACGGGGTCGATGCCCGTCGTCGTGTTTGCGGATGGCTTAGCCCAGAGCGATCCGACCATCGATGTGGGCGCGCGATTTGAAGCAGCCCGCGCGATTCTGAATCAGTCGATCTTCGTTGTTCCCGCGTTTCGAGGACGAACGCTGATCTACAAGGGGCTGAGCTTCCCCGCGGACGGCGACTTTTGCGATGCATATGATGGCGCTGCCGACGATGCAATCGCTTTCTTGAATGTCGTCGCAGACAATGTAGAGGAAGCGGACCTAGACAGGGTCATGGTGCGAGGCGGAAGCCGGGGCGGCAACACTTCGCTATTGGTGGCACAGCGAGAACCAAGAATCAAAGTCGCGGTCGCAATCGCTGCACCGACCGACTTCAACCGGGCAGAGGTTCGCTTGCGATATCCCGACCAATTCGAATGCCAGTTCGTCAATGGCAAAGACGCAGTGCAATCTCGTCAACGGATCCTTGCAAGTTCTCCTCTGTATTTCGATCCGTTGCCCAATGTCGAACAGGTTCATCTACTCCACGGCACCGACGATACGGTCGTGCCGATTTGGAATGCCACGGAGATGGCAGCGCGGTTGCAGGCACAAGGTAGCAATGTGCTATTGCACACCTACGAGGGATATGGCCATGAAGACATCGGCTCGTCCGAACAATTTCGCGCCGATCAAGAGTCGATCCTGCGTGCATTCCTTCAATAGATCTTGGCATACCGTTGCATCGCGTGAACATGACAGCTTCAGACCAACGGTTGATCGAACGACTTCGCCACGGTGAAGTCGATGCCTTCGACGCCTTCTTCAACGAGTATTACCCGAAGCTGTTTCGCTTCGCGCGTCGGCGCGTGAATGACGAGCATCTTGCAGAAGACATCGCTCAGGCGACCATGTGTCGTGCGCTTCAAAGTCTGCATACCTTTAGAGGTGAAGCGGCACTACTGACGTGGCTGTGCACTTTGTGTCGCCGCGAAACGAGCACGAGGTTTCGCGAGCAGCGTTCTCAGCAGAACGCACTCGCCTTGCGCGAAGATGATCCGGAAGTGCGAGCGGCCTTGGAGTCGCTTCTATGTGCGGAGCGCGACGATCCGCTCGCGGCCACCGGCATGAGGGAGGTCCAAGAAGCGGTGCTCACGACGCTCGATTATCTGCCGAGCCCGTACGCCGAGATTCTCGAATGGAAGTATGTGCACGATCTAAGTGTTACCGAGATCGCCCAGAACCTTGGACGAAGCATCAAGGCAACCGAATCCTTGCTAACACGTGCTCGAAGCGCATTTCGCGATGCATTCGCCGTCCTGCACAGCGATCTGCAGCCATCGACCTCAACAAGTCTCAGATAGGTCCCGCATGAGTACCGATAAGACCTCCCGGAGCGATGATCGTTCTTCTGATCGCTCACTTTCCGTACTGATGAAGGCGGCGGGAGAGCGACGCCCGCCACGCGTTGAAGCAATGGAACGGGCACGCGAAGCCGCTCGTGCAAGCTGGCAGCAGGCCGTGCAATCCGAAAGGAAGTCTCGGCGCACCAGAACGTTTTTGGCATGCGCTGCCTCAGCTGCATTTGCGTGCGCCGCTTTAGCGAGCTGGGTTCTCTACCAACGACACGATCGCACTCCGCCCGTATTAGTCGCTCATGTCGTCGCAAGTGAAGGAGTGCACGAGCTTCGCGGTGCAGATGATTCTTCCACGGTGCTCACACTCGAACAGTCAGTGTTCTCAGGTAGCCGCTTACAAACCTTGGACGGAAGAGTTGCGCTGAAGCTTGGATCTTTGTCTCTGCGTCTCAACGACCATACTCGCCTGACGCTGGATGCGAGCGATCGCATCACTTTGGTCGAAGGTGCGATTTACGTCGACTCTGGAGGGCTGAATGCGGCGACAGCGCTTCGAGTCGCGACGCCTGCGGGTGAAGTCACGCACCTCGGTACTCAATTTCAAGTGCGCGTCTCGGGTGAGGCCACCAGTGTAAGTGTGCGCGAAGGGCGCGTGATGCTCGATGGCCCGCAGCTCGAGCAAGCATTCGACATTGCGGCAGGTGACGCGCTGACGGTGCGCGGCGAGAAGGTTGAGGTTCAGCACAATCAACCTTCCTATGGCACCGCATGGGACTGGGTGACGCAAGTCGCTCCGGCGTTTGACATCGAGAATCGTCCGCTGTCCGAATTCGTTGCTTGGATCTCGCGGGAACAAGGTTGGCAAGCCCGCTATGTCTCGGCAGAGCACGAGCGCTCGGCACAAACGATTCGGCTTCACGGGTCCATTGAACAGTTGGACACGGCTCAAACTCTGGAGCGCATCACGCTAGTGACTGGGATGCCGCTCGGGGTAGAGAACGGTGTGCTTCTCGTCGGTGATCGAGCAGCCACAGGAGTCGTGAGATGAGTCTCACGATACCGCCCCGCTCATTCTTGTTGGCGGTAACCTGCTCCGCCATATTGGCAGGTCTGCCGGCGATGCCGGCCGCCGGACAAGACACCCACGATTTCGCCGCGACACTCGAGGTTGGCGAAAGCTTGGACTCGGTGTTTTCGAAGTTGAATCGCGAAGGTCACCGCATCGTGTACAGCTCGGCGATCGTGCTGCCTTCGATGACCTTAACCATTACGCCAAAAGCAGCCAGCGTCGCAGAGTTTCTAAAGTCGGTCCTGCGTCCCTGGAATCTTCGAGCACTCCAAGCCGCGAATGGCGACTGGCTGATCGTACGGATCGACGATTCCACCACGCGCGCTGATTCCGAAACATCCTCTTCCGAGCGCAGCTCACCGTCGGAAACTTACGCTGGCGTACCTATCGAGAATGTGAATGTCACCGCCACTCGCTTCGGAATCGCCGGTGTCGCTACCAGCGACACGTTCATGAGTCGGGAAGATGTGCAGCGCATGCCGCATCTCGCCGATGACGCTATCCGCGTGCTCAAGGCTTTGCCCGGCGTCACAGGCGGCGACATCTCGGCGAAGCTGAATATCCGCGGCGGGCGGCGCGATGAAGTACTGATGATGGTCGACGGCGCCGAGATCCATCACGGTTTCCATTTTCAGGACGATGCCTTCATGAGCGTCGTCGACAGCAGGCTCGTCGAGAGCATGGATTTTTCGACCGGCGGAATGACTGCTGATCGCGGCGATGCGATGAGCGGCGTGGTCGAGATTCAAACGCTGAGGCCGACAGTGGAGGATGAATACAAGCATGCGCTCGGCATCAGTTTCATCGGAGCCTTCGGTCGGGCCAGCGGAACAGTGGCGGACGGACGCGGGTCGTGGATCGTCTCGGCACGTCGCAGCTACCTAGACCTGTTGATGAAAGAGGTCGAAGACAGTGACGAGCGCACGACACCGGAGTACCAAGATCTCTACAGCGCGTTGCGATTCGAGCTCTCACCGAGAGATTCTATTGCGGCGCACGTGCTCCTCGGCGCAGATGATTTGAAAGTGACCGAATCGGACAGCGATTCGTTTGAAGCAGGCGATGCCAACTCGACTCATCTGTGGCTTACCTGGGACCGCGCTTGGAGCGATAGCTTGGACGCAAGCACCGCGCTCGCGTGGGCCGCAGTGAATCGCGGGCGCCATAACTTCGATGAGAGGAACCTCTTGCTTGCCGATGTCCGCGCCGACAACGAGTTCTCCTACATCGATCTGCGACAAGATTGGGCGTGGGCCATGAGGGATGACACCCGATTGAGATGGGGCGTTGCGACGAGCTATCAACGCGCTGACTACGACTATCGACTCGAATCGATCGGAATGGATCCGCTCGATCCTACGCGCGTCAATTCTATCTTTCGTGACACGGAACTTGAACTGTCCGCGACGAAACTTGGTGTCTACGGCAGCTATCTCGCACGCCTCGGCGAGGCTTTAGCTGTCGAAGTCGGTGGACGCTGGGACACCTATCGATACGAAGATCGCCGCTCTTTCGAGCGCGTGAGCCCTCGAGTGAACGCGGTCTATCAGCCCGATGATCTCAACGAGTTTCGGGCCGGCTGGGGTGTCGTGTATCAACCTCACGGCGTCGATCAGTTGCAGGTCGAGGATGGCGTGACAGACATATTCGAGCCGGAACGCGTGCAACATGCGGTGCTTGGCTACACACGAATGCTCGGGTCAGGCTGGAGTGCTGGCGCATCGTTATATCGTAAGGACTACGATGATCTACGCCCACGATTCGAGAATCAGTTCGATTATCTCGTGCTGATCGCGGAGGCGGAATCCGATCGGATCCGTATCGATGCCTCGCAGGCGCGTAGCGCGGGCATCGAGCTGACTATCAAGCGGCAGGCGCAGGAAGCTTGGGGTGGCTGGCTTAGCTACGCCTTCGCAGAAGCGGAGGAACTCGATGCCGATGGATGGCACTCGCGCTCTTGGGATCAACGTCACAGCGCATCATTCGGGCTGCACCGTGAAGGTGCCGCGTGGAATCTGACTCTTTCTGGTTTGTATCACAGTGGATTTCCGACCACCCGCGTTTACTTGATCGACGGCGGTGATCGTCTCGGCCTGGGTGCACGCAACGAGGCACGTCTCGGACACTTCTTGCGCTTCGATCTGCGCGCGAGCAGGCAGGCTGTTTTCGATACCGGACGGCTGACGTACTACATCGACATCTACAACCTCTTCGGCCGGGAAAATCCCTGCTGCGTCGACGAGTTCTTCACAGACACGCGCTCAGGGCAAGTGCGAACGCGAGAGAACTATCTATTTCCGCGGCTCCCCTCGTTCGGCTTTCAATTCGAGTTTTGAAGGCAATCGCAGAAAGGCTGCCGCCGGGCTTCGTCTAATCCGATTTGCAGGAAAAGGGGGGAACTGCAAATCCTCTTGTCGGAAAACCCAGCGGCAGTGCTCTAAGTGGAAGCAATCAATGTTAGAACTCACCTCGAAACTTCACATCTCCTTTACGGCCCAGGTGCGCCGGCAGTTATCCAAGAGCGAATTTGATCGATGGTCGCTTGGTCCAGGAACGGCCCGCCCGCGGGCATACGTTGACCGAGTGCCTGTGTACCTTCGAGCTTGTCGATGACATAGCTATTGTCTGGATCGCCTGCTTCGACACGCTGCAGAGGCGGATTTTGTTCGCTCGTCACACCGACCAGTGCTGCGAACGTACTCGCCGCAGTACTGAGATTCATGCTTCCAGGCAACCCGGTACCGGAACCAGTATGGCAACCCGAGCATCGCGGTCCGAAGATGTCTTCCTGAAGATCGGCTAGCGTTACTGCGGGGGGCGGCGGTGGAGGTGGAGGCGGAGGCGGAGCGACGTTGTTGACTGTCACTGCGACAGCGGCCGAATTCGTCACGTTGCCGAACGCGTCCTTCGCTTGCGCCGTAAGATTCAGCTCGCCGTTCGCGACTGTGGTGGTATCCCAATCGACCGTGAACGGTGAAGTCGCGTCGGTCCCAATCACCTCGGTGCCGGCAAGAAATTGCACCTCTGTCACGCCGACATTGTCCGTTGCATCCGCGCTGACCGCGACCGTGCCACTGACCTCGCCCGCTGCAGGTGCAGTCAATGCGGCTGTGGGTGCAATGATGTCCGGTGCGACATCGCCCAGGTCGATGCGACCATATACGCCGGCTGCCTGGTTGGCGATGCCTGCGGTGAAGTACAGCGTCGTCGCAAACTGATTGCGAGCGCCATTGCCGAATGCGATCGCCCATAGGCCGTCGTTCTGGATGGGATCGCCATTCGCATCGCTCAAGGTACCGATGAACTCACCGGTGGCAGCATTGAAGCCATTGATCAGACCGTCACCGAAATTGGCGACGAGCAATGCGTTACTGAGCGTGCCGAACTCCTCGGGCGCAAGCGCGATGCCCCACGGGGCATTGAGCTGCGCGCCTTGCGGAATCAAGTTCGCGATCAGATTGCCATCGGCATCGAACGTGTTGACTAGACCGAGGCCTTCGCCCGTCACCTCATCGCGAGCTGCGTCGTCCTGTTGCGCATACGTGACGACGATGACTGTCTGTCCATCGATTTGCAGCGCTTGGATTCCGTAGGGTGCGAATCCTTCGGGAAGATCGGGATCTACGAAGCCGCCAGCCGTCGTGACCTTTGCGAAGGTGCTGTCGAAGACGTCGATCTTGTTGTTGTGAAAGTCCGTTGCGTATAGGAAGTTCGCCGTGCCATTGCTTGCCACCGCGAGACCTTTGTAAACCGCGCCATCGGCACCATCGTCATGCGCAATCATCGCGGTATTTGGATTCACAGTTGGGTTCCAGCCCGAGATCGTTCCGGCTTCGCCTGCGAAGATGAAGCGGGCCGAGCCCGAAGCCGTCCCATTCGTCACGACAAAATCGGTCTGCGACGGATTCCCGACGATGCCCGTTGGCGCAGCAGCACCGTTGACTCCCGCCGGAATCGTGACTACCAGATTCGCCTTCTTTCCGGTGCCGTCATAGATGGTCGCTTTGTCAGTGGCATTGTTGACGAACCAAGCAGCAGCCGTACCCGCCATCACCAAGCCCCAAGGGTTGATCACATCGACATCCGCGACGGTGCCAGGAATCGATCCGTCGGACGCCAATGCGCTGAATGCGAACGCACTCGCTTCAGGTTCGACGACCGGTGGTGGAGCGGGAGGTTGTGCGGGCGGAGCGGGCTGGGCGACCGGCGGATTTGCATAGTCGCCGCCTCCTCCGCCGCATGCCGCCAACGCGGCAGCGACCGAAACATACACAACCGATCGGAGTACATTCCGATGCGGTCGCCGTTGCATATTCATGTGGGCATCCCTCGAGTAGTTATGGCTGCTGTCAGTAACGTGAGATGCGAGGAAGGTTCCGGTAAGAGAGAAGGCGATAGGGGATAGCGGATAGGGGATAGTCAAAAGATAGAGGGGAGCCAACCTTCAACACACTTGCACCCATAGCTCACTCGTCTAGAGTTACACCTCCCGATTCCGAACCATCCCCTATCCCCTATCTCCTATCCCCTATCGCCTTCCTTTCCTCCATGTACCTCCTCCTCAAGCTGATCCACGTTGCAGGTGTCGTGCTCTTCTTGGGCAACATCGTTACCGGCGTTTTCTGGCATCAACACGCGTGGCGCACGCGCGATCCGCGTTTGCTCGCGCATACGATGGCCGGGATCATTCGTAGCGACCGTTTGTTTACGACACCGGGTGTTTTGATCATCGCGATTGCCGGTGTTGCGGCGGCGATGGCGGGAAGAATTCCCATCCTTGGAACGGGCTGGATACTGTGGTCGATCGTTTTGTTCGTTATTTCGGGTGCAGTGTTCGGCACTCGTATCGCACCGCTTCAGCGTCAGCTCTTAGCGTTAGCGCGCGCTGGGGTCGAACAGCCACCGTTTAATGAAGCCAGTTACACCCAACTCGCAGCGCGTTGGAAAATCTGGGCCGCGGTCGCGACGCTCGCGCCCGTCATTGCCGCCGCACTGATGGTATTGAAGCCGGTGCTGTGACCTGCGGCGTGCGGGTGCGGGGTGCGAA
>JAICPY010000270.1 GCA_025929585.1 Steroidobacter sp.
AGTGCAGCTCCTCCCACGATCGCCATGACCAACAGAGACGAGCCAGTCTTCGTTCGTATGCCAAGGCCGCGCAAGCTCAACGAGAAGATCGTCGGAAACATGATCGACATGAAGAAGCTCACGACAACCAATGCCCACAAACCTGAGTAGCCCCCGCTGATAGATGCGAAAGCAGACAGCGACCCGGCCGCGGCAGCGAACAACGCCATCAATTTCGCGGCTGAATAGCGTTTCATCAGTGTCGTGCCTAGAAAGCGTCCAGCCATGAATAAGATCAATGAGAGTGTCAGGTACTGCGAGGCGGTTTTCTCGGTGGTGCCAGGCAGATTGTACTGGGTGTAGCGGATCAAATAGCTCCACACGCCCACCTGGGCGCCCACGTAGAAAAATTGCGCGAGCACGCCGAACCAAAAGCGTCGATGCTTTCGCAGGACTTTGAAGCTTTGAAGAAACGATTCCGAGCGGACTGCCTCGCGCGGCTCATCCACGCTCGGGAACTTAACGAGACAGACGAGGCCGGCCCAGATCAGGACCAACAGGCCCAATGCCACGTACGGAAGCTGCACGGCATGTGCTTCGGTTACATACGCAGCTTGTAGGTCTGCGGGGGAGAGACTCTGAATGTATTCAGGTGTGAGTTGCACGTCGGAGAAGATCAGCTGGCTGCCTAACGCAACACCTGTGATCGCACCCAAGGGATTGAAGGATTGGGCGAAGTTCAACCGACGATCGGCGTCTTCGGGCGGACCTATGACCGTCATCAATGGATTGGCCGATGTCTCGAGGAAGGCAAGTCCGCTGGCGATGACGAAGAGAGCGGCGAGAAAATAGCCATACTCGAGCATCGCGGCAGCCGGATAGAAGAGAAGCGCGCCGGTGCCGTACAGCAACAATCCCAAGATGACCGCCGCACGATAGCCAAAACGCCGCATGAATAGCGATGCCGGAATCGCGAACACGAAATAGCCGACGTAGAACGCCGATTGCACCAGTCCCGATTCGAAATCGCTCAAACGGAATGCTTTCTTGAACTGTGCCACGAGCACATCGTTCAAGCTGTTCGCGATTCCCCACATCAAGAACAAGCCGACGATGAGAATCATCGCGGCTCGATACGTAGCGCGGGTTCCGGTCGCCTCTTCGGTGGTGGCCATCAGGAGAAATCGCCGAGCGCAAGCTCGCTCGAGATATTCGCCGCCGCTTCGCGCACTTGGCCAATGGCTGCTTCCTTGGATGCAACCAGCGGCATGCTATGCACGAAAGGCACGGTCAAAGCCGCAACCGCGGCTTCGCTGCGCAGGACCGGGGCTGAAAGATCGACGATACCTTGCACGAAGTGACTTACGGCCTGGTGATAGCCGCGAGTGCGCACGGCCTCCGCGCGGGTCACGAAGTCATCGGCGGCATTGCCTTTGAGTCCGCAACGTTTCAGCCATATGCGTCGGATCTCATCTGTTTGGAAGGCAAACAACACCAGACCAGAGGTCGCGCGCGTGATCTCGCGACGATAACCGATACGCACCGAGAATCCCAAATCGCCCGGGCGCTCGATGCGGGCAACTACGACGATCTGATCTTCCGAGGGCACCGCAATATGGCAAGACTGCCCGATGGCAACGCTCAGCCTTCGCATGATGGGCATCGCCACTTCCAACAACGAGCGCACAGGTGCTTGCGCCATGCCGAGGGCAAACAACTTGTTGCTCAATACGTAGCCTGCACCCGTCTCGGAGAAGGTGATGAAGCCCTTGTATTCCAGTACTTGCAGCATTCGGAAGAGCTCGCCCGCGGAGCGTCCCAAGCGCTCAGAAATGGTCGACAGGTTCAAAGCCGCCTTCTCGGCCGCCAGCAACTCGAGTACGTCCAGGCCTTTTTCCAGCGCAGGTGCGCGGTATTTCCGTCCCAGGGATTCCGCCTCGGCTGCTTTCTTATTGGTTCGATCTGTTCTTTTTGCCATTGCCGATGCGCTTCTTCGTTCGAGGCCGCCAATCTTGCATGTAGAACACCGGTTCGCATAGAGGGAGCGACGGAACGCAGGTTGGCCAAGCCCATGCATCGCCACCGTGACGTGTTTTCATATACGAATGCTAGTTTTACTTGCGAACTCTGCGATCTCGGCGTTACGATCCAGGCAACCGGTGTCGTCGCGTGCACTGCAGGGCAAAGCGATGTTCGGCCTTGAGGATCAAATAAGAGCAGTTCGGGGGTCGGACTCGAGGCGACGTCGGGTGAATAACGCACTGCGATGATCATCGAGCCGATAAAGACGAGTCATCTACGTCAAGGGGGAAGCAGATGAAGAGCAAACCGCGGCCGAGTCGCCTATACAGCGCGATTGCGCCGCTCATGAATCCGAGAGCCGCCGTTTCGGCCGTCGCTCTCGGCACGATCTCACTGACGACGCCTGCATTCGCGCAGTCGGACGCGCCGGTCGAGGAAGTGATCGTTACGGGAATTCGAGGTCAGCTTCAAAGCTCGCAGCTTCGCAAGCAAGAAGCCGAGGAAATCGTCGACTCGATTACTGCTGTGGAAATCGGCGCGCTTCCCGATCGCAGCGTCACCGAGGTGTTGCAACGCATTCCAGGCCTTGCGATCGGTCGCGTGCCCGAGCCGCGCGATGCGGATCGCATCGCAGTAGAAGGCGCAGGTGTGACCGTACGCGGTTTGACATGGGTGCGCAGCGAGCTCAATGGCCGCTCGGCATTCTCCGCCAAGAACAGCCGCACGCTAGGATTCGAAGACGTGCCACCGGAGCTGATGGCGGCAGTGGATGTTTACAAGAACCCCTCTGCAGCCATGATCGAGGGCGGGTTGTCGGGCACGGTAGATCTGCGTACTCGCTTGCCGTTCGATAGCGCAGAGCGTGTGATTGCGTTCTCTGGAGAGTACACGTTGGGAGACTTGGCCGAAGAGGCGAAGCCCTCTGGCTCACTACTCTTCAGCGATCGCTTCGACACCGGGATCGGGGAGATCGGCTTCCTCGCCTCTGTGAGCACATCGGAGCTAACCAGCAACACACACACGTTGCATATTGATAAGTACTACGAGCGTACG
>JAICPY010000171.1 GCA_025929585.1 Steroidobacter sp.
ACAAATGGGCGATCTCAGTACCGATCGAAGAACAAACGGCCGCAAAGACTCTGGCACAAAAAGCGATCGCTGCCGGAATCCCAGGCATCCAAGTCGATGGCAATGATGCATTGGCCGTGCGAGAGGTCGTATCGAGCGCGCTCGAGCGCGCACGCAATGGCGGCGGCCCGATGGTCATCGAAGCCATGACCTATCGCTTGAGCGACCACACCACGGCCGACGATGCCACTCGTTATCGCTCGAACGAAGAAGTGACTCAAGCCTGGCAGCTGGAACCTTTGATCCGCATGCGCGCGTTGCTTCAGGCTCGCGGAGTGCTGGATGAAGCGCGCGAGAAGGCAATGAAGGCGGGCTATGCGCAGGAAGTCGAAGAGGCAGTGAGGGAGTACTTGAGCACACCGAAGCAGCCCATCGATGCGATGTTCGACTATCTATACGCCAACCCGCCCCGCTACATCGAGGCGCAGAAAGAGCTCGCGAAACGCTTTGCCGGCACGGGTCGGCCCTCGCACTGAGCCGTTGAGAAACGTGATCATGCTCCGAATCCCATTTGCGGTCTCATTTGCAGACCCGGAATTACCATCGTGGCGCAAGGTAATCCTTGTTGCGCCCACCGCAACTCGCATGTCGCACCGCGCCCTCTGAATCATGCCGAAAATTACAATGATCGAAGCCATTGCAATGGCGCAGGCGTGGGAGCTCGAGCACGATCCGAGCGTCGTCGTTCTTGGCGAGGATGTCGGCAAGAGTGGTGGCGTATTTCGCGCGACTGCAGGTTTGATCGAGCGATTCGGCAGCGAGCGTGTACAAGACACTCCGCTTGCAGAGAACATGATTGCCGGTATGTGCGTTGGAATGGCTGCGCAAGGCATGAAGCCGGTTGCAGAAATTCAATTCATGGGTTTCGTCTATCCGGCCATCGACCAAATAGTGAATCACATGAGTCGCTTGCGGCATCGCACGCGCGGGCGCATGAGTTGCCCCGTCGTCTTGCGCATGCCTCATGGTGGTGGCATTCACGCGCCTGAACATCACTCCGAATCCGTCGAAGCAATGCTGGCGCATGTGCCAGGCATTCGCGTCGTGTGCCCCTCCTCGCCCGCTCGAGCATATGGATTACTGTTGGCTGCCATCAGAAATCCAGATCCAGTCATCTTCTTGGAACCCTCACGTATTTACAGATATGTGAAACAGGAAGTCCCGAACGACGGCGAAGCGCTGCCGCTGGACGTGTGCTACATCCTTCGAGAAGGCGAAGACGTGACGATCGTGACCTGGGGCGCCATGACCGTCGATGTCCTGAAAGCAGCAGATCAACTTGCTGCCGACAACATCAGTGCCGAAGTCATCGACTTGGCGACGGTGAGTCCGATCGATTTCGAAACCATCCTCGACTCCGTCGCGAAAACCGGACGGCTGGTGATCGTGCACGAAGCAGCGCGTAACTGCGGCGTCGGCGCAGAGATCGCCGCGAGCGTGGCGGAGCACGGTTTGTACGACCTGATTGCGCCGATTCAGCGCGTCACAGGATTCGACACCGTGATGCCGCTGTATCGATTGGAAAACGACTACATCCCGAGCATCGCGAGGATCGTGGATGCCGTGAAGACGACTGTCGAAGGCGATAGGGGATAGCGGATGGGCGATAGGCAGAGCATGGTAATGATTCCTTGCAATCGCGCGTGGCCCGCGCGGCGCAGTACGGGGCAAGTGCTTTCCGAACTAGCCCCTATCCCCTATCCCCTATCCCCTTCTGGATTCCGCTCATGACCACCTTCAACCTCCCAGACCTTGGCGAAGGATTGCCGGAAGCCGAGATCGTCGCGTGGCACGTCAAAGAAGGTGACGAAGTCCAAGTAGATCAGCCGATGCTCTCCGTTGAAACGGCGAAAGCAGTCGTAGACGTTCCGAGCCCCTACAGCGGACGCATCGTGAAATTCCATGCGCAAGCGGGCGATACGGTAGAAACCGGCAAACCGCTGGTCGATTTCGAATTGACGGGCGCGCAGTCCACAGCTGCGCCTGCTCACACGAGCGCACGCCAGCAAGCAAGCTCGTCTGGACAAGGAATGGTCGTCGGGCACATGGCGAGCACCGACGAGGAGTTGGTCGATCGAGCCGTCGTCGGAGGTTCACGACGTTCGACTCGCGAACGTGTTCGTGCCGCACCAGCGGTGCGCATGTTGGCAAAGCGCCTTGGAGTACAGCTCGCATCGTGTCGCGCAACGGGGCGTCATGGACTGGTCACAGTCGATGACGTGCTGTCGAGCTCGAACGCGCTGAACGCACGTCCGCGAACACCTTCGCCACCCGTCGCGGGACTCACCGACGCAGACAAACTGCGCGGTGCCCGTAAGGCCATGTCTTCGAGTATGTCGCTGTCGCGAGATGAGATTGCGATGTGCACGATCTTCGATGACGCAGACATCGAAGGCTGGAAGGAGCGCAGCGACATCACCGTCCGTTTGATTCGCGCCATCGTTGCCGGAGCGAAATCAGAGCCCGGATTGAATGCGTTGTTCGATCCCTCCGGCCCTTCACGAAAACTCATGGAGCAGGTCAATCTGGCGATAGCCGTCGACACGCCGGAAGGATTGATCGTTCCGGTATTACGCGATGTCGGTAATCAGTCCGCCGCACAACTGCGCGAAGTGCTGAACTCGTTGAAGGAGCGAACTCGTGCGCGCACCGTGAGTCCAGAAGAAATGCGTGACTACACGTTCACGCTATCCAACTTCGGCACCATGGCCGGTCGCTACGCAACCCCGCTGGTCGTGCCGCCGACAGTGGCCATCCTCGGTTCAGGCAGATTGCAACGCGACGTCGTCGCTGGCGCGAACGCGCCGGAGATTCACACGCGAATCCCACTGTCTCTCACGTTCGATCATCGCTGCATCACGGGCGGTGAGGCTTGCCGTTTCTTAGGGGCAGTGATCGCCGATCTGTCGCTGCCTATCTAATACATCCACCTTTTTCACCCATACCTCTCATCGTGGACCTCATCTCCGCAATGGCGATCCGAATTCACTCCATCTCTGAGGTGCGACGTAGGAACCGGCACGACGCATGGTGATTCACACTGCGAGTTGTTTTCAGAACGTTCAAAAACAGGGATGTTTTTTCACGAGCCTACATGGATGTATTTACGGCGGTTCTGAAAACAACTCGCGGTGTGAATCACCTTTCGTGGCACTCCGGCTTCAAACTCGTCTACTTCACGCCCCCTAGTCACGATCTGTTGAACTGCGAGTCACGACACAAAATGGCCGTCACCATACCTGCCGCGCGACGCAAATTGATCGAACGCATCGTAGCTGCGGCTCGCAATCGCAAACACGCTAAAGATCCCATCGCTCCTGAAACGTTGATTCGGGAATATTTTCGCGGCGTAGCGGAAGAAGATTTGCGCGCGTATCCCAGCTCCGCGCTCGCCGCAGCCGCATTGGCACATCTGAGATCCGCCACGATACGCAAACGAAATAGACCGATCGTGCGCGTATTCAACGCCGAAGCCGCGCGCGACGGGTGGATCTCGCAGCACACAGTGGTAGAGACGACGATCGAGGATATGCCGTTCCTGGTCGACTCACTCGGGATGGTGTTCACCGAAGAGGATCTCACGGTTCACTTGATGATCCATCCGGTGCTCGCAGTTCGTCGCGAGCGCGCGGGACGCTTGCTGCAGATGTCCGCCGGCGATGAACACCCTGCCGGTTTCGTCCAAGAATCTTGGCAGCACATTCAAATCGATCGCATCGAAGATCCCGCCGGCCTCGAAGCGCTGCAGAACAAGATTCTTCGCACGCTAAATGACGTTCGGCTCGCGGTCAAAGATTGGCCGCAGATGCGCCAGCGCGCACTGGATATTGCAGCAAGCCTGCCTTCACAAACCTTGCCCGTGCCGACGCACGAGACCAAGGAAACAGCCGAGCTGTTGGAATGGATGGCCGATGATCACTTCACCTTCCTCGGGTTTCGCGAATATCGGCTCAAGCGCGGGCGCAGCGAAGACCTCGCGGAGGCAATGCCAGAGACGGGCCTTGGCATCCTGCGCGTGGGTCGCAGGCGTCCCCAACCCACGGTACTCAAAGGTGACTTGCGCGATCACGCACGATCGCAAGACCTGCTGACGATCACCAAGGCCAACTCCAAGTCGACCGTTCATCGCTCGACGTACCTGGACTATGTCGGCATCAAAACATTCGATCGTGCAGGCAAGGTAGTCGGCGAGCTCCGATTTCTGGGACTCTTCACCTCCGGTGTCTACTATCGAAGTCCGCGCGAGATCCCGCTGCTTCGACAAAAGATCGAGCGTGTCATCGATCATTTCGCACTCGATCCGACCAGTCACGATGCGAAAGCGGTCGTTCACGTTCTCGAAACCTACCCGCGCGATGAACTGTTTCAGGCCAGCGTCTCGGATCTGATTCGGATCGTCAGAGGTGTGGTGAATCTTTACGAACGCCGCCGGGTACGAGTGTTCTTGCGAAGGGACATTTTCGGGCGCTTCTATTCCGCGCTGATCTACGTACCGCGAGATCGCTACAACACCCAAGTGCGTGAGAAGCTCGAGCAAGTCATTCGCGAGCGGTTGGAAGCAGCAGCACTGGAGTCGCAAGTTCAGATCTCTGAATCCGCGCTGGCGCGCGTGCACATCATCGTGCGCCTGAGTGAAACCGGAGGACCTCGCGTCGACGTCCAGGAGTTGGAGAAACGCATCGCAGAGACCGTGCGGACTTGGGACGATCGATTGCGCGATGCTTTGATCCTCGAGCACGGTGAATTCGAAGGCCGCACGATCGCGGATCGCTATCGGAATGCTTTCCCGCCCGCGTACGAAGATGAGGTTCAGGCCGCCGAAGCGATCGAAGATATTCGCCAGATCGACCGCATCATCCTCAATCCCGACACCGTTGCGCTGCGGTTGATCACTGGCGATGCGAACACGGTTCACCTGAGATTGTTTCGCGCGGGCGCACCGATTCATCTATCGCAGTCCTTGCCCATCCTCGAGAACCTCGGCTTCCTCGTCGTGAGCGAACGGCCATACACGCTGCGGCTGCCGACGCAACAGGAGATTTGGGTTACCGACTACGAGATGCGCACCCGCGGCGAGAGCCAAGTCGATGACACCTTGCAAGATCGATTCAACGAAGCGTTCACGGCCGTATTCGAGGGCCGCGCGGAGAATGACGGCTTCAACCGCTTAGTCGTACTGACATCGATGCGCTGGCGCCAGGCAATGGTGCTGCGAGCCTATTGCCGCTTCTTATTGCAAACGAACTCAACGTTCAGCCAAGCCTACATGGAGCGCGTACTCGCGGCGAACGCGCCCATCGCGATGGTGCTGTGGCAATTGTTCGAAACGCAGTTCGATCCGAGTCTGACCGAAACCGCACGTGCGAACCTCGATGGGAAGCTACAGACGGAGCTCACGAGTTTGCTCGATGAGGTGAAGAGCTTGGACGAAGATCGAATCTTGCGGCGCTTTGCCGCGCTGATTCGAGCAACCCTGCGCACCAACTATTATCAGACGAGCGCAACGGGATCCGAGAAGCCCTATCTAGCGATCAAACTCAATTCCCGCGCGCTGACCGAGCTTCCACAACCTCGTCCGGCGTACGAGATCTTCGTGTACTCCTCCAGAGTCGAAGGCGTCCATCTGCGCATGGGTCAAGTTGCACGCGGCGGCATTCGCTGGTCCGATCGGCGCGAGGATTTTCGCACCGAGGTGCTGGGCTTGATGAAAGCCCAGAACGTCAAGAACACCCTCATCGTGCCGGTCGGGGCAAAAGGCGGCTTCGTTCCCAAACGCATCCCGACGAACGCAACGCGCGAGCAAGTGCAACGCGAAGGGGTGGAGTGCTATCAAACCTTCATCCGCGCATTGCTCGATGTCACGGACAACATCGTCGATGGACGAGTGAAGCCTCCATCGCGAGTCGTCCGCCGAGATGGCGATGATGCTTATCTCGTCGTCGCAGCGGACAAAGGCACGGCCTCGTTCTCCGATATCGCGAATCAAATATCGGCAGAGTATGGATTTTGGCTCGGCGATGCTTTCGCGTCGGGCGGATCGGCGGGTTATGACCATAAAGAGATGGGCATCACTGCCCGAGGCGCGTGGGAGTGCGTGAAGCGGCACTTTCGAGAGCTCGGCATCGATACTCAGACGCAAACATTCAGCGCCATTGGGATCGGCGATATGTCCGGTGACGTATTCGGCAACGGCATGCTGCAGTCCCCTCACATGAAGTTGCTCGCCGCCTTCAATCATATTCACATCTTCATCGATCCGAATCCGGATCCGGCGGCAAGCTTCGCTGAACGCAAGCGGCTGTTCGCCCTGCCGCGCTCGACTTGGGAAGACTACAATTCCAAGCTCATCTCCAAGGGCGGCGGCGTTTATTCACGCAGCGCGAAGACCGTCAAGTTGTCACCCCAGGCCCGAGCGATGCTGGGCTTGGATCGCGACACGTTGAGTCCGATCGACCTCATCCGCGCCGTTCTATGCATGCAAGTTGATCTGCTCTGGAACGGCGGCATCGGCACGTATGTCAAGTCGCGCGAGGAAAGCCATGCAGACGTCGGTGATCGGGCAAATGACGCTGTGCGCGTCGATGGCCATCAACTGCGCTGCCGAGTCGTGGGCGAAGGCGGCAATTTGGGTTTCTCGCAACGTGGACGAATCGAATACGCACTGACCGGTGGGCGGATCAATACCGATTTCGTCGACAACTCCGGCGGCGTCGATTGCTCCGATCACGAAGTCAATATCAAAATCCTGCTGAATACGGCCAGCAAGCGCGGCGGACTGACGCTCGCCAAGCGCAACAAGATGCTGGCCGACATGACCGAGGATGTGGCGGCGCTGGTGTTGCGCGACAACTATCTTCAGAGCCAGGCTCTCTCTACGCTCGAGTTGCGCGCGACCAAAGACCTGTTCGAGCACGCGCACACGATCCGCTCGCTAGAGCTGGCCGGTCATCTGGATCGCGCATTGGAATTCCTGCCCTCCTCCGAAGAGATCGACGAGCGACATCGCACTGGACGAGGACTGGCTCGGCCTGAGCTCGCGATTCTGCTTGCCTATGCAAAGATGACCTTGTACTCGCGTCTCATCGATTCGGACGTCCCCGAAGATCCTTACCTCAGTCAAGAGTTGGAGCGCTACTTCCCAACACTCGTCGCACGCCGCTGCGAGCGCTACTTGAACAAGCATCCGCTGCGACGCGAGATCATCGCGACTGCGACCACGAACAGTATGGTCAATCGGATGGGTGCGACGTTCGCTCGGCGAGCACAGGAAGACACCAATGCCGAAGCATCCACCATCGTGCGAGCCTATGCGATCGCGCGCGAGGCTTTTGGCATGCGCAAGACGTGGAGCGATATCGAGTCGCTCGACAATAAGGTCGCAGCGACGACTCAGTACGAGATGATGCATGAGACAGCTCGACTACTGCGCTTCAGCACCTATTGGCTGATTCATCATCAACCCGGTGAGCTGAACATCGAAGAGCAGGTGCTACGTTTCCGCCGCGGCCTGACGGAGTTGGACGATGCGATCCCTCGCGTGCTGTCGGGCTCCGATCTAACGTCCTTCGAGGCGCGGTGCGAGCAATATCGCTTGGCCCAAGTTCCGGAGCAGCTGAGCAATCGGATGGCAACGCTCGTTGCGCTACGCTCGGGGCTCGATCTGGTCGCGATCGCCGAGAAAACCAAGCTTGCGATGGACCGTGCCGCGATTATCTACTTCGGTGTCGGCACAGCCCTGTCGCTCGATTGGTTGCGCGAGCAAATCGAGATCTTAGGTGTCGAAGGTCATTGGCAAGCGGTCGCGCGCACGACGCTGCGCGACAATGTCTACGAGCTCCAGCGCATCCTCTGCCTGCAAGTGCTCAAAGAGAACCGCCGCGCATCCGTCACCGACATGCTCGACACCTGGCTGGCTCAGAACAAGACCGCGGTCGAGGGCGTCCGACAAACGATGAACGACATGCGATCCCTCCCCGAGATGGATTTCGCCACGCTGTCGGTGGCCGTACAGGCGGTGAGAAGAGTGACGGGGGAGAAGTGACGGGTGACGGGTCGGGTGATGACGAAAAGTTCGCACGTATATCCGAACATCCCAGGAGCATCGGTGCTTTTGGCCGGATCACCGGCGAAAAGCCCCCCTTTCTTGCCCGTCACCGGTCACTCGTCACTCCTCACTCTTTCTCGACTTCTGGTATAAAGCGCGCCTTCCTATTCTTGCTACCCCCTACCCCCTAATCATTACCCCCTACTCCCCCATGCCCGGCAAACTCGTACTGATCCGTCACGGACAAAGCACCTGGAATCTTCAGAACCTCTTCACTGGTTGG
>JAICPY010000178.1 GCA_025929585.1 Steroidobacter sp.
AAGCTGTAAAGGAGTGCGTGTCATGGCACCACATCAGCGCGTAGGATTGCTTGTCGCGATAGCTGTCTTCTTGCTTGCCGGGTGTGCGCACCCGGTATTCAAAATGCAACCCATCATTCCTCCGGCCGAAGAGCCATTATGGCGAGGGCGGCCGAGTATCCTGGAAGGAGCGGAGTATTTCTCCGATCGAGACCTGCGCAAGCGGTTCTGCTTTGAGCTGGCAGCTACATCGAGGGATTGCGAGAACGAGTCCGGACCTCCCTATGAGATCGGACTGGCGCTTTCTGGTGGAGGAGCAAAAGCCGCCTCATATGCGATGGGCGTGCTTTCGGGCTTGCATCGCGAGGGCATTCTTCAGAAGAAAATCGACGTTATCTCTACCGTGTCCGGCGGAGGATACGCGGCACTTTGGTACTACTCGCGCTTGACGGATCTGTATCTGGATCCTCTGCGCTATACCACAACCCGTCAGCAAGCGAAGGCGCAGCAGGCAGCGCAACAAGCGTCCGACCATTTGGATCCGACGGTTCCCTTTTTCGAGGACTGCATCCCTTGGAAGTATGCAGGCTTGCTCGGCTTGCCGCCCGGAAGCGGAACAGAGGAAGGTGAGTATCAGGATATCTGCCCCGCGGGCGATCCACGCGCCTTCGTCCCACAAGATGAGTTCAGACATCAGAATCATCTACGTCAATATGCGGACGTTTTCTCGAACGATTTTGGTGAAAGGCCGGAGCGTCTTCAAGGAGATGTCGGCAAGGCCCTTGGTTTGACGCTCGTAACATTGCCCGGCCATTTGTTTGCAAACATTCTGTTCGACTGGAACCTGGAGGTGTCGCCGAGCCAGCGGCAATATCGCCAAGGCATCGAACGCACCTTCGGCTTACCGCCAGTGAATCTGAGTGACGGGTGCGGTTCGGATATACGCGCGGATGGCCTCGCGAGTTGCGAGTCGGTCCGTCCCGTGCCTAATCATCTGGTGGGCCGGGGCCTCACGTTCTCCACGCTGCAGCTCACTCGGGGAGAAGGGGAAGCGAGGCGAGCGGATGACGGTTTCGCATTGCCTAGAGTGCCGTTCTTGGTAGTGAATACGACGGCCGGCGTCTCTGCCACGCCGTTTGATCTGCTGGAGCAGAAGCTTCCGGATTTCGAAGATTCGGTGTTCGAGTTTACGCCGACGGGCTATGGGTCCCGGCTGTATGGCTATTGGCCTGGCTCGCATCCCGAAGTGGACGTGGTGACTGCAGTATCAGCGTCTGCGGCATTCTTCGATTCTCAACAGCGCAGCTATGGCGGAGTGCGCCGGTTCTTCATAGGCGCAGGACTTCGCTTCTTTCAACTCGACTGGGGATTAGACATAGCCAATCCGTGGCAACCGGATAGTGTTCGCGGCTTGCACAAAGCGTTGCCTTTTCCGTTTTATTATCTTCATCGCCAAACCAAGAATCCGAACGCACCCGACATTCATCTTTCAGATGGTGGGCAATCGGACAACACAGGCATCTTCTCTTTGGTGCGAAGGGGTGTCCGAACGATTCTCTTTGCGGATGCTGCGCAGGATACGAATGGGAAGTTCAAGGATCTATGTGTCCTGCAACAGAAACTACAGACGAAGTCGCTGTATCTATTCATGCCGGGACTCGAGCAAGATAACTTGTCTTTCTCGGAACAATGTGAAGAGGCGAAGAACCCACGCTACGCTGCCGTGGAGGGGCATTCACCATGGCGAATGGCAAAAGGCGCATTACAGAAGGGGTGCATCACCAGAAATGCATCTGATACGACGTGCGTGCTAGAGGATACCGGCGGATATGGTGCAAGACTCTATGTGCTAAAGCCATCCTTGAATTTGGAAAAACTCAAACCTGCACTGATGGACTGTCACGCTTCAGCACTGAAGCAGTTGAATACGGATACAGGGACAAAGACGGTCAGCAACGATGCGTTCTATGCAACCAAGGGCACACCGGAATGCGTAGCGGCATTCAGCTCAGTGCGAAAGGAGGTCGAGGACTTCCCTGCGGAAATCTTCGGGTTCCTTTCGACGTCTCGAAATTGGAGCCCTAATCTGCGATCCACGTCCGAGGCTCAAAAGAATCCAGTATTCCCGCAGCATCCGACGTGGCTCGTCACGTTGGACTCCAGCCCCTGGACTTACGGTGCATACCGAGAGCTAGGCAGATGGCACGTTTCCCAGTTGTTGAAAGATCTTCGAGAGAAAGGGGAGGGCGGAGTGCTTGAATGAAGTTTAGCGTCGCATGCGCGCACTGATTTGCGTGAATGAGTCAAGCACCGACATTGACCGCTGCCAAGTCATACAAGTTGTCATATACAGATGAGTTAGCCCCCTGGCTTGCCTGCCGCCGCGGGCTGCGACAGTGGTTGCTCCAGCAGGTCCATCAGCCATGCGATACCCCCATCGATGCCTGCAGCTTTCGGCGCGATCGCACTAATCCGCGAATGTCCGAACGCCAGCGGAGGCTCGATTGTCGCGATCCCGAAACGTGCCGCATGTATGCGCAACAAGCTTCTCGGCAGCGTTCCAATCAGATCTGTCGCCGCAATGGTCGCGAGCGCGAACATGAAGCTAGGCACTGTCAACACGATGGTTCGCGAACGCCCGTGCTGCTTCAGCACGTTGTCTACGAAACCGTGCGGATCCCCCGCGCGGGAGACAAGCAGGTGCCGGGCATTACAGTACTTTTCCAATGAGGGTCGCTTACCCAGCACATGGTCGCTGCGCGCCGCGATGATGAAGTCCTCCTCGTATAAGAACCTCGCTTCGAAGCGCGCGGGGATCTCTGCGAACGGATAGAGCGCCACATCGATCTCACGTGCATCCAGAGCGGCGATCGTATCGGTCGGTAGAATGTCCCTTACGCTAACGGACACGCCAGGAGCACTTTTGGAGATCGCTGCGAGCACCATCGGGAGCGCGAGCACTGCGAGCGCATCGGGGGCACCGATCGTAAATCGGCGTTTCGAGCGCATCGGATCAAATCGGTCCGCGCCTGCCACCACCTGACGCACTTGCGCCAGCACCTGCGCGACAGGTTCCGCCATCGCGAGTGCACGCGCAGTGGGAACGATACCTTTCGGATGTTTGAGAAACAGGGGATCGTTGAAGGTCTCTCTGAGTCTGCGAATACCATGACTCACGGCCGATGCAGACAGGTGTAGCCGCTTGGCGGCACGACCGACGTGCCGCTCCTCGAGCACCATCTCGAATAGTACGAGCAGGTTGAGGTCGATCCTGGAGAGATCGATTTCGTTCAGCATATTGCTGAAATCATAGCAGTAGCTTGGCGCTACGTGGCTCTTGGATACTGATCGTCATGAAACGACGAACACTTCTACGAGCATCGCTTGGGATCGCCTCGCTCTGGCCGGCGCGACAACTGCTTGCTGATGTCCCATCGGCGCGGCTTGCAAATATTGCTGCGAAAACCCTCATGGGCACGACCGCCTCGCTTCGGGGCAGCGACTTGCGAGACCTCGCGATGGGCCTGCGCGGTGAACTGTTGCTGCCGGATGCACCGCGCTATGACAGTGCACGCCGTGTGTGGAATGGCATGTACGACAAGCGACCCGCAGTCATCGCACGCTGTGCATCGGCGGCAGATGCGATGCGCGTCGTCGACTTTGCGCGAGCGCATCAGCTGTTGACCGCAGTGCGGGCCGGTGGACATAGTGTTTCGGGTAAATCGACTTGTGATGGCGGTCTGGTGATCGACATGTCGCCGATGCAAGGCGTTCGGGTTGATCCTCGCCGACGAATCGCGCGCGTCGAGGGCGGGGCGTTGCTCCAGCACCTGGATCGTGAGACGAGCGCGTTCGGCCTTGTGACCACGGCGGGAACGGTCTCGCACACTGGCGCGGCAGGGCTCACGCTCGGCGGGGGGCTGGGTCGGGTTGGCCGTCGCTTCGGATTAGCTTGCGACAACCTGAGATCGGTCGATGTGGTAACAGCGGACGGACGCTTGCTCACGGCAAGCAAAGATGAACACGCGGATTTGTTCTGGGGTCTGCGCGGGGGCGGAGGCAACTTCGGCGTCGCCGCATCTTTCGAATACGACTTGCATCCCATGGATTCAACGACCTTGGGTGGCGCGATCGGATGGCCCATTGCGCAAGCGCGCGACGTGCTGAGCTTTTATGCGGATTTCTCGATGAGCGCGCCGGATGAGCTCAACCTCGATATGGCAATGGTAGCCACGCCAGAGGGCCTGCGCATAGTGCTCGAGGTGTGTTGGTCGGCGGACCTGGCACGCGGTGAGCGTGTTGTCGAACCCATACGCGCGCTGGGTAAACCCGCGTTCGACAACATCGCGCCGATGAAGTATCTGGAGCTCCAATCGGCGTCGGATCGCAGGCTCGCGCACGGCATTCGCTTCTACGGCAAGTCCGGTTTCATCACCGAGCTCACGGCGCGCAACATCGAACAGCTTGTAGATGTCTTCGCTGCGGCACCGCCAGGGAGCTTCTCGATCGTCATCCAACAGTCAGGTGGTGCAATCGGACGCAAGCCGATATCGGCGACTGCGTTTCCGAACCGCGGCGCGAACTATTGGCTCATGCTCAGTAAGAGCTGGACCGATCCGACGCAAGACGGGCCGCGCATCGAAACTTTGCGTGCAGCGTGGAAGGCGCTCGAGCCAGTAACTGACGGTCTATACGTCAACGCGATCACGGACGATGAACGCGCGCGTGTGCCTATCAATTACGGCAACAACTATCCGCGTCTGCAGCAACTCAAACGCAAGTACGACCCGAATAATCAGTTCCGATTGAACGCCAACGTTCTGCCCGCGTGAAGAAGAAGCTTCCATGCGGGTTCGCTCGTCGCCTGCGATCAGCTCATCGCGCGCCGCGAACGGATGACGGATGGATCCCGAGAATGCGTACTGCCGAGCGGATCCGATGAGCTAGTCCTGAAGGGCATCTGTGAACCCTATTCGACGGGCCGCAGGTACGTATCTATGCACGCGATGTGCGTGCATTCAACAACGGATACGGCCATGAACTTCGTCAAAGTACTTCTTGTGAGCGCTTCGATCTGTAGCCTGTCGCTACCCGGACTGGCTTCAGCCGAGTGTTCGCATAGCACTCGAATCAAAAACGACTCCAACGTTACGCTTCGTATCGTGGAGCTAAAGTCCTCGTCTTCTCCGCCGTTCTTCAAGACGCAATGGACAGGTCTACGCACGATTCGGGCAGGAGATACAGGCACCATCGATTGGACCTCCGATCTGGATTGCACCGATGACTCCAACGTGCCGAACGTCTTCGACGTCAAGCTGGTCCGATCGATCGGTAAGGTTCACTCCTGCGACAATCTTCAGCCGAGCGAGGCGGTCACGTTGGAAGCTCCGGATTTGTGTTTTCACTAAGGCTGGAGGGCATATTTTGAATGAGGAGCGGAAGTAGCTCATGAAGCCTCGATTGGACACCCAATCGATTCGATTCGAATCGATGGGTGTCTGATCGAGGCTCCTCTGGTCCTGATTGCTTCGCAGTCCTTACTGGAACGGTGGTGCTAGGGGTTGTCGAGGAACTCCGCCCCCGCCGATGCTAGTTGGACCGTTGTTGTCGACGACGTGCAGCAGAGGGATGATGCGCTGTAGGTCGCGCGTCCATCCTGTCTCATCGCGGACACGTGCGTGCAGTGAGAAGCCATAGTCGTTCTGGAACTCCACTGCCTTGGAGCCATCAGCCCCATGCTCCACACTCAAGGAAAAGCCGGGACCTCCAATCGAGTCGACGACGTAAGCGCCATAGTTCTGCAGCGTCCAAGCAATCTGTCGGCCGGGCTCGGTTTCGAGCCCAAGGTTGTTTATGTTGACAGAGGGCGGAAGCGCGAGCAGCGATCCCATCTTCATGGCTCGATTCTGATTGTTATTGATCGAGCCGTAGTTCTGCGTTGCATTTCTGTCGGAAACGAACGCCGGCCACCGGAAGCAGTCGGCGCCCACCGAGCAGTTGAAATAGTCCATCTTTTCGAACAGATTGACCTTGAGCGCGTGCCGTATGCCTTGTTGCCCCGGACGCAACTCACCGACGCGGATCGAACCACCGAACGAGGACAGCTTGGAACCGCCGTGCGCGCCGAGGCGGCCGTCGCCATAGATATCGACGGGATCGAATGCAAGCACACTCGTGCCGGGCCCGCCGGCAGTGCAACGAGCGAACGGTTGCGTCTGGACGAGCGTGCGTCCATCAGGCATGAGGAACGTCGCGCCTTCGTTACCGTTGCTGTGTGGCTGAATATAATTGGTGGGGATAGGTACGCTGACCGGCAGTGTGCTGTTTCCCCCGCTCGTAGGCGAGCAGCGATTCGCGCCGCTCCAACCTGCGCTACTAAAGGCAATCGTCGTCAGCGGTGCACTCGGCCGCAAGATGATGCGTTCCCAATCGATGTGGGGAACGGGCGACCAGACGCGATCTACATTGTCGGTCGGGTCATCAGGGATCGCTGGCAGGTTTGCGGGCACATAAACAGCGCCGCTGCCGATCGGCATATTCCAAATGCTGTCTTGAGCGAACGGCCATTTCAGTGGATCGCGTGTGCCTGGCGATGGTGTCCCCGGCGTTCCGATCGTCCAGGTTTGATTGGCCGAGCCGGTGCAGTCCCATAGCTCAAGCAACGCGCCGTTCGCAGTCGCTTGCGGACCGCCTGTCACATCCAAGCAGCGATTGCTCGCCGCATGGACGAACTTGTATTCGCCCGCAGCGCCAGCGCTCTGCTGCGTCCAGAGCTGGCGTGGCGCGCCGGTGCAGTCTGTCTGTTGGATGTTCGTTCCGTTGACGGTGCCACCTCCAACGGCTTCGATGCACTTACCGCTGTGCTGTGCGACGAGCTCGATCTGGCCCGAGCCTACGCCCCTAAGCGTCCACTGCTGATTCGCGGCGCCAGTGCATGTCCACTGCTCGAGCAGTGCGCCATTTTGTGTCGCCTGCGGTCCGCCCATGACGTCCAGGCACTTACCGGAGTGTTTCGCGATGAGCGGCTTGGGTGTCGTCTGCGGCGCGGTGAGCGCCCAAGCCTGGTTGGCCGCGCCTGTGCAATCCCATAACTCGGTGAGCACACCGTCGGCCGTCGCCTGCGGACCCCCTGTAACATCCAGGCATAAATTGCTGGGCGAGTTCACGATCTCATACACGTTCGCGCTTTTGTTACGCAGGCGCCAGAGCTGGCGCGGCTGACCGGTGCACGTAGCCTGATGTATGCCTGCTCCTCGCGTCGTAGACCCGTCGATCACTTCGACGCACTTGTTACTGTTGCTCGCAACGAGCTCATATTGCTCGCCACCTCTGTCATTGAGCGTCCACGATTGGTTCGTAGTGCCCGTGCAGGTCCATTGTTCGATCAACGCACCGTCGCCTATGGCTTGCGGACCGCCTCGCACATCCAGGCATTTATTCGAATGCTGCGCGATGATGGTCGTCGGAGCGGCATCGGCAATGGAAAACCAAGTTGCGGCGACAAGCAGCAGTGCCGCATGGATTGAGAACGTCTTCCGTGTTTCGTAGCGTGTCATGAGATCTCTCGTGTGCGGCGGGGAATAGCACACCTAAATCTCTTCTCTCGAATTTTGTTCCGCGCGCGAGTCTTCGTGGACTCATCAATGCAGTTTATTGTCGATTGCGCGCAAGCATTACTCGCTTGCAACGAAGAAGTTTTTCATGGCGGTAATTTGAACGCATCCTTCCCTAAACAGCGCGAGACGCGCCGCGCAATAACTGCATGCAAGATACGCTCGGCGACATGCATCGCGCGCACAATCGCGCTCGGCCCT